>UQCS01000003.1 GCA_900539605.1 uncultured Azospirillum sp. | reverse complement strand
GCATCTTTATACATTGAGGCAACAAACGCACCTTTGCCGTCCCAGTTCTTGGCTGTTCGGTCTTCGTGCTGATAAGAACCGAAACGCAACGTGGTGCCGTCAACAGTTATTTTTTCGGCATTGACGATATCGTTGTTGACCCATACTGTCCCTCTGCCGTCACCGACCATCAATATCTTATATTGATAGTCATAGTTCATCCCGAAACGCACGCTATAATGCCCACCTTCAATATTGTCATTAATAACCCATGTGCCGCCGCCGGTGGTGTCCAAAGTCAAATTCAGTTCTGTCGGTCTCTGAAACCTTTCCATGAAAAAAGCATTGTAAATTTTACCGCGAATATTATCTTGGGTATAATTATCTGATATAAAATGGGTTTTTGTTCCTGAAGCAAATGTCATATCCGCGTTAACGGAAACGGCACCGCCCAAAGCGTTTTCTTCGTCTGCCGTGTTTTCGGTATAATTGCTTATAAAATCCCCTGTAACTTTGCCGATTATACCGTTTATCTGATTATAAATTGCGCCGCCTTCAACATTAATTTTACCTTTCGCATAATTGCCGATAAAATTTGCGTTAATGTTGTTTATAATACCATCAGAATTGTTTAAAATAGCACCGCCAGTTGCTATTCCTTCAGTCTCTATGTAATTGCCGATGAATTTTCCTTGAATTTCTCCGATTTTATTTAAGTTTATAATAGCACTGCCTTTGGCTGTTTTTGGGTTATTCAGATAATTGCTGATAAAATCTCCGCTGATTTTGCCGATTGTTCCCTCGTTTGCAATTGCTGCTCCGGAAGTGCCACCGTAGTTATAAGTATTATTTATACTGTTTTTAATAAAATTGCCGCTGAGACTGTCAATGTTTCCGCTGTTAAAGACAGCTCCGCCGTATAATATACCAGGATAGGATGTTTCATACGAGCTGCCTATAAAATCAGCATCGACATTACCACTGAGAGCATCTTGCCGGGTATTGTAAGCCGTTCTTCCTTCAGGCCGGGTGTAAGTATATTTGAAATATTTGACCTGATTGTTCGGCAATTTCACTTCTATCACATCGGTTGCATCTTTCTGATCTTCGCCTATCGCTGCCCAGTTGACATTGCCGGTTGATGAAAAGCGTGAAAGATGTGGTTTGATTTTATAATATTTTTTATTCGGATTTTGTTGTCCGTCTGTTTCCTGCAAAGCAAAGTTATAATCGCTTTCCGAGCCTTCCGAATACGCAAACACACTGTTTTCTCCGAGTGTCGGAGTCAAAAAAGCGGCAGTTGCCGGCGCACTTAAAAAAGTGGTTGCCGTTAATGCTATTGCCAAAGAAGTATGTTTAGTCATTGTCCTTATTTTAATGAATTTTAATGTTCATTTTTTTGATACATTTTTTCTCCGCTTTTCTTTTTTACTAAGCTATTGATAATCTCACAATCTTCTTGAATTCAAATTTCCTCTGTTGTACTATTTTTCTGTATCAAAAAAATGAACCTTTTTTTGATACAGTCTGAATTTCTTCAATTGTTGTATTCGTATTTTAGTCTTATATTAGCCGCATAGTTTCAACAGGTGCGAGGTGAAATGTCGGGATTTTTTACAGAAGGCTTTTTAGCCGCGGTTTTGGCCGGTTTGGTTACCGGGGTCGGCGGTTTTCTGACCTTTTTCAAGTCTTCTTATTCTAAAGACGATATTAATCTGATGTTGAATATCGCTGCCGGCGTGATGCTGGCGGCATCCTTTTTTTCGTTGATGGAACCGGCGCTGGAAGGGTTACAGAGCTTGTTGCCGAGCCATACGGAAACGGCGATTTGGTTTTCGGCGGCGTTGTTGGGCGGTATGTTTTCGATTGCGGCACTCAATGCTTTCTTGCCGCATGAACATGAAATTTCCGGTCATCACGGAAGCCGGATCAAATTGAGTGCGGCGTGGCTGTTTGTGATTGCAATCAGCATACACAAAATGCCGGAAGGGTTGGCGATCGGCGTTGCCTATGGAGGAGAACGCCTGAATAATCCCGAAAGTCTGACAATTGGCATTGCCTTGCAAAATATTCCCGAGGGGCTGACGGTGGCGATCGCCTTGATCAGCGCCGGTTATTCTCGTTTAAAAGCCGCGATTGCCGCGACTCTAAGCGGAATGATGCAACCGGCCGGTGCCGTTGCGGGGCTGTTGATTGCTGATATCGGGAGTTTGATGGTGCCGTTGGGAATGGCTTTTGCCGGCGGCGCGATGATGTTTGTTATCGTTAATGAAATTCTGCCCGAAACATATGATGCCAAGCAAGATAAGAGATCGGCTCCGGCTTTGTTTACGGGGTTTATTCTGATGTGCGGTTTGAGCATTGCCATGCAATAAAGGCCGAGGGGATAAATAGGTATGAGGCTATGTGGTTACAGTGCTTGGCAAAATATAAAAAGGCGTTCTTGCAAGAACGCCTTTTTATCAAACGGATTGAGTAGAATTTCAGCGTTTTTGCGGCATTTTGACTTCTTCGTTTTCCTTAAAATAGCGTACGGTGTCGGCTTTAAGTTCCGATGTTGCTTCCTCGTCACAGACAATCAGGGTATGCGGATGCATTTGAAGGATGCTGATCGGGCACATATGATTAATGCTGCCTTCGATAGCACAATGGAGTGCAGAGGCTTTTTTGTCACCGCTGGCAATAATCATCACTTCTTTGGCTTCCATAATAGTCGCAATACCGATGGTTAAGACGTTTTTCGGGACCAGGTTGGGATCATTGTCAAAAAAGCGGGCGTTTGCCTTAATGGTATTTTTATTTAGGGTTTTAACCCGGGTACGCGAAGCCAGCGAAGAACCCGGTTCGTTAAAAGCAATATGTCCGTCTTCGCCGACGCCGCCGATCAAAAGATCAATGCCGCCGTAGCTGCGAATCAGCTTTTCATACGAGGCGCATTCTTTGGCAAAGTCCTTCGTCTGTCCGTCCAGCAAGTGGACATTCTTTTTATTGATGTCGATGTGGTCGAAGAACTTTTCCCACAAAAAGCGGTGATAACTTTGTGGATCTTTGGGGCTGAGGCCGACATATTCGTCCATATTAAAAATGACAACGTTCTGAAAGGATAATTTTCTTTTCTGAAACATGGCGATCAGCCGTTCAAACATGCCCAGCGGCGAACTGCCGGCTGGAATGGCCATCACAAAAGGCCTCTCGGCCGTCGGACGGGCGGCTTTGATTTTGTAAGCAACGTAGTCGGCAGCCCACTGCGAGCATTGTTCATAATCGGGGGAAATTATCAGTCTCATGGGTAAATGTCCTTTTTTTGTTTTATTATTAATTTGATTATATTAATATGAGACATAAAGATAAAAAAAAGGTAAATGGTTATGTTTAATTGGTTTGCGCCTAAAGTTTTCAATCAGGGGTATTTGCCCGAACAAGATGGTCACCGGGTGTTTTTTATGGAGGCCGGCAATCCGTCCGGGCAACCGGTGCTGGTTTTTCACGGCGGTCCCGGAGGTTGTGCGCGGCTGCATCATGCTGCTGTTTTCGGACGCCGGAAGTTTCGGGTGATTCTGTTTGATCAACGCGGCTGCGGCCGCTCAACACCGACAGGAGAAACAATGCATAATACAACGGCCGATTTGCTTAATGATGCGGTCCGGTTGCTCGATTTTTTGCAGATCAGGCAAAAAGTGATATTGCTCGGCGGTTCATGGGGGGCGACGCTGGCGTTGCTGTTTGCCGAAAAGTATCCCGAGCGGGTCAAGATGTTGCTGCTGTCAAAAGTTTTCCTTGCCGATGAGACGGCGACGGGCTGGGCCGATGAAATCAGCGGCTGGTTTTATCCCGATACAATGGCCGAATTGCGGCGCCATATGCCGGATAATATCAGTTTGCCGCAATATTATGCCGATATGGTCAATTCGCGTAATCTGAGCGAACAGGTAAAAGCCGCTTCGTTATACGGCAATTATGAACGGGTGTTGGGGCAGTTGGTTCCAAACTTTGAAAAAACGGAAGTGACACAGGACGATGTCAACGCGGCGCGAATTTATATTAATTATGCTGCCGCCGGCTTTATGTTGAAACCGGATCAGATTATGTGTCAGGTCGACAAGATCAGACATTTGCCGGCTTTAATCGTTCACAACCGGCTGGATATGGTTTGTCCGTTGATCGGCGCCTGGCGTCTGCATAAAGCGCTTCCGGCGTCGCGGCTGGTAATTGTGCCGGAAAAAGGGCATGTCGGGCCGCTGCTTGCAAGCACGCTGAAGAAGGAAATCCGCCGCTTTTTGAAAATTTAGTTTTTGCGGCGCGGATGAAATTCGAGTGCCAGCGAATTAATGCAGAAGCGGTTGCCGGTCAGAGTCGGGCCGTCGTCAAAAACGTGACCGAGATGCGAATGGCAGTTGGCGCAGCAAACTTCGGTCCGGGTGGTGCCGTAACTGTAATCGGGCACCATTTTGACACTGCCGGGAATAGAGGCGTCAAAACTCGGCCAACCGCAACCGCTGTCAAACTTTTGGTCGGAAGTAAAGACGGGATTGCCACAGCCGGCACAGACATAGGTTCCTTCTTCGTTAAACTGATAATATTTTCCGGAAAAAGCAGGTTCAGTGCCCCTGTGTCTCAAAACATGATATTGTTCTGCGGTCAAAATCCGATTTCTTTGCATGAAAAGCTCCGTTTTTAAACTGTTCAAACTGATGATTGATTTAAATAATGCCGGAGTCGCGCAATTTCTATATGCAGCGGCAAATTTTGCCATAATGGGGCACAAAAACCGTGTTCGTTGGTTTATTTCTTAAACCACGATTTTTTCAGGGCTTTGAAACGCGCTTTGTATAAATGAAAAGAAGAGCCGGTAATTACCTTAAAGCGATGATAATATTCGTTGTCGGCCAAATAGTCCGAAACAACGATATTTCTGATGATAAAACGAAGCGTTTCTTTTTTGCTGCGAGGCGTGCGGGCGCTGATAAAGTCGATTATCATTTTGGTTACGGTAAGCGAATTTTTCTTGCGGGCTTCCTGCTTGGCGGGATTGTGCGTCAAGGAAGAAGATACCATCATATAGTTGTAGGCCGTATCATCAATTATGACCAGTTTGTTGCAGAAGAACAGGCATTTGATGATAAACAAATTATCTTCAAAAACCACGCCGGCGGGAAATTCGATATTGTTTCGGCGGATGAGGTCTCTTTTATAAAGTTTGTTCCAGCAGCTGCCGTTGCGAATGGCAATGAGTTTGTCTTCGAATTTTTGGCAGACTTGCGGTTTTGACGACCATATCCGGGTTTTGTCGGGCCAGATGACGCGGGTGGCGGTACTGACAATTTCGGCATCGTTTTCGATCATGCTCTGATACAGCTTCTGGTAAAAATCGGGGTCGATGAAATCGTCGGAATCGATAAAACCGATATATTTACCGGAAGCAATCCCGATACCGAAATTGCGGGTGAGGCTGATACCGTAGTTTTGCCCGCGTACGATCAATTTGATCCGGGGATCGTTGTACTGCTTGATTTTCTCAACCGTACCGTCGGTTGAGCCGTCGTCGATGCATATGATTTCCAGATTTTGATAAGTTTGCCGGACCAAACTGTCCAGACAACGTTCAATATAAGCTTCTGCGTTGAAAGCAGGAACGATTACGCTGATTAGATCGTCCATTTAAGGCTCCGTAATTAAAAATTTGTTTTAGATGACAAGAAGTATAACCGTTAATTATACAAATACAAGACCTTTGTCGGGGTTGTTTATGACGCGGTTGTTAATAGAAACGGCAATTTTCTTGATTTGTGGCGGCCGGGGAGTATTATGGCGAGTATAAAGGTATAACTACAAGGAATTAAAATATGAAAGGCATTATTTTAGCAGGCGGCAGCGGATCACGCTTATATCCGCTTACCAACGTCATCAGTAAACAATTGCTTCCGGTTTATGATAAACCGATGATTTATTATCCGCTTTCAACCCTGATGCTGTTTGGCATACGCGAAATTTTGATCATCTCGACCCCTCAGGATACCCCCAACATCGAAAGGCTTTTCGGTGACGGTTCCCGCTACGGCCTGAGACTGGAGTATCAGGTTCAGGCAGAACCGAAAGGAATTGCCCAGGCGTTTACAATCGGCGCGGATTTTATCGGGGATGATGACGTATGCCTGATTCTCGGCGACAATATTTTCTATATGGGCGACCAGTTGGGATTGTTTCAGCGTGAAATTGTCAATAATCCGGGCGGAACGGTGTTCGGCTACCACGTTTCTGACCCGCAGCGGTTTGGTGTGGTGGAATTTGACAAGAATTTCAAAGCGGTTTCAATTGAAGAAAAGCCCAAAGAACCGAAATCGAATTATGCGGTGGTCGGACTCTATTTCTACAAGTCCGATGTGGTGGAAAAAGCGCGCAATCTCAAACCTTCGGCCCGCGGCGAATTGGAAATCACCGATCTGAATCGCCTGTATCTTGAAGAAGGACGTCTGAACGTCTTGCCGATGAAACGCGGCAATGCCTGGTTGGATGCCGGGACGCCGCAGTCGCTGCTTGAGGCTTCCAATTTTATCGGGATTATTGAAAAACGGCAGGATTTAAAGATTGCCTGCATTGAAGAAATTGCTTACCGGCGCGGTTTTATTTCTGCCGACCAGCTGCTGAAGCTGATTGACGAGTTGAAAGACGGCGTTGATTACAAGGCTTATTTAAAACGTGTATATGAGGACTATCATGAAGGTTTCTAAAACGGCAATTGACGGGGTTTTTGTGATTGAACCCCGGGTTTTCGAAGACGAACGCGGTTATTTTTTCGAAAGCTGGAACAAGGCAGCTTTGAAAGAGCAGGGAATTGACTACGATTTTATTCAGGACAATCAGTCAAAATCCTGTTTTGGGACCATCCGCGGCATTCATTTTCAAAAAGGAGAGTTTGCTCAGGCTAAGTTGGTGCGGGTTTTGGAAGGGACGGTGCTGGATGTTGCCGTCGATTTGCGGCCCGGATCGTCGACTTTCGGTCAGCACGTGGCGGTGGAATTGTCGGCAGAAAACAAAAAACAATTGATGATTCCGCGCGGTTTTGGTCATGGATTCTCGGTACTGACGCCAACCGCCGTGTTTGCTTATAAATGCGACAATGTTTATTGCAAAGAGGCCGAAGGCGGTTTATTGTACAACGATCCCGCTTTGGGTATTGATTGGAAAATTGATACCGACAAAGCCGTGTTGTCGGACAAAGACCGGCATAACCCATTGTTAAAGGAGATCTCATGTATTTAGTAACCGGATGCAACGGCCAGCTCGGCAGTGAAATGAGACGCCTGCTGGGTGATCGGGCCGATTATACCGACCGCAACATCCTCGACATTACCAACCCCGAAGCGGTGCGTCTGGTTGTGAATCCCGAGCGTTATCAGGCGGTCATCAACTGTGCAGCCTATACCGCGGTTGACAAGGCCGAAGAAGATTCGGATCTGGCGGCTAAAATCAATATTGAGGGACCGGCGAATCTGGCCGCGACCGGGGTGCCGCTGATTCATATCTCGACCGATTATGTTTTTGACGGCAAAAATTATGTTCCTTATATCGAGACAGATCCGACCAGACCGAAATCGGTTTACGGATGCACCAAGCTGGAGGGTGAAAAGATCATTATGTCGCGAGCTTCCACGGCGGTAATCATCCGTACGTCGTGGTTGTATTCGGAATACGGCAGCAACTTTGTCAAGACAATGCGCCGGCTCGGCAGCGAACGCGGAATGCTGAAGGTGATTTTTGATCAGATCGGAACACCGACGTATGCGGGTGATCTGGCGGCAGCGATTATCCATATTTTACCGCAGATTCGTCCGGGAACCAAAAGTATTTATCACTTTTCCAACGAAGGTGTTTGTTCTTGGTACGATTTTGCCAAAGAGATTATTGAATTGTCGGGACTCGATTGTGATATTCGCCCGATTGAAAGCTGGGAATATCCGTCCAAGGCTGCCCGGCCGCCATACTCAGTGCTGAACAAAGCAAAAATCAAGAAAGATTTCGGTATCCGCATCCGCCATTGGCGTGACGCCCTCAGAGAATGTATTGAAAATATGGAGGAAAACAACTTATGAAGACTATTTTAGTAACCGGCGGCGCCGGATTTATCGGGGCAAACTTTGTGCCTTATCTGGTAGAAAAATATCCGGATTATCTGGTAATCAATCTGGACAAACTGACTTATGCCGGTAATTTGGACAATTTGAAAGAATGTGAAAAAGCGCCTAACTACAAGTTTGTGCAGAGTGATATTTGTGATGCCGCTGCGGTTAAACAATTGTTTGAAACATATGATGTCCGCGGCGTGGTTCACTTTGCTGCCGAAAGCCATGTCGACAATTCGATTACCGGGCCGCGTGCCTTTATCGAAACCAACCTGGTTGGAACGTTCACGTTGCTGGATGCTGCCCGTAATCATTGGATGAAAGCTCCCCATCAGGTAAAAGAGGGCTATGAAGACTGCCGCTTCCATCATATTTCTACCGATGAAGTTTACGGTGCTTTGGGAGATAGCGGTTATTTCAGAGAAACGACGCCTTATGATCCCAGTTCGCCGTATTCGGCTTCGAAAGCCGGATCGGATATGCTGGTACGCGCTTATCACCGCACTTACGGTATGAATGTCACGGTTTCTAACTGTTCCAACAATTACGGGCCGAAACAACATCCCGAAAAACTGATTCCGAAGATCATCTCCAACGCTCTGGCCGGTAAAGATATTCCGATTTACGGCGACGGCAAAAACGTGCGTGACTGGCTGTATGTTCTGGACCATTGCAAAGCAATCGATCTGATTTTCCGTCAGGGCAAAAGCGGCGAAACTTATAATATCGGCGGTCATAACGAAAAGAACAATTTGGAGATTGTCGATGCGATTTGTTCGATTTTGGATCAGCGGCGTCCACGGGAAGGCGGAAGATCTTACCGTGATCTGGTTGTCTTTGTCAAAGATCGTCCGGGGCACGACCGCCGTTATGCGATTGATGCGGAAAAACTTTGTCGCGAACTGGACTGGAAAGCCGATGAAAATTTTGCCAGCGGCATCATTAAGACGGTAGACTGGTATTTAAACAGCTTTGGACTGTAAGGCGGCAAAATGAAAAAATACGGATTTAAACTGTTCAGCAGCAATTTACAGAACAACCCGGCATTTGTTGACGAGGCGGTGGCGTTTGTGCGGCAAAACCGCCTTGAAATGTTTGTGGAACTGATGATTATTCCGTCAACACCGGAATCGGATTTGGCTCTGTTACAGCAAAAGCTTTCGGGGCTGGAAGTGACAATCCATGCGCCGCATAACAGTATGGGGTTTGATACCGGCTACCGCGAACGTTTTGAAAATAATGCGGAAATTTTGAGCCATGCCCAAAGAGCAGCCGACCGATTTGATGCCAAAGTGATTGTTGTTCATGCCGGTGGCGGCGAGACGAAAGAAAATTTGGAAGAAACGGCCCGGCAATTCCGTTTGTTTAACGATCCGCGGATTGTGATCGAAAACTTGCCTTATGAGGCCAGTGATGTAGAGGGTCGGATGCATGGTACCACGCCCGAAGAAATAAAATATGTGATGGATTATGCCGGTTGCGGTTTCTGTTTCGATTTTTCTCATGCCGCTTGCGCGGCTAATTCGTTGGGGTTAGATCTTGAAAAACAATTGTCGGGGTTTTATAAATTAAAGCCGACGGTATATCATATGTGTGACGGCAATATTCGGGGAACCGAAGATGAGCATATGCATTACGGCGAAGGAAATTTTCCTTTGAAGGAGTTTTTGCAAAAGTATGTCGCGGCCGATGCAATGATTACGATGGAAACCGGTGCAGGAATGCCGATAAACGCTTCTGCCTGGATTGAAGATTTTAATTATTTGCATTTGTTGCAGCAATAACAGGGAGAAAAAAATGCCTTTTTTAAAAGTTTATTCCAACGCGGAATTAAAAGACAAAAACGCGGGACAATTTACCGAACGGGCAGCGGAACTGGTCGCGCATAAGCTGGAAAAGCCGATCGGTTATGTTGTGGTAAGCCTGGCACAGGAAACGTCGATGTCTTTCGGTGGCAGCAGCGCAACCAAAGGTGTGCTGGCTTATGTGGATTCGATCGGTTTTAACGATAAACAGGGTTTGATTAAGCTGTTGACTGAATTCTTTTACGAACGTTTTGAAAATGTTGAATTAGATAATATCAATATCGTTGCCACCTCGCTGCCTGCTTCCGAAGTGGCGATTGCCGGCCGTTTTCTCGGCTAAAGATTAAGCGGTTGCCGTTGGCGGAGAACCAAGCTCTGACATGGCATTAAATTAAAATAAAAATAAAGGTTGATTCTGTTGGGTATCAACCTTTATTTTTTATGTTTTGGCTGATGTGAAAACTGAGGAGACGCAAGTTTACAGGGCCTCAGATGTGACAGGAGACGCAACGGTCTGTTTTTATCCGAAAACTTTAAGGCGGTCCTCAATCGGCAAAAAGCTCTTTTCATCGGCGGGGGCGCTGATGCTTCCGAACGGCATTTGCGACAAAAGCATCCAATGTTCCGGCAAATCGAAAGCCAACCGCACTTCGTCGTCAATCAACGGATTGTAATGCTGCAAAGAAGCGCCGATGCCGTGTTCGGCCAAGGCGAGCCAAATCATGTATTGAAGCATTCCGTTGGATTGCAGTGACCATTTGGGAAAGTTCTCACTGTACAGAGGAAATTTTTTTTGCAGATTTTCAATGGTGGTACAATCTTCAAAAAACAGAATTGTGCCGATGCCGGTGGTAAATGACTTTACCTTCTCAATCGTTTGCGGCATTTTGTCATCGGGAACAATTTTACTCAGTTCTGTCAGTACAATGTCCCAAAACTTGTGGTAATGTTCGCCATACACCACCACCACGCGGGCCGACTGCGAATTAAAGGCAGACGGACAAAATTTCAGGGCGTGAGTGATAATTTCGGTAATATCGTTTTCTGCCAGCGCGGTTTCATTTCCCAGATGGTAAATGGAACGACGTTTAACAAAAAGGCTGCTCAGGTCTTCGCTCATATTTCATACTCCATGTTGTTTTGCCTATAATATAATCGGTGCCGGGGTTTTCGGAAAGAGCAGCCGAACAAAAAATCAGCGGGCGCTTCGCCTTATGATGTTGGTAATTGCCTTAATATCGTCCGGTTGTCGCGGATCTTCGCTGATGATGTTGTTGCGTTCAAAACCGCATTTTTGGCAACGATGAACAATTTGGTAGCCTTTTTTGGAGTTGTAAATTATTTTTACCGGTTCCATCAAGCCGCCGCAATCAGCGGCGCGATCGCCGGGAACGATATCCACATGACGGGAATAAAGACAAAAAGGGCAGTGATTGCGGTAGCTGCCGTCTTTAAGCGGTAATACTTCCCGTCCGCAGTGCTCACAAACAAAACCGGTGTTTTCTTCTTTTCGGGCCATTGTTATTTTTCCTTTGCGATAAAGACAAATCCGTTGACATCTTCGCCGTTTTCGCGGCGTAACACGGCGGGACGCTCCGTTATATTCGAATAGCCCGCTTTTTGCAAAAGTTTTTTGACATAGGCCGGATTATGCCGAAAGCGACCGTTGGACATCAAATGCCAGGATTTCGTCGTGTCGTCGGCGGCAATTGAAAAACAAAAGTCGCGTGGAAAAATCAGCGGGATAATTTCATCGAGAGCCCCAAAATATCCGAATACGTCGGCGGCAACCACCATATCGGCCGGAGGGAGACGATGGCAATAGTCGGTAATGTCGGCTTCTTCCAAACGATCATATATCTTTTTTTGCCGGGCTTTTTCCAACATGGCCGGCGATATGTCAATGCCGGTGAGAGAATTGCGGGGATTCTTGAGCACGGCGCCGGTCAGTCCGGTTCCGCAGCCGAGATCGATAATGTGTCCTTCAAGCGGTCCCAACTCGTCGGCGATTATTTGCGGAAGCCGATAGTCGAGTCGCTGCATAACCTCCTCATAGTTATCGGCAAACAGATTAAACAGTTTTTGCGTATATTCTTTGCCGCTATCTCCGTCGGTATGGTCAAAGATTTCGTTGAGACGACGGGCAAAGATGTTGTCGGGGGTTTTCTTAAGCCAGTTGCGGGCGATTTTTTGCGCTTCTTTGGGTGCTTTTTCATACAGAAGCATCAATGTTTCGGCAATATTGAGAGCATATTCTTTCCGATCAGGCTGTTGTAACAAGGCGTTAAAAAACAGTCCCAGTGCTTCTTCGTATTCTCCGAAATCTTTTTGAATGATACCAAGATTGTTGGAAACTTCAGGCCTTTCGGGATCCAAAATAACCGCTTGCCGGTATTCTTCCAACGCTTCGTGCAGCCGTTTCTGCCGGTACAGCAGATCGGCGTAGTTAATGTGGGCATCAATATTTTGCGGGGACAGGTCAAGCGCCTGTTTATACATCTTTTCAGCGGTTTCGGGGTCGGGTTCGCGGTTGGCCAGATTGATGAGGGCGCTGACCGATTTGGGGTTGAAGAGGAGGACGCGCCGAAAATACGGTTCGGCACGGTCGGGTTGCTGTAGTTCCAGATAAAGCTCGCCGACGAGGAGAGCTGTTTGTTCGTCTTGTTGCAGGTTATATGCGAGTTGTGCAGATTCCAGCGCGGATGCCGTTTGTCCCGATTGTCGTTGCAGCAGACTTATATAATAAGGGATCAGTGCTTCGTGCGGATATTGAGATTGCAGTTTCTGCAAAGCAGGCAGATCCTGATTCATTTTGGCCAGGTTGGCACGAGGCTCAATATACCCCGGTTCCAGCAAGGCTGCCTGATTATACTGATCTTGGGCCTGTTCTCGGCGGCCGGCGGCAAGATAAAGGTTGCCGAGAGCGTTATGCGCTTCTTTGATGCCCGGCTGCAGTTGCAGAGCCCGATGATAATATTCGATGGCTTCGGCGGTCTTATGGCAACGTTCAAGTGACCAGGCAAGATTAAAGTAGTACTCGGCTATCTGAGGAGATTGCGCAATCGCGCGGCTGAAGCAGTCGGCGGCTTCCAGATGCAGGTTTTTGCTTTGAGCGATCAGGCCGAGCAGGTTGAGAATCACCGGATGACAGGGAGAAGTATCCAAAATTTTGCGATAAAGCTGTTCGGCTTCGTCCAGTTTGCCTTCGTTATGAAGTTTGAGTGCCTGTTGCATTATCAAATCGTAAGACATCAGGCTTTGTCTCCCAGTTCTTCGCGAATGTGCCGGATAACGTTTTCGAACATTTCGGTGGTTAAAACGCCGGTATTTACGTTATAGCGCGAAGTATGATAAGAGTTGAACAACACCAGATTGTGCCGGGGCAGCAAATGCCGTGCGCCGTGGGCGAATTTGAAGGCGGATTTAGGGTATCCGAGCGTGCCAAGCAAGGCATTATGGGCTACGCCGCCCAACGCGAGAATAATTTTTAAATTGTTCAGGGCTTCCAACTCGCTGATAAGAAAACGGCGGCAGTTATTAACTTCTTCTGCTACTACTTTGTTTTGCGGCGGCACACAGCGGACGCTGTTGGTGACCCGTGCGTCGACCAGTCGGTAGCCGTCATCGGCGCGTTTGCCGTAGTGACCGGTGGCAAAGCCGTATTTTTTCAGAACCGGATAAAGAAGGTCTCCGGCGTAATCGTTGGTAAACGGACGTCCGGTTTGGTTGGCTCCTTTCAGTCCCGGCGCCATTCCTAAAATGAGCAGCCGGGCATCAGAAGAACCGAACGGCGGAACCGGCGCATTGTAAAAAGATGGAAATTTTTGACGGTTGTCAGTACGGAAAGCAACCAGGCGCGGACATAAGGGGCAATTTTTTTCTGGGCATAACATGTTCATTTTCCTAAATTATAGATCTTTTTTATTTAATTTAGCACATTTTTTTTGAATTGCACTCTTTAATTTGGGCAAACAATGGCTACATCAACAATCAGTAATATTATGACTGTTATAATATTTACAACAGACTTTTGAATACAGTTAACAAAAACCTATTTATAAATGGAGTTTAAAATATGAAAAAAACATTACTGTTAGCAGGTGTTGCTTGCCTCTTTTCCGTAAGTGTAAATGCAATGGATTTAAACAGAGAATTTAAGCCTTACATCGGTTTTGATTATGTTTATTCTCATGCAGACTACAAAAAGCTGGCCAAGGATCCGAAAAAGGATTACAACTCCGGCGCTGTTAACCTCGGTACCATGATCACGCCGTATTCCAGTTTGGAAGCTTTTTTCCAGCAGTCGGGCGAAAGAAAATCTTTCAAGGGAACGATTGATCGGGTAAAAACCGAATTTTATGCTTATGGCTTGGATGCTTATGGTTACATGCCGATCGGCTGTGACGGCTTCAATCTGCTCGGTACCCTCGGTCTGGCAAACTACAATATGAAAGTTAAATATATCAGAGGCAGCCAGAATAAACAGAGAATGGGTTATCGTGCCGGTGTCGGTATGCAGTACAACTTCACCGAAAACTTTGCTGCCCGCGTTGTCGGCAGATACAGCTATGTCGGTGCCAGAAACCTTGACAATCTGATGGAAGTTACCGCCGGTATTAAATTTATGTTCTAATTTTTATCGCGGACACCATAAAAAACTCCGGCACTAAAAAACTGCCGGAGTTTTCTTTAGGTGTTGCCAAATTAATTAATTGTTGCTATTCTGCCGGCAAAATAAAACTGAATCAGAGGATATAACAATGAGTTTGAAGAAAATTTATTTTGCCATTCTGGTTGCCGCGGTGGCAATCATCGTCATCAGTATGTTTACCGGTACCAAATTTATTCCGATCAGCCTCGGCATTTTGCAGGAAATGATCGTGGATTGGAAAATATTCGTGCCGGCAATCGTTTGCGCTTTTGCCTTCAGCAAAGTGAGATATTATTGGTTGACAATGTTGGCCTGTTCGGTTGTCACCTCGATGGTTATTCAGGTCTTCTTTTTTAGCATGCGGGCCGGTTTATATATTATCGGGCTGCGTGCTTTGTGTTTTTTGATTGTCGTTTATATCGTCGATTATCTACGCTTGATCGGAAAACGCAAATAATTGTAAAAAATGCTTGACCTTTGGGATTGTTTTAGGTAAAAACTAAAGCAATCCCCGGTTGAGATAAGGGCCGATTTGTAAGCGATCTTGCTGACAAAGCGGAGATCGGCAAGTTGTGAGGGCGATAGCCCGAAAGAATTGAGCCACAATCAGATGCCGGAACAGAGTTCCGATCGGAATGTAGAAACGAAATGGAGAGTTGGCAGAGCGGTTGAATGCACCTGACTTGAAATCAGACGAGGGGCGTGAGTTCCTCCCGGGGTTCGAATCCCTGACTCTCCGCCATTAAAAAAAAGCACCCGTGAGGGTGTTTTTTTATGTTTTTGCGGAGAGCGGGATTGAAGGAGCGGTGGGCTAAAGTTTTAGTGTCGTCATAAAAGCGGGGCACTTCTTCCGGATGGCATACAATGTTTTCATGTGACATAATTATAGGCTTTACGAGTCAAAAAAAATAGTATAAAATGCCCGGCAATGTTGATTGAGGAATAAAAATGAACTTGAATACGCTGAAATCCGCGGTGTTTTGCCTTTGTGTGACGGCTCTGTTAAGCAGTTGTCAAACCACCGGTCCCGAAGTGACTGATCCGCCGCAAAAACAGGCTTCGGCCATAAAAAGCCAAGGCGGAGTTTACAAAGTGGGTAATCCTTATAAAGTTCTGGGACGATGGTATTATCCGAAAGAAGACTATTCTTATTCCGAAACCGGAACAGCTTCGTGGTATGGTCCCGATTTTCATGCCAAGCGTACCGCAAACGGCGAAAAATATAATATGCACAGTTTAACAGCCGCACACCGTACGTTGCCGCTGCCGTCGATTGTCCGAATTACCAACTTGGAAAACGGCCGTTCTCTGGTCGTACGCGTCAATGACCGTGGTCCTTATGCACGTAACCGCATTGTCGATGTTTCGAAAAAAGTGGCCCAGCTGTTGGGCTTTTTGGAGAAAGGAACCGCCAAGGTCCGGGTCGAAGTGCTGGAAAAAGAAAGTAAAAATCTTAAAGCGGCGTTGACCGGTAAAGCACTGACTGCAGAAGTTACGGCGGCGCCGACGACGCAAATCGTCAGATCGGGGATCGGCGAAGATATTAAACCGCTGGCGGCAGCACCTGCGATTACGCCGGCGATGCCGTCGTCTTATGGTGATGAAGATGATTGTGATGCCGAAGCATCCCTGGCTGCCGGATATTATGTTCAGGCCGGTGCTTTTTCGAGTTATCAGGCGGCCAAAGGGCTGGCTTCGCGGTTGATGCGGTTTGGTAAAACGCACGTTTTGAAAGCAGAAATTAACGGCCGGTTGTTCTATCGGGTTCGGGTCGGACCGTATAATTATCATGAAGAAGCCGTTGTCAGTCAGGCTAAGATCCGAAATTTCGGAATTCCTGCTGCTCATGTCGTTGAAAATTAGAGGAACCAAAATGAAACTGTATACTAAATGGATTTCTGCCGTTGTTGTCACTGCCTTGTTGTCTTCTTCGGCGGCAGCGATGGAAACCAAAGCCAAAAACGTGATTTTGATGGATTATGACACCGGCGAATATCTTTATACCGAAAATGCTTTTGTACCGGTGGCACCAGCTTCGATGAGCAAGCTGATGACGGTTTATATTTTGTTTGACAAGCTGAAAAACGGTTCGTTGTCACTGGAAGACGTGTTCACGGTCAGTGAAAATGCCTGGCGTACCGGCGGTGCGGCCAGCGGCAGTTCGACCATGTTTTTGCCGGTGGGTGATAAGGTTACGGTCGAGAACCTGATCAAGGGTATTATCATTCAATCGGGTAACGACGCCTGTATCACGGCGGCCGAGAATATTGCCGGTTCGGAAGAAAATTTTGCCGCTTTGATGAACGCAAAAGCCAAAGAACTGGGGTTGAAAAACTCGCATTTCGTTAATTCTACCGGTCTGCCGCATCCCGACCACCGTATGTCGGCCGAGGATTTGGCCAAGCTGGCGCGTGCGCTTATTCAGGATTTTCCGGAATATTATCCGGTGTTTGCGCAAAAAAGTTTTACTTACCATAACATTGTTCAAGGCAACCGTAACCCCTTGCTTTACAGCATGCCGGATGCGGACGGTCTGAAAACCGGACATACGGCTGAGGCCGGCTTTTGTCTGACGGCTTCGGTCAAGCGCGGCGAACGCCGTCTGATCGGGGTTATGACCGGAATGAAGAGCAACAAGGAACGTTCGGAAGAAGCCGAAAAACTGATGAGCTGGGGATTTCGTGAGTTTGACAACTACAAAGTGTTCAAGCAGTTTCAACGGATTGTTGCGGCACCGGTTTATATGGGAGAAGAGAAAAAAATTGACTTGATTGTCAATGAAGATGTTGTTCTGACGCTTGCCCGCAGCAAAGCCCGGGAGGTTAAACTTACTGCTGTCTATGATAAGCCGGTTAAAGCACCGATCAGTCAGGGTGACCGGTTGGGCGAAGTCAAAATCGAAATTCCCGACGGCGAGACCAAAATTATTCCTCTGTATGCTGATCACAGTGTGCGCAAACTGGGATTTTGGGGACGGATTATGAGTAACGTCAAATATCTTTTGTTCGGAGCGGAGTAATGAAGGGGCGTTTTATCACTCTGGAAGGCGGCGAAGGCACCGGAAAATCAACTCAGATAAAACTGCTGGCCGAGTGGCTGAAACATTGCGGTGTGGAAACCGTAGTGACCAAAGAACCGGGCGGAACACCGATCGGACGTGAACTGCGGCAGATGTTGTGTACCGGTGACAAAGACAAATTTGACGCCGTGGCTGAGGCCCTGTTGTATTATGCAGACCGTCGGATTCATATGCAGCAAAAGGTACTGCCGGCGCTGGAGGACGGAAAATGGGTGATCAGCGACCGTTTTGCCGACTCGACAATGGCTTATCAGTATTACGGTTACAATAAACGGGTACCGAAACAGATGCTGGAGCAGTTGTATGCGATGACGGTGGGCAATTTTTATCCGGACCTGACGATTATTCTGGATCTGGATCCCCGCATCGGGCTGGAACGGTCGCTGCAGCGGAACGGTACAGCCGAAATCCAAGAGACCCGTCACGAAAGCAGAGGAAACGAGTTTCATCAAAATCTGCGGCGCGGTTTTTTGGAGATTGCGCAGACTTCTCCCCGTTATGTGGTCGTCAATGCCGATCAGAGCATTGAACAATTGCATCAAAATATTGTAAAAATTGTAGAAGAAAGGCTTTTGAAACCATAATGCCCGACCCTGTGCAAATTACTCCGAAAAACAATTATTTTCTGCTTGGTCAGGAAGAGGCGGAAAAGGCTCTTCTTGAGGCCTACAATTCCAACAAACTGCATAATTCCTGGTTGATTTCGGGTGTGAAAGGGATCGGGAAAGCGACGTTGGCTTATCGTTTTTCCCGTTTTCTGTTGGATGAAAAACGTCATGTTTTTGCACCGGCGGCAACGCTTGCCACCAGTCCGGACATCCGCAGCAACCAGCTGATCAGCTCCGGCTCTCATCCCGATTTCAAAGTGATTGAGCGCGATTTTATTGAAACCGACCGCAAAAAGGTTTTAAAAGCGATCAAAGACGGGGCGGCAATGGATGAAGACGAATTGAGAAATCTGAAAAAGTCGGCTTTTATCCGTATTGACGATGTGCGCGGGATTAATGAGTTTTTTTCCAGAAAGTCCTCCGATGACGGTTGGCGGGTGGTAGTGATTGACAGCATTGATGACATGAATTCTGCCAGTGCCAACGCACTGTTAAAAATACTCGAAGAACCGCCGGCCAAAAGCATTTTGATGTTGATCAGCCATAATGTCGGGCAGTTGTTGCCGACGATCCGTTCGCGCTGTACAAAACTGGTTTTAAAACCGTTGGCCGATAATACGGTGGCAAGTCTGTTACGGCGTTATCGTTCCGATTTGGATGAAAATACGATCAAAGGACTGGCAAAAATTGCCGGCGGCAGTATCGGCAAGGCGCTTAATTATGCCGATTGTGGCGCGTTGGAACGCTACAGCCGGCTAAGTGACATAATTTATGCCGGAACCCGTTTTAAGTTACAGGATATGCTTGACTGGGTGGAAGAAGCAACCGCTTCGGAAGAAAGCTTTGATCTGGCGGCGGAGTTGGTTTTGAAATTCTGCTCCGATCATATTGCGGAGAGCCGCAATATCGAAGAAACGGCGCGAGCCTGGGAAGAAGCGGTCAAGATTTTGCGCCAGGTCAACGGACTGAATATGGATAAGAAACAGGCCCTGATAAATATCATTGCCAATTTGTGTAAAATAATGTGAGGGAAAAAATGCTGGTCGACAGTCACTGCCATTTGGATTATAACGATTTTGAAGAAGATTTTGATGAAATTTTGCATCGTATGAAAGAAAACGGAATCACTGCGGTGTTAAATGCGGGGAATAATATTGACAATTTGGACGAGCAGCTGAAGCTATCGGAAAAATATCCTTTTATTTATACGGCGGTCGGTGTGCACCCACATAATGCAGATGAATATACGTCGGTAACGGCTGCCGAGCTGATTGAGAAAAGCCATCATAAAAAAATTGTAGCGATCGGTGAATGCGGTCTGGACTATTACTACGATTACAGCAGCCGGGAAAACCAGCTTAAACTGTTTATCGAACAGATCAAAGCGGCTCAGGAGACCGGGTTGCCGCTGATTATCCATACCCGGGACGCCGATGACGACACGATAGGCATTTTGTCGGAACATTACAAAAAAGCGCCGTTCAACGGTGAAATTCATTGTTTTTCCGGCTCTCGCCGGTTGGCGGAATTTGCTCTTTCGATCGGTTTTTATATCTCGGCTTCGGGTATGATCACTTTTAATAAAAGTTCCGAATTGCGGGAAATTTTTGCCGATCTTCCGATGGACCGCCTGTTAGTGGAAACCGATTCACCGTTTTTGGCCCCGGTACCGTTGCGCGGTCACCGGAACGAACCGGCAAATGTTCGTTATGTGGCGGAGAAACTGGCGCAAATTAAAAATATTTCGTTGGAAGAAGTGGCAAAAATCACTTCCGAGAATTTTTACCGGCTGTTCCGTAAGGCGAGTGACAAGGGGAGGTATGAGTTTTAATGTATAAAATGATTATACTCGGCAGCGGCGCGGCCCCCGGCGTACCGGCTGTCGGCAGCGGGTGGGGAAACTGTGATCCGTCGGTTGTCGAAAACCGACGGACGCGAACGACTTCTTGTCTGGAATATAAAAATACCCGTATTTTGATCGACACCTCACCGGATTTGCGTCAACAATTGCTGATGAGCGGAATCCGGAGTGTGGATGGGATTGTCTATACCCATGCTCATGCCGATCATCTGCATGGGATTGACGAATTGCGAGAGATTAACCGTGCCGAAAACCGCAGTCTGAATTTTTATGCCACGGCGGAGACGGTGGCAACAGTCCGGGAGCGTTTTCCTTATTTGATTGCAACCCCCGGGCATGCTAATGATGTCAGCCGGGAACCGAGTTTGGTGGCGAATACGATTGAATATTATCGGCCGTTTATGGTGAAAGATTTAAAGATTACGCCGATTCGGCTGTTGGGACACAATATGTCGACGACAGGTTATATTTTTAATGACGGAGAAATTGTGTATATTGCCGATTATCGGAAAATTGACGAGGCAGCCTTCAACTGTATTGGCCGTCCGGTTAAGTTGCTGATTCTGCCGCTGACAACGCCGGAAGGCGGGCGTCACCATGCCGGGCTGGACGATATTCTGCGCGATGCCGAACGGATTGCGCCGCAGCAGGTCGTGATTAATCATATGGCGGTGGAATGCGATTATCGGGAAATTGACCGGTTGACGCCGCAAAATGTAACACCGGCATTTGATAATATGAGTATAGTTCTGGATGAGGGAGAATAAAATGTTATGTATTTATCACATTGCCGATCATGACGGCAAAGGGTCGGGAGCGGTTGTCAAAAGTGTCTATCCGCAAATTGAATTGCTGGGGCTGAATCATGACATGGAAATCCCTTATCACGAAATTGAAAAGCATGATATGGTGGTGGTGTGCGATTTTGCGTTGCCGGTGAAATATATGTTTGAGTTGAGCAATAAGATTGATTTTACCTGGATTGATCATCATGCCTCGGTGATTGAAGAATATGAGGCTATGCTGAGGGAAGGGGCAAAACCGATCAAAGGTTTGCGGCGGATCGGCACGGCGGCGATTGAACTGACATGGAACTATTATTATCCCGAGCGGCCGGTCCCGTTGGGCGTAAAGCTGCTGGCGCAGCATGACATTTTTGATTTGAGGGATCCCCGGGTTGAACCGTTTGAATATGCCATGCAGTCGTTTGGGCAAAATCGGCCCCAGGATAAAATTTGGCAGGAGCTTTTTGACGGTGATCTGGATGTTGACAAGATGATTGAAGAAGGAAAAAGAATCTTGTCGTGGATCAATACCCGCAATTATCATTTGGTACGCAGCATGGCCTTTGAGGCGGAAATCGACGGCTTGAAATGTATTTGTTCCAATATGCCGCAAGGGCGTTCCTCTTTTTTTGATACTTTAGAAAACTTAAACAGTTACGACGTTATGATAAACTTCTACATGAATAAAAAACGACGCTGGAACCTTTCTTTTTATTCAAGCAAGCCGGATGTTGACGTCTCCAAAATCGCAGCGCGTTTCGGCGGTGGCGGCCATAAAGGTGCCGCTGGTGCGTCTTCTTTGGCACAGCTTCCTGATTTTATTGTCAAAGCCGTGCAATAAATATGGTTTTCGCTTGAATTTTATGCGGAGACCGTTTAGCTTAAATATTATAGAAAATTATAAATCGGGGGAAACGCAATGTTTTTCAAAAAAAAGCAAAAAGAGGACAATATAGGTTCACCCAGTCAATGGGGTGCAGTCTTGCATAAAGCGGTGATGTTTGTCACTTATCCGTTTCGCAAGCCTTTATATCTTTTGTTGCTGTTAGTATTGATTTTGGCAGCGGCTTATGCCGTCCCGGTTTATTATCACAAGGTTAAGCCGCTTGAAGTTCATACTTGGTATCTGGAAAAAATCAAAAATATTGATAAGGGGAGTCTTTCTCAGGTTTCTGACAAGTTTTCGAGTTTTCTGAACAAAATTCCGGCTTTGGCCGAAAAGCCGGGCAAAGGAACCGACCGTCTGGTGGAAGTGGCGCCGAGTGCCAAAGAAGTGCGTCGTCAGATCTTCCGCGCCGCATCGGGAAGCAAGACTCAGCGGGTGGATGTTTTGGCGCAGGAAGCCGACAATGTGGTTGCCGTGACGGCGCCGGTACCTTTGCTGCCGGAAGAGACGGTGCAAAGGACGGAAACGACGGTTTTGCCAAATGTCGGTGAACATATCGATAGCAAACATTCCGAAGTCGCGGAAAGGCCGGTTATTGTGAAAAAGGTTTCGGAAGCGGAAGGCAATGTGCTGCGTTATTTGGACACTCCGTTAGAAATTTCGGGACCGGTTAAAATTCATAATGCCAACGAAATGGAAGTCGGCGGAACCTATCTGTTTTTGTACGGCGTATATTCCAACCCGCGCAATGCTCGCGGCGTTAAAGCGGCGGTCTTTTTGAAAGATGCCCTGAAAGGGGAGAACATTCGCTGCAAAATAGTGGCTTATACCAAAGATGAGGTTGCGACTGGAGAGTGTTTTTACGAGGATATCAGCATCAACAACATACTGGTCGAACGCGGTTATTCGGACCGGGTTGCTCTGGAATAGAGATCGGCGTCCCGCATGTGGCAAGTGGTTTTAATGATCAACGGCTATTTTATCAGCATTCTCGGTGCCGCCATGCTGGTCGCTGCCGGCTATGATATTTATACAACTTCCGCTTCGTGGTCATATTTTCTCAATTCGGCGATGTTTTGCCTGTTTATCGGTTTATCGCTTTTTCTTTCCAACCGGGCTCCGATAAAAAGCATCAGCATCCGACAGGGGTATTTGCTGACCACCAGCAGTTGGGCGGCGGTTTCGTTGTTGTCGGCCATTCCTTTTATTTTGTATGGCACTACGTCTAATTTTCATGATGCTTTGTTTGAGGCGGTGTCGGGCCTTTCGACGACCGGTGCGACCATACTCAATGATATTGAAAGTCTTCCCAAAGCTGTTTTGTTGTGGCGTTCAATGCTTACGGCGATGGGGGGCATCGGAATTGTGATGTTTGCGGTGGCGCTGCTACCGTTTCTGGGTATTGGCGGCATGCAGATGTTTCAGCGTGAAAATTCTGATCTTAACGATAAGTTTATGCCCAAGTTTCATTATATTGCCAAACGGATTTTTCTGGTTTATCTGTTTTTTTGCGTTCTGTGTACCGTTTGTCTGTATTTTGCGGGGATGGGCTGGTTTGATGCGGTTAACCACGCGATGTCAACGATTGCTACCGCCGGTTTTTCTACTAAAAACAAATCAATTCTCTATTTTGACAATGTGAAGATTGAAGCTGTTATTTCCGTCTTCATGTTGCTGGGAGCGCTGCCGATGACTTTTTATATTGTTTTATTGCAAAACAAATTTCATCAGTCGCTGCGGACAGAGCAGGTTGTCAGTTTTTTAAAAGTATTGTTCTTTTTTATTGTCGGAACCTCTTTTTGCCTGGTATTTATGGGCGTATACGACAACTTTTGGACGGCGTTGCGTTATGCTTCGTTCAACATTATTTCAATTATAACTTCGACCGGCCTGACTTCGGTGAATTATCTGGCCTGGGGAGTGCTGTTTCAAACTCTTTTCATTATATTTTCCTTTACCGGAGGTTGTACCGGATCAACGGCAGGTTCCGTAAAAATATTTCGCTGGCAGGTCATATGGGCATATCTCAAACAATCAATGATTACGGCGGTTGATCCTAACCGGGTGGTGCCGGTAAAAGTAAAACAATATACAATGGATCCGGGGATTATTTCGTCAGTTTTGGTGTTTGTGATGTCGTTCTTCGGGGTAATTATGGCGGTAACGCTGTTGCTGGCATTTACCGGACTGGACTTTGCCACGGCTTTTAGCGCCGCTGTTGCCACGGTTACCAACGTGGGGCCGGGGATCGTTGCTTCGATCGGTCCCGACGGGAATTATGCGTCGCTTTCCGTTGTGGCCAAATATGCCCTGATGGCAGCGATGTTGCTGGGTCGTTTGGAAGTTTTGACGGTGTTGGTTGTGTTTACCAAAAACTTTTGGAGGAAATAAAATGCTGGGACAAAACGGGTATGTTAACGGAACCATGACTAAGGACGAAACGATCAAGGTGCAGGCAAAATATCACTGGATTAAGTGGTTATGGTTTTATTTCATGTTTGCAACTCTCGGGCTGGTGGCGTTGGCCTGTATTTCGCTTGCGTTTACCTTTTATCTCAACAAAGATATTGAAGCGGCGGCGGGACTAGCGGTTTTGGGAGGCCTTTTAGGCGTTTATCCGTTTGTTCTGTATTTGTCTTTGCATCTGACTGAAATGGTTTGCACCAATCGCCGGGTGGTGTATAAAACCGGGATTATCTCAATAAAGACCGAAGAAATAAAGACCGAACGGATTGAATCAATCCAGATTAAACAAACTTTCTGGGGCAGGGTGTTAGGTTACGGTAACATTCTTTTTTCGGGAACCGGCAGCGCCAAAGTTGAATTTTATGATGTTGACAATCCGCTGCAGGTGAAAGCCAGAATAGAAGAAGCCGTCGATGAAAGCAATTGCGAACGTGACGTACGGCCGCATGAAAATAACCGGGATTAGGTGTGGGCGCCAAAGAAAAGATCTGCGTTCAAAATATAAAAACGCGGCCCGCCGGTGCAGTCGGCGGTTATTCGGTTACAAAAGGAATCCCCGTGTTTAACGCGGGGTCTTCATGCTACAAAAGCTGCCCGGAAAACCGGGCAGAAGCAGAGCCGGAAAGTTGTATATTTACACTTTTTGGGCATCGGCGATAATTTGCAAAATAACGTCCGCCGCTTTTTCGCTGGGAGTTTGTTCGCCCAACCCCAATACCTCGCGCACTTTTTTAAAACCCTCCGCCTGGTGGCGGTAAAAACTGTCCTGCTCAAGAAAACGGTTAATATATAAGACGATATTTGATGCCACGCATCTTTCCTGCAACAGTTCGGGAACAATTTCGCGACCGAGCAGGATGTTTGAAAGATTGACAAACTGAATATGCAAAAAGTGCTTGACCAACGCCGCAGTTACCGGCGCAACTTTATAACCGATTACGTGCGGCACATCGGCAATCGCCAGTTCTAAAGCGACGGTTCCCGAAGCGGCAATAGCCGCGGCGGCAGCGCTCATCGCGTTGTGGCGGTCTTCTTCGCCTTCCACCACCAGCACCGGCAGCGGATTATTCTTGAGCATGTTCTTAACCCGTGTCGCCACCGTTTTGACTGTCGGAATGACAAAAAACAGTTCCGGATGCTGTTGCTTCAGTATTTGTGCGGCTTCCAAGAATATCGGCAGCAGCCGCGACACTTCGTTATGCCGCGATCCCGGCAGCAGGCAAATGATCTTTTGTGCGGCGTCGATGTGGTATTTGTGACGGAAAATTTCCCGATCTCCGTGAACCACCGGACTTTCGATAACCGGATGGCCGACAAAAGTAGTCGGTAGCCCGTAAGGTGTGAAATATTTCGGTTCCTGAGGAAGCAGGGTAAGGAGATGATCAACGTATTTGTACATGGTACGTGCGCGTTTCTTTTTCCAGGCCCAAACCTGCGGTGCCACATAGTGAATTTGCGGAATGCCGGTTTTGAGGGCACGCAATTTCTTTTGTACCCGGCTGCCGAAACTCCAGCTGTCAATGGAGATAACAATGTCGGGATGAAGACGGACGATGTCATCGACGGTTTGTCCGATTCTTTTGAGAACTCTCGGAATACTGGGGATAACTTCGCAAAGTCCCATAATCGCCAGTTCGGAAATATCGAACAAAGAGCCCATGCCTTCTTTTTCCATCGTGTCGCCGCCGATGCCGAAAAACTCGGCTTTGCCGTCGGTTTTTTTCTTGATTGCCCGCATCAGCCGGGCACCGAGAGCATCTCCGGAAGGTTCTCCGGCAATCAGATAAATTTTCAGGTTATTGTTCAAGATAATCTCCCGGTTCAATTCCGATAATAAACAGGCCGGCTTTGTCGGCGGCGCGAATGACTTCCGCTTCGTCGACAATCAGCGTATTTCCGGCATGAACGGCCAACCCGTTCAAACCGCTGGCTTTAGCGTTTTCAATGGTTCGGGTGCCGATGGTCGGCAGATCAATCCGCATATCCTGCTGGGGTTTGCGCAATTTTACCAGAACACCGCCGTTTCCTTTGCGCTTATATGCACTGCAACGTTTGATCAGTTCGTCGGTTCCTTCAATGGCTTCCACACCCAGCACCAACCCCTGCTGTACGACAACCGACTGTCCGATGTCGAGTCTCCCTAACTCAAAAGCTGCCGCAACGCCGCGGCGAATATCAACATAGTCGTCTTTTCCGGGCTTGACTTTTCCGAGAATGCCCGGGCGGACCAAAATATTGTTCATGACTTCGTGAATGCCGACTACCCGCATTTTCTCGGCTTCTATTTCTTTAATTAAGGCACGAAGAATTCCGTCGTCACCAAGAGCCTTAACGCCGATTTTGGTAAAAAACGCGGTGGTGCGCATATCGGGAATCAGTTCTTTGAAACTTGGACGGCGGATGGTGCCGATCATAACGACTTCTTCGACTTTTTCGTCGCGGAAACGCTTAAAACCGGTGCCGGCCTGACCGAGACGGATCCATAAGTGCGGAATTTCGTCATTGAACAGGGCCGGATCGGCGTTGCCTTCGATAGCAATGACGAAAAAGTCGCGCCCGACGGTTTGGCAATGGCGAATCAAACTGCGGGGGAGACTTCCTCCCCCGGCAATAATTCCCAGCTTTTTGGCTTTGTCTTCCATCGGGGCTCCTGTTACATTTCGGCCGTCATAATATTGCGGCGGCCTTTGAGCGCTTCGTCGATAAAGGCAATCATTTCCATGATCATGGCGTCATCTTTATATTTTTCGTGCGCTTCGGCCAGACGCTCGACAAAAGTGTCGTTTTTGCCTTTGAAAATAAACATGAAAGCACGGGTAATGCTTTTAACGGTTGCTTCTTCGAAACCGCTGCGTTTAAGACCGATAACGTTCAACCCGCGCAGTTTTCCGCGTTCGCCGGTAACAATGCCGAACGGAATAACGTCACGGTCAACGCCGGACAAACCGCCGATCATAGCCTTGCGGCCGATGCGGCAAAATTGGTGTACGGCTGAGTTGCCGCCCAAAATGGCGCCGTCGCCGACCCGTACATGTCCGCCGATGACAGCGTTGTTGGTCATAATGACGTTGTTGCCGACCACACAGTCATGAGCGACGTGGCAGTTAACCATAAACATGCCGTTATCGCCGACGGTGGTGGTAAAATGTTCTTTGGGCGTGCCGCATTGCATGGTGACATTTTCGCGGATGATGTTGTTTTTGCCGATAATCAATTTGGCTTCAGGCTGAAACTCATTGCCGTGGTCCTGCGGGCCGCCGCCGAGAACCGCACCCGGAAATACGATTGTGCCTTCGCCGATAGTGGTATCGTTCATAACCGTGACGTTAGAAATCAATTGTACGTTTTCCATGATTTTTGCTTTGGAACTGATAACGCAAAAAGGTCCGATTTTGGCGCTGGAGGCAATTTGGGCACCGTCTTCAATGACGGCGGTAGGGTGAATGTTGGTCATGGGTTTAGATCCTTAAGTTTTATGGTTAATGTTATTAGTGGTAACTTACAAAGATATGCTTGTAAAGTAAAAACACAAAAGTTTACCATATATTTCAGTTTCTTTTGCCGCCAAAGACAGATTTATGCTGACATAAAAAAAGAGTGCCGTTGGGCACTCTTTTTCAAAGTTGCGGAACTCAGGCCGTTAATCGGAGACTTTCCTGCTGAGCAGGTCAAGAACCCGGTTGTAGGCCCTCATTTTTCCGACTTTGTAATCCGATGTGTCTTCTTTGTTTCCTCTGCTCAGCTTTTGCTGGTCACAGAACTGGATCTGCAGTTTTTTCAGCTTGTCTTTGGAAACGTTGTCGGCCAGGTCTCCCATCATTTCGAGAATGGTGTCGACTTCGGCGCTGTACTGGTTCCGACTGCTGGAGCGGGTAACGATCACGATCACGGCAACAATGGCAATGACCAGAAAGAAGAATACGATTAAGTAAGGCATAATGATTATATTAAAAGTTATTTTATGATCTATATCATGCTCCGTTTTTTGTCTAAAGTCAACAAAAATCATTTTGACTAAAAACATAAAGACAAAAAAAGTCCTGCGTTGCGGCAGGACTTGCAAAAACAGACAATTTTATTTTTTGTTGGGCTTTACATAAGCCAGTGCGGCGTGTTCTTCGCAATAAGTCTGCCCGACTCTTACTTTGCGGCCGCAAAAACGAAAGTTTTCGTCTTTGGGATCGCCGATCGGCCAACGGCAGGTGTGATTGTCAAGATCGGTTAGTTTAACGTCATTCGAAGCGGCATTTTTGGTCGGAGTAGGGCGAAAGCCCGTATTGGCAGGCGTTGCTACCACGTCGGTCTTTCCTTCGTCGCGAGAAGATTTTCGCTCTGCTTTAAGTTTGGCGGCCGGTGTTTTTTCGGTGTTGTTTTCAACCGTAGCTTCAGACGTTTCTTCGTCTTTTTTGCGGATCGGAGAGGGGCGTGCGTCCAGCTGCAACCGGTGAACTTTGCCGACGATGGAGTTTTTGGAAACACCGAGACGTTTACCGATTTCTCCGGTAGTCAACCCCTGTTTCCACATGATTTTGAGGTCTTCAACCATTTTGTCTGTCCAGGCCATAGCCGCATCTCCCTTAAAAAGTTAACGTACGAAGGAATAGTAAATCAATATTTTTGACGAGTCTAGCATTTTCTTTGTCAGAAGTTCTTTATTAATGGAAATATTGGTGTATAATTTATGAGAATTGAAAAATACGGAAGATACCATGAGATTTATATATGCCTGTTTGGTCCTGACGACCGTTGTTTTCGGGAGCGCGGCCGCGGAAGCGGTGACGCCGGCAGATTATGCCGCACGGTTTGAAGTCGATATGAAAGAAGATATTCCGCCATTGGAGGAATTGCGGCGAATGTTTGCCCCAAAACCGGTTTATGACCGCAAATTTGATTATTTTTGGAATATTGGCAAAATATTTGACAAGGGGTTTGCTCAGACGATCCGTAGTTACGGAACCCGCCAAACCCGGTTGAAATGGCCCGGTGAGGAAACAATGCTGGAGCAGCTCAAAAACACGCCGAAAGAGTATTATCCGTATATTGGTCCCTATTTGCATACCATTCCGGGTATTTCGGAAAAAGTTCTCAACCTTCCGGGGATCAAGGAAACGAAAAACCAGTTTCCGAAACGTATTGCCCCTCAGCTGGCCGACATCGAAAATCTTGAATTTATGTCGCCGGCATTGTATTTTGTGTTGATGCCGGAATTATGGAAAGACAATGACGTCAACCGTGAAAAAATGAAATTTCAACGGTTGCCGCAAACCAACCGTTATGATACCAAATTTATCAAAAAAGTGATGGAGACGGTACCGCCGGAAGATTATGCGCCGGGGGCGACGCCGCAGGAACCGCTGCAAAGCCGGTTACGGACTATTTCGCCCGATGCAACATCGCCGCTGACCGGAAAGGACGTTCAGGCGGTGGCCCGCAGCTTGGAAGCGTTGGCGGATTATGGAGAGAATATCAACAACAAGGCCAAAATCATTGAAGCCGGTGCGTTGCTGGATACGTGGGAGAATTCGAAAGGAACCGGTGCGATTCTGCCTAACATTAAGGACCTGGTCAATCCGTGCCAGCGGCTGGTGCAAAAAATCAGGATGCAGGGGATGGAACACGAATTCAGTGAAATTATCGCCGGAGAAGGTTTTAATATGGAAGAATGGGCCTATACCTGTGACAAAACGATTAAGGCCTACCGGGTTTTGAGAATGTCAACCCCGGAACTGATGACGCTGCTTTTATATAAGAGAAATGTCTACCAAAACCAGCTCAGCGCTTATCCTGAAAAAATTGCGCCGAGCGTGGCCGTGACAATGCAAAGCATGGTGGAAATGTACAAAGCGCCGCTGAATGACGTTCTGGAAGTTAAAAAGAACCACCAGGCCGTCAAAAATGCTTTCGAGAAGATAAAATACCGAATCGTCTTTCAACCGATATTTTTAAAATAATATTGTTCTAAAACAACTGGTTAAAATGCTGCAAAACAGATTTTTATTGCAATGGGACGGTAAAAAGGCTATAGTTCGGACAAAATTTTGTTTTAATTAACTACGAAGGTAAAAAAAATGGCAAGAGTAACAGTCGAAGACTGCATTGATAAAATTCCCAACCGTTATGAACTGCTGATGGTCGCAACCCAGCGTGCCAAGGATATATCGGCCGGCTCGCCGATCACGGTTTCGCGCGATAATGACAAAAACCCAGTGATCGCTCTGCGTGAAATCGCCGAAGAAAAGGTCAATATCGAAGATTTGCAAAAATCTTTGGTGATGGGACTGCAGAAATATGTTGAAGTTGAAGAACCGGAAGAAGAAGAAATGGAAATTCTGGCGGCGGAAAAAGAACTTTCCGAACTGGACGAACAGTTCTCGGGACTGTTGCTGGACAATGAGATGTCTGATGCAATGCAGGTTCACGGCGTGGATGACGATAATTTGGATCTGGACAGCGACGATGCCGTTGATGCCGATCTGGACGTTGATCTGGACGGTGAAGACGAAGATCTCGGTTTTGACGATGCCGCCGAAATCGGTGATGACAATTTGGATGAATTTGACGAATAGTCACGAGTTGGAATATACGGGCCGATGTTAAGACAATATGAATTAGTCGATTTGGTGAAATCTTATGATCCGGATGCCGATGAAGACGCGCTGAACCGTGCTTATGTTTTTGCAATGAAAAAACACGGGGCGCAGCTTCGGGCATCCGGCGACCCGTATTATTCCCATCCGGTCGAAGTGGCCGGTATTCTGACCAAGTTTAAGTTGGATTGTTCCTCTGTTATTGCGGGGTTGCTGCATGACACGGTCGAAGACACCGATACCACGGTTGAAGAAGTGCGCCAGTTGTTTGGCGATCAGGTTGCCTCGCTGGTGGACGGTCTGACCAAGTTGGCGATGATTGAGCAAAAATCGACCTATACCAAACAGGCGGAGAATTTTCGTAAATTGCTGCTGGCAATGTCGGAAGATATCCGGGTATTGCTCATAAAGCTGGCCGACCGGTTGCATAATATGCGCACACTGCATTTTCTGGCGCCGGAAAAAAGAACCCGGATTGCCCGCGAAACGCTGGATATCTATGCGCCGCTGGCCGAACGTATCGGCATGCAGGAAGTTAAAAGCGAGTTGGAAGAGCTGGCGTTTTGCGAACTTTACAAAGAAGCTCATGATTCGATTATCGCCCGTTTGAATTTTCTGCGTGAGCAGGGCAGCAATCTGGTGCCGAAAATTATTGAAAGCCTCAAAAAAGACATGGCCGAAAACGGTGTTGTTTGTCAGGTGACCGGTCGCGAAAAAACACCATATTCGATTTGGCGTAAAATGCAGCAGAAAAATGCCTCGTTTGAACAGCTGTCCGACATCATGGCTTTTCGCATTTGCGTTGACGATATTGCCACCTGTTATCAGGCACTGGGAATCATTCACAGCAAATATCATATGGTGCCGCGGCGCTTTAAGGACTATATTTCGACCCCCAAACCAAACGGCTATCAATCGATTCATACCGGTGTAATCGGACCGGCCAACACCCGCATTGAAGTTCAGATCCGCACTTATGAAATGCATGAGATTGCCGAAAAGGGAATTGCCGCCCACTGGGCTTACAAACAGGGCCAAAAGGCAGAAGGCAAAAACTTCCGCTGGATCAGAGAGCTGCTGGAGATTTTGGAACGCGCCTCCAATCCGGAAGAATTTTTGGAAAATACCAAGCTCGAAATGTATAACGATCAGGTGTTTTGTTTTACTCCGAAAGGCGATTTGATCGGGTTGCCGATTAATTCGACTCCGGTGGATTTTGCTTATGCGGTCCACTCTTCGGTCGGCGATACCTGCGTCGGTGCCAAGATCAACGGTGAGATCAAACCGTTGCGGACGGTTTTGCAAAACGGTGATCAGGTGGAGATTCTCACTTCAAAAGCGCAGCATCCGTCCACGGAATGGGAACGTTTTGTGGTTACCGGAAAGGCCAAAGCGGCGATTCGTCGTTATGTGCGTTCTTCCAAACGTGACCAGTTTATTGTGCTGGGTCAGGAAATTCTGGAAAAAATGTTTAAGAACGAGGGGCTGGAGTTTTCGGAAAAAAGTTTAACGGCGGTTATGCCGAATTTTGAGGCGGAATCGGTCAATGACATCTATGCCAAGGTCGGTGAAGGGCTGGTCAGCGGCTGGGACGTAATGAAAGCGGTTTATCCGGCTTATAAGCAGTCCAAGCTAGAAAAGGTGGTCAAAGCGATCAAAGTTCCGAGTTTTCAGAAAATCAAAAAGAAAAACACCGAACCGCTGAAGATTGAAGGTCTGATTCCGGGAATGGCAATGCATTTTGCCGGTTGCTGTCATCCGCTGCCCGGTGACCGGATTGTCGGAATTGTAACCACCGGTAAAGGTGTAGCCGTGCATACGGTCAATTGCAAATCGCTGGAGCGTTTTGCCAATGAACCGGAACGCTGGCTTGACATTGCCTGGGGCGAGGGAGCCGAAAACCAGACTCATACCGGACGCCTGAAACTGATTTTGAGCAACGAACCGGGGAGTTTGGGTGAAATCTCCAACCTGATGGCGCGTAATAATGCCAACATTTCCAACCTGAACATTGTTTATCGTACCGTCAGTTACTTTGAAATTATTGTCGATGTGGAAATTAAAAATCTGGATCATCTGAATTCGGTGATTGCAGATTTGAAATCGTCAAAAGTTGTAAGTTATGTGGCAAGGTCGGCCTGACAGAAGGAGATAAAGTTTGTTTAGTCGCAAAAAACCGTTAAATTGGAAACAAAAACTGAAGGGCTGGTTTTGGCCGAAGTTGGGCTGGAGACGCTATGGACAATATATCGTGGCAAAACTCAGCCGGTTGGGCGGAACGCCGCGTTCTATTGCTGCCGGGGTTGCCTGCGGTGTTGCGATTTCTTTTACGCCGTTTGTCGGTTTTCATTTTGTTCTGGCGGCGATTACTGCCTGGATCGTACGCGGCAATATTTTGGCCAGCGCACTGGGAACGGCGGCGGGTAATCCGTGGACATTTCCGTTTATCTGGGTTGCGACGCTCTATACTGGCCGGTGGTTTTTGGGCGAGCACGAAACCGGAAAAGTTGAATTCGTAAGTATTTTTGAAAAAGCTATGCACGCCTTGATGACTTTTGATTTTTCGGCGTTTGCCGGTGACGTGTGGCCGATCATTTTTCCGATGATGATCGGATGCGTTCCCTATTATATTGTTGCCTGGATTGTAACCTATTATGTGTTTAAGAAAGCGCTGGAGGGAATTAACCGGGCCAAGCGCAATAAAAAAAGTATCAATAAGGTGTAGAATGATTATCGGGTTGGGCAGCGACATTTGTAATATTGAACGGATTGAACAGGCATATGCAAAGTTCGGCGAACGTTTTTTGCAACGGTGTTTCGGCAAGCAGGAGCAGCAGGAGCTTGAGCTTTTGCGCGACCGGCCGCAGCGCTTTGCTGCATCGCTGGCCAAACGCTTTGCCGCCAAAGAAGGATTTGTAAAGGCGATGGGAACCGGTTTTGCTCACGGCGTAGCGTGGTCGGAGATCGAAATAGTTCATCATGCAAGCGGGCGGCCGATGTTTCATATTTCGGGGAAGGCTGAAGAAATTTTGAAAAAAATTATTCCTGCATCCCGTTTGTGGGTGAGTCTCAGCGACGATTATCCGCTGGCTCAGGCCGTGGTGGTGATTGAAAGTTGTTAGCTTTTGGTTGATAAAATAAAAATAAAGATTAGTATGTCAAAAAACGCAGGAGAAAGAGGAATTATGGAAAAAGAAGAAAATATGTCGGAAACGATTAAGACGATTATTTATGCAATTGTTATTGCTATTTTAATCCGCAGTTTTTTGTTTGAGCCGTTCAAAATACCGTCGGGGTCTATGTATCCCAATTTGTATGTGGGCGATTTTTTGTTTGTTTCCAAATACACCTACGGTTATTCCAAACATTCCTTTCCTTTCAGTCTGCCGTTGTTTGAAGGGCGGATTTGGAGTGAAGAACCGCGGCAGGGAGATGTAGTGGTGTTTAAGTTTCCGAAAGACAACCGTACCGATTTTATTAAAAGAATTATCGGCTTGCCGGGAGATAAAATCAAACTGGAGGATGGCCGGTTGTATGTAAACGGTAAAATGCTGGAACGGGTGGAAGGCGAAAATTTTGTTTTGCGCAATCCTTTCGGGCATGCCGAACGATATCATCAATATGAAGAAACGCTGCCCAACGGCGTAAAACATACTATTTTAGAGATTTCTGACAGCGAGCGCGAAGACAATTTTCCCGAAGTGACGGTACCGGACGGTAATTTCTTTGTGATGGGCGATAACCGTGACCGTTCGGATGACAGCCGGGTAAACGTCGGTTTTGTTCCGGTGGAAAATCTGGTCGGCAAAGCACGCTTTCTTTTCTTTTCTTATGATCCTAACGAAGGCGCCTGGTATAAGCCCTGGACCTGGGCCAAAAAGATCAGATGGCGTCGCCTGTTTAGCAAAATCAATTAATTTGTGCCCAAACGGCCGGAGAAAAAAATGAGAGAGTTGGAAGCAAGTCTGCACTACAATTTCAAAAATCCGCATTTGCTGCATCAGGCATTGACACATACCAGCAAAACCGGAAAATTGTCAGAAAATTACGAACGTTTGGAGTTTTTGGGAGACCGCGTGCTTGGCGTTTCGGTTGCGGAGATGGTTTATAAGGTTTTTCCGGACGAGCCGGAAGGAAACCTTTCGCAGCGTTTTATGGCACTGGTTTGCAAAGAAACCGTAGCCGAAATGGCGCTTAAGCTGGGGCTGGATCGTTATATTATGGCGGAAAGCATTGACGTACGCCACAATGACAACGTGTTGTGTGACGTTTGTGAGGCCGTGATCGGTGCCCTGTATCTGGACGGCGGTTGTGAAACGGCAATTCATTTTGTGCAGCAGCACTGGCGATCGTTGGTGGATACGCATACCCGACCGCCCAAAGATGCCAAGACGCAACTTCAGGAAGCGGCTCATGAAAAAGGGCTGTCTGCACCGCGATATGTGGAAGTCGGCCGCGAAGGGGTTGAACATAATCCGGTTTTTCATATGCAGGTTGAAATAGACGGCATTGAACCGCAATCAGGCAGCGGTCGGAACAAAAAAATGGCGGAACAAAACGCGGCAGAGAAGATGCTGGCATTGCTGGGAGTGGAACATGGAAACAAATAACGATCGGCCGAGCCGTTGCGGATTTGTCAGTCTGATCGGGGCACCGAATGCCGGAAAATCGACCGTTACCAACAATTTTGTCGGTTCGAAAGTGTCAATTGTGTCTCCTAAGGCACAAACCACCCGGACTTTGGTCAAGGGAATCGGCATTTATGACAATACGCAGATTATTTTCCTTGATACGCCGGGGATCTTCAAGCCGAAACGCCGTTTTGACCGCTCAATGGTTGCGTCAGCCTGGAGTGGTGCCGCAGACGGAGATATCCTCGTGTTGGTCGTAGATGCCAAACGCGGTTTTGATAACGAGACCCGCGCGATTATAGACGAGCTGAATCAACAAAACCGTACCGCGGTTTTGCTGCTGAATAAGATTGATCTGATTGCCAAAGAAAAGTTGTTGCCGTTGGCTGCCGAGTTGAATGCTTATGGCAATTTCAGCGAAACGTTTATGGTTTCGGCGGCCACAGGCGAACATATCGATGACTTCTATCGTTATCTGGCCGACCATCTGCCGGAATCGCCCTGGTACTATCCCGAAGAGCATATGTCGGATTTGCCGCTTCGTCTGCTGGCGGCGGAAATTGTGCGGGAAAAACTCTTTTTGTATCTACAGGAAGAACTTCCTTATTCGCTCACTGTCGAACCTGAACTGTGGGAACGGCGTTCTGACAATTCGATCCGCGCCGAAATGACGATTTTTGTTGAACGCGAAGGGCAAAAGAAAATTATTGTCGGTCGCGGTGGCGAAATGATCAAAAAGATCGGACAAACGGCCCGGTTGGAGTTGGAAGAACTGCTTGAAGAACGAATTCATCTCTTTTTGTTTATCAAAGTGCGCGAAAACTGGAGCGAAGATCCGGCCCGTTATCAGGACTGGGGATTGATTTATAACGTTTGAGAGACGGGAAAATAGCGTAAGGTGCGGCATTCTTGAGTTTTGTAACCCGCTATTTGTATCTGGGTGCTCATGAATACAGTCGTAACCGTATTTCGTTTTTTGGGGAACGGTATAACCTGTATAAATCGCTTGAATTTTAAGCAAATTTGGTGTAGCAACAAAGAGAACCTTTTCTGTTACGTTTAACCTGGCAATCCGGTGAGTTGACATTATGTTAATATTTGACTTAAAGCAGAAAATATTTTCTGTAGAAACCACTCCCGTCAAGACGCATAAAGTGGTGAAGATTTTCGGCGTAAAATTGAAAATCCGCTGCGACGGTAACCGCAAAGCGTGTAACCAACTGATTGCTGATATACGTAAAAACTGTGTGCTGATTGTTGAAACCAACAATTGTCATTATGAAGTTATTCCCGGTTTTGCCAAATATTTTACCGAGTTGGGCTATAATGTCGATATTGCCGTTTGCGGTGACGAACGGCTGGATTTTTTGAGCGACGCACTGAGAAGCGTCAGAGTTTACAATTTGGGCGAGAAAGATATTGAACGGCTGCTGAGTGCGGCCGCCATTTGTAAATACCGCTATATCGTGTTTAATTCGGCAATTAAATATGTTGGTGGCGGTGTGGCGAATGCGCCGGAAATGCCGTTTGTAACCGACTATTACAAAAACATTGCTGCCGATATGTCAAAAATGATTTTTATACAGCATCATATGGAAAGACAGGGTATCAACCGTAACCAGATCGCGTTGGTTGATTTGCACAATCCGTATTCGTCCCGTTTTTATATCGTTAATCCCCATTATTTCGGAAAAGTCAGGATAACGCCCAAAAGCAAAGATATCACCAAATTTATCGTCGTGGGCGGAATTTCGTCGTGGCGTAAAAATTATGATCTGTTAATTGCGTCAGTGCGCCGTTTGGCAAAGCTGACCGACAGATTTAAAGTGATTGTCGTCGGTGCCGGACAAAAGTTGCAAATTGACGAGGACGTGGCGGCATATTTTGATATCAGAGGGCGTTTGCCATATCGGGAAATGTTTGCTGCCATGGAAGAAGCAGATTTTTTTCTGTGTTTGCTGGACCCGGAAAATCCGGATCACGACCGTTATGTTTCGATGGGTACCAGCGGCAGTTTTCAACTGATTTACGGTTTTGCCACGCTCTGTCTTATTCAGTCTAAATTTGCAGCGGCTTACGAATTTAATCATACTAACAGTCTGGTATATGAAAACAATGCGGACCTGGTGCCTCTGATGCAGCAGGCCATTGAAATGGACGGGACGGTGTACGCGCGGTTACAGTCCGAATTGAAAAACAAAGCCAAAAGTATCCGGGAACGGTCTTTGAGAAATCTGAGACTGTTGCTGGAAACAATTGACTCTGTCCGATAACCGGGGTATGCAGTTGTTTGGAGGAAAACAGGAAATGGGAAAGTCAAATATTTTAGAACAAATTTTTTCAATCAAGAACTCGCCGCGCAAAACACATAAGATCATTACAATCGCCGGGGTTAAAATTCAGGTGCGTTATAATCGGCATAAAAAGAAAATTGCCGACTTTATGCGTCTTTTCAAATCGGTGCGGTCAAACAGTGTTCTGATTGTGGAACCAAACGACTGCCATTATGAGGTTATTCCGGGATATGCCAAATATCTTACAGAGTTGGGGTATAATGTGGACATTTTTGTCTGCAATGCGTCGCAGCTCGATTTTCTGACCAATGCGCTCAACAAGATAAGGGTATATTCTTTTGGTGAAGTGCCGTTTGAACTGCTGATGGAAACCCATTCGGTGGTCAAAAATTACAAGTATATTTTATTTAACTCGTCGTTGATTTATTTCCCCGGCGTACATCGCGATACGCCGAAAATGGTGCCGGTTGCCGATTATCTGAAACATGTGGCCTTTGACCGTGAGCGGATATTATTTGTTCAGCATCATCTGGAACAGGGCGGAATGAACGAAAATCTGATTGCGCTGGCCGACTTGCACAACCAATATTCAAAAAAGTATACGATGGTTAATTCGCAATATTTCGGCGATATTGAAATTACGCCCAAAAACGAAGGTATTACAAGATTTGTTGTAGTCGGAAATATCAGCCCCTGGCGTAAGAATCACTCCCTGTTGATTGATGCGGTTAAAAATCTCAAAAAAATACGGCAGGATTTTAAAGTGGTGCTGGTCGGATCCGGGAAACTGGACAATATTGATGAAGAAATTGCACCGTATATGGAACTTTGCGGACGGCTTTCTTATCCGGATATGTTTAAGGAAATGGAAAAAGCTGATTTCTTTTTGTGCCTGTTTGATCCCGAAAATCCCCAGCACGAACGTTATATGACGATCGGTACCAGCGGCAGTTTTCAGTTGATTTATGCTTTTGCCAAACCCTGCATTATTCATTCCGAGTTTGCTAAGGCTTATGATTTTAATTCGGATAACAGTTTGGTTTATGACCGTAATGGCGATTTAGGGGCAGCCATGGAAAAAGCGGCGGCAATGGACAGTGCCGCTTATTGCCGTATGCAAGAAAAAGTAATGAAGAAGGCGGAGGACATCCGCCGATTGTCGTTGAATAATCTCAAAGAATTGTTGAAGCTGATTGATGAGAAAACAAGTAAAAAACACTAAGGAAATGAAAATAAATGGAAGAACTAGCCAAGAACGTCATAACGGTCATAATCCCGGCTTATAATGCGGCGCCGTACTTAAATAAATGTTTGGATTCTGTCTTGAATCAATCTTACCAAAAACTGGAAGTCATTGTTATAAACGACTGTTCTTCCGACGAGACGGCAAAGATTGCGGCGGCTATTGACGATCCGCGACTGCGAGTGATCAACCTGCCGGAAAATCACGGACAAAGTTATGTCCGCAATTTGGGGATTCGGGAAGCTGGCGGAGAATTTATCGCTTTTGTCGATGCCGATGATTTTATTGATGAAAAGTATTATAAGACTCTTTTCAAAAAATCGGTATCAAGCCGGGCCGATATTACGATGGCGGAGACAAAACTGGTTTATTTGGACGGACGTGTTTCCAAAACCCGCAATGTCCCCAAAGAGTGCAGTTCTTTTTTTAACAAGTTTGCGCTGCTTCCGCACGGAGGTGCCTGTGACAAATTGTTCCGCACCGCTTTTTTACGCAAAAATGAGCTGTTTTTTCCCGAGAATTATATTTGGGAAGACAATCTCTTTAATCTGAAGGCTGTTTATTATGCCAACAAACTGGCAACCGTTTCGGGATGTTTTTACAATTATATCAAAAACAGCAATTCGACCACTCGTTCGATGTTGAAAAAACAGAAACGCCGCAATGATTGTGTTTATATCGTCGGTGAGATGATGAATTTTATGAATGAAAATAAATTCAGACAGATCGAAAAAGATTTGGTAATCAATTTTATTCTTACCCATATGGTGACAGCCGAGGTGCGTGAAGATCCGGAAACGGCTGCCAAACTTGAAAAAATTCTCGGACGGCTGGAAAAAATAAAAGTTGCCAAAAAACATATGTTCCATTTTTCATTAAGAAAAAAGCAATTTTCCTTTTTGGGAAAAGATTTATGGAACGGCAGTGCCGCCAAAGACGAAAACAATAACTGAAATAAAGGATATTTTATGGAAAACCGGGATATAAGCGTTATTATCGTAACTTATAATCATGAAGCGTTTATTGCTCAGGCGTTGGAGAGCGTGTTGGCGCAAAATCACAGTCTGATCAGAGAAATCATTATCGGAGACGATTGTTCTTCTGATCACACAGTAGAAATTGTGAAAAGCTATCAGGAAAAATATCCGGACTTAATTCAGCTGGTGGAACGTCCTCATAATGTGGGTGTTAACGAAAATTATGCCGATTTGTTTAATCGCTGCAACGGTGCATATACGGCAATTTTGGAAGGTGATGACTATTGGCTGCCGGGCAAACTGGAAATTATGTATCAGGAAACACAGAAGAACGGCGATGCGGTAATGTGGTTCCACCGTTTTCAGGTTTTGCAGGACGGCAAGCTGAAAGAACGTGACTACTTGTATAATAAGGACTGCCGGATCGGTATTGAAGATTTTGTAACCGACAACCAAATTCAAAACTTATCCTGCTGCCTTTATCAGACCGATATCCTGAAAAAAGTCAGCCCGGTTTTCAGAAAGGGGCCGGGCGTTGATTATTTGTTGCATATTTTGATTTTGGACGGCAATCAGGCGGGGTTTGTCAATCGGAACCTGTCAGTTTACCGCCATCACGGAAATTCAATTTGGTCAAGGCTGTCCAGAGAGCATCAGATTGTACGAAATATGCTGAGACGCTATGAGATGAATGATCTTACCGATAAGAAATATGATGAGCTTTTTCAACGCAACATAGATAATCTGCTTAATTATCTGGTGCGTCTGCGTTCATATCGTTCAAAACCTGAACAAAATGTCGTTGAGAGCAAAGCGGACCGGCACAAATGTTTTAATATACTCGGAATAAAAATCAAAATAAAAAAGAGGAAGAAGAATGCTTAAAATAGAGCAGGTAGAATGTACCGGTTGCGGCGCTTGCTTTAATGCATGCCCGCATCATGCCATTTCAATGAAAGCCAACAACGAAGGTTTTTTGTATCCGGCGGTTAATTCTGATATTTGTATTAAATGCGGTTTATGCGAACAGAGCTGCCCGGCGGTTAATCCTCGTTATGACCGGGCGGAAAAACCGGAGTGTTATGCGGCGATGGCCGATAACGATATCCGCTGCAAAAGTTCTTCCGGCGGTGTATTTACCTTGCTGGCGCAAGATATACTGAAGCAGGGCGGTGTCGTCTGCGGCGCTGCTTATAATGAACAGATGGCGGTTGAGCATATTCTGATCGAAAATGAAGAAGGCTTGGAAAAATTGCGTCGTTCAAAATATGTGCAGAGCAATACCGGAGATTGCTTTTCCAGAATAAAACGGCTGTTAATTGAAGGACGTTTGGTGTTGTTTAGCGGTACACCTTGTCAGGTTGCCGGTTTGAGGGGATATCTGCGTAAGGATTATGATAATTTGTTATGTGTGGATATTATCTGTCACGGTGTTCCTTCGCCGAAAGTATTTCAAAAATATCTGAAAGAGCTTGACCTTGGCGGTCAGGTTACAGATGTGAATTTCCGCAACAAAAGAAACGGTTGGGGCTACAATTCGACTGTGACTGTTACGACAACTGAAACATGTGAGCATTTTGAGGCCAAGACTAACCCTTATATGAAAGCCTTTTTGTCGAACCTTTGTTTGCGCAATAGCTGCGGTCATTGTCAATTTAACAAATTGCCGCGGCAAGGTGATTTGACAATTGGCGACTTTTGGCAAATTGACCATTGTAATCCGGCTTATAATGACAAAAAGGGAACCAGTGCGATACTGGTAAACAGCGAAAAAGGGAAAAAGGCTTTGAAACAAAGTGTAAAAGGTTTTCGTCTCCTGAAAAAAGTCGGCTTGGAATATGCTGTAGCCGGAAATGCGACCATAGACGGCTCTTCTATTGTACATCATAACCGCAAGAAATTTTTTGACAATCTTGATAAAATGACGTTGGAAGACAATCTGAAAAATTGCCAGGAAGAACATTTCGACGTTGCGATTTTGAACTTTTGGTGGTCGTTAAACTATGGGGCGGTTCTGACAGCTTATGCCTTGCAGCAAAGTTTGCGTGACTGGGGATACAGCAATCGTTTGGTAACTTATGTTCATGACTGGTGCCGTCCGAACTATCGCGGCAGTTATACGCAAATATTTGCCGATCGTTATTTGGATATTACACAAACTTACAATACGCCAAGAGAATTGGCAAAGCTCAATGATATTGTCAATACTTTTGTCGTGGGGTCGGACCAGGTCTTTCGTCCCAAGTATAGCCGAACCAGCAATTTTTATTATTATCTTCCGTTTGCAGATCCGGAGAAAAAGAAAATTGCCTGCAGCGCCAGTTTTGGTCTGGACAAGCTAGATGCGGTGAGCGGGGACAAACCGTTACTGAAATACTATCTGTCGTGTTTTGATGCGGTGTCGGTTCGGGAAAAATCGGGGATAGACGTTTGCCGTGAAGAATTGGGTTACAAAAAAGCAGAACAAATTTTGGATCCGGTGTTTTGGTTTGATGCCGGACGTTGGGACGAACTGATCAAAAACTCTCTCAAACGCGGAGAAGGTTTCGGCCTCTCTTATGTTTTGGATCGTCATCCCGAAACTGTTGAAATTGTCAAGGCGGTGGAACAAAAGTTCGGCGCTTCCGAGATTATTGATATGGGAAATGCTCAAAAAGACGGTAATGTCACCATGTCTCCCGAAGACTGGCTGTATAATATTAAAAACTGCCGTTATTTGGTGACCGATTCTTTCCATGGGGTTTGCTTTGCGATTATTTTCAACAAACCTTTTGTCTGTATTGTCAACCCGGAACGGGGCGCCAGCCGGTTTGAAAGCCTGTTGGGGATGCTGGGGTTGGAGAATCGATTGCTTGGTCGCGGTGAGAACGTCAATCAACGTCCCGAGTTGTTTGAACCGGTAGATTATACAACTGTCAATCAGAAGCTGCACGCGGAAACCGAACGCTCAACGATATGGATGCAGAACGCACTCAAGCAGCCGAAAAGCGATGTCGGCAACGGTGAAAACGCGATTATTGCGATGTTGATTCGTCAAATGAATGCGCAAAAAGCCGAACAATGGCGGTTGCAAGAACGTTTGAACGAAACCGGAAGGCTGTTGGTCAAGAGCGGCATCCTCGGTTCGCTGAAAAGACGTTGCCTGCGTTATAAGCTTTTGTCGGCGCTTACTTTGGGCAAGACTCGTAAAAAATATAAAGAAAAACGCAAGCAGTGCAAACAAAAGATCCGCGGGTTGAAAAGTATGCTTCTCGGTGAGCAGTAGTTCCCCGGCGGTGTCTCTGACGGCAAAAACAAAACCCGGATAATTGATATCCGGGTTTTGTCATAAAAGATTTTCAGTTTTCCTGTTGGGATGAGTCGGAACTGACTGCTTTTTCCCAATTATTCAAAATCCAGGAAGATGAGTTGGCTTTGTTTTCGCCGCCGATACCGAATTCGAGCGCGACGTTATACAGACGGCAGGTTTCGGTCTCAGGAATGTTGTCATGAGTGCGGTCGCCGCCGTTGGCAAAGACCAGTTCCGCATCAGGAAATTGTTCCCGCACCAGACGGATACCGTCACTGGCAGAGTTGTCGTCGTCATTAAAGGGAAGGACTTTAATAATGTTTTTCAAATTTTCGCAAATGGTTTTGCGGGTATGAAAGCTCATAAAATTCTTACCCTTTTTGCGGCAGAGCCATTGATCGGAATTGAGCAGCAATATGACACCGTCGCTGCGGCGGGCGGCTTCATTAATCATCGCGATGTGACCCTCGTGGATCGGATCAAAACCACCGCTGACAATATAATATTTCATAATATCCTCATAAACTAAAGTTAAGTAATGAGGACATCATATAAGATAAAACAGGGTAGTCAACCGCTTTCTTAGTCGGGTTCGTTGTTGTGTTCATTTTTTGCCGAAGCGGTTTTGTTTTGGCGTTTGCGTTTCCATTTTAATTTGGCATACATTCTCATATCGGCCACCATATCGGTTTCGTCGACAATTTCTTTGCCGAGAATACTTTCGATAATATCTTCCATCGTAATAATGCCGATCCAGTTTCCATAGGCGTCGACCACCATCGCAATATGATTGCGGTCTTTGATCATGGAGGACAAAACGTCTTCGAGGCGGGCTTCGGGGCCAAAACTGCGCATCGGCCGGGCAAACTGGTCGACCGTCTGTTCGTCGGTTGCCTTAAAAGTGCTCGATTTGTGAATATAACCGAGATAGATCTGTTTTTCTTCGTCGATGATCGGAAAACGCGAGAAAGGGGTAGAAGTCAGAAAAATGTCAAATTCCCGAATTGTCATACCGGGTTTGATTTTATGTACAACCGTACGCGGCGTCATCACATCTTCGACCCGGATGGTTGACAGCATAATGGTGTTGCGGATCAGGCGGTACTGAGTTTCGGTGATGACTTTTTCTTCTTCGGCCATTTTGCCGAGGGCGCGTATTTCTTCTCTAAGAGTAGAATTGTCGGTTTCGGCGGAGAACATTCCCATAATAAAGTCCGAAATATACAACAGCGGTTTAAGGACAACGATCATAACGCGAACGGTGGCTGCCATGAAAGCTGCAAGTTGTCTCCAGTATTTGGCACCGATGCTCTTGGGCAGAATCTCCGACAAAATCAAAATAGCCAGCGTCATCACGCCCGAAGCCAGACCGAGATAGGCCTGTCCGTAAATTGCCGCTACCTGAGCACCGACGCCGGCCGCGCCGACGGTGTGGGCAATCGTGTTTAAGGTCAGGATGGCAGCCAAGGGAGAGTCCATGTTGGTTTTCAATTCCGAAAGATGCGCATACAGACGCGGTTTGTTTTCCCGAAGCTGGGCGATAAAACTTGGGGTAATCGACAGCAGGACGGCTTCGAGAACCGAACATAAAAAAGAAATACAAATTGCCGAAGCGGCAAAAACGATCAGTAAAAACATTTTCTCAAATCTTGGGGCTTAAAAATTCATCATTTGGTAAAATATATAGGATATGCTGCAAAAGTAAAGCATTTTTGAAATGAGGCGGTAATGGCGGTACAACGCAAGACAGCGTTGGTTTCGGATTTTGACGGAACCATCAGTGATGACGACTTCTTTTATTATATCAGCCGACAATACCTGGGTGAAAAGTCGTTGGCGCCTTGGCAGGCCTACATGGAGGGCAAAAAAACGCACTTTGGGGCATTGAAGGAAATTTTTGCCTCTCTCAGAGTGAAAAAAGCCGATTTGGATGATTTTATCCGCAAAATCCGGATCGACCGCGATTTTTTGAAAACTGCCGCGTGGTGCCAAGAACAACAAATACCGGTGTATGTTTGTTCGGCGGGCTGTGATTATTATATCAATTTGCTGATTGGGCCGGAAATAGCCGAATACGGAATTCGACTGGTGGCCAACCACGGAACATACAGCAGCCGTCACGGGCTTGAAATGACACCGCCTCCGGCAGGCAGCCGTTTTTACGACCCCGGTACCGGCGTAAACAAAGCGGCCATTGTTGCTTATCTGCACGACTTGGGATATCGGGTTGTCTATTGCGGTGACGGTATGCCCGATCTGGCGGCGGCGCGAATTGCTGACTGGGTTTTTGCGCGGAAAATGCTGTTACGGCAATGTGTCAGTTTAGGGATTCCTGCGGTTAAGCTGATTGATTTTGAGCAGGTTTACCGTTTTTTGGAAGGAAAAAACAATGAAAAAACATCCGCCTTATCTAACCGCTAACCGTCAGATTAATATTCCGTATCTGTTAAAAATCGGTTCTCACAAAATCGCCAAAATCGGAAAATATCTGTTTGACAAGGATATGATCGGCATTGCCCTGTTTTGGGGTGAAGGAATGGACGAAATGCTCGGAGATAAACTTAAAGGCGGACTGAAAGAGCACCGGATCGAAATTTTATCGGAAGACATTGTGACCACGATTGCCATTGAAGATATTACGGCAACGGCGTTCTCGCTGCCGACGAAAACCAAAGCAATTGTCGGGGTCGGTGGCGGCAAGGTGTTGGATTTTGCCAAATATGTTTCCAACCTGTTGCGGTTGCCTTACATCAGTGTGCCGACTTCAATGTCCAACGACGGTTTTTGTTCTCCCACATCGTCACTGACGGTAAACGGCGCGCGAAAAACGGTAAAATCGGCCATTCCGTACGGCGTTGTAATTGATCTGGATGTCATTGCCGACTGTCCGAAAGTGTTTTTGTATTCCGGGGTGGGAGACATGATTGCAAAGGTGAGCGCCCTTTGGGATTGGAAGAGCGCTTTTACGCATGGGCTGGAAAGATATAATGATTTTGCGTCAATGATGGCTTATAATTCGCTGGACCTGTTGTTTTTGCGTCACAGCAGCGATATCGAATCATCCCGTTTTCAACGCAGTCTGGCCACATCATTGCTTTACAGCGGTATTTCGATGGAGATTGCCGGGACTTCGCGCCCGGCAAGCGGATCGGAACATTTGATTTCTCATGCGTTGGACGAACTGGCAGCCAAACCAAAAATGCACGGACTGCAGGTTGGAACCGCGGCTTATCTTTGCGCGATGCTGCAAAATAATCCCGAAACCGACGGGGTGCGCGATATTTTATCGGCCACCGGATTTTTTGACTTTGTGGCGGAAAGTCCGTTTGACAAGACCGAGTTTATCAAAGCAATTGAAGTGGCACCGACAATCAAGGAAAATTATTATACTGTTCTTTCGGAGCCGCAATCACTGGGACGGGCGGTTCGCCTGATTGACGAAGACCCGGTTTTGCAGCGGTTGATCAGATGACAATCTGCCAGGGACGTTCGGGCTCTGGAAAGTTGTCAAACAGAAGAGCAGCCATATAAGCGGTGACGGTCTGATTGTTAAACTCTTTGTAATAGGCTTCGTATCCTTCCTGGGCAGCTTTCATACGGGCCGCGGGATTTTTGACGTAGTAGGCGAGCTTGTCGTAAAACTCGGTTTCGCTGCCGTAAAAAGCAACACCGGTTTCGGGGAGAACGTCGGCAAAACCGCAGGCACGGTCAATCATTGCCAGCTGTCCGTTGCCGATGATATGAGCCAGACGGTCGGAACTGTAGAGATAAACGTCGTTATAGCGGCTGAGATTAAAGCCGATCCCGGCTTGTTTGAATGCGTTGAGATAGGCCGCACCGTGCAGGGCCGGCTGATCTTTCAAACCGCCGAGCAGCCATTTAATGTCCGGAATCCGTGCGGCAGACTCGTCGATAATCTGTTCGACTTCTTTGTCTTTGCCACAAAACTGACGGCGTCCGGTGTTGGCACAAAGCAAAACATCGTAGGGAAGAGCGGCATCATTAAAAGCGGTTCCGGTTTCGATCGAAGCATCGACCATGTTGGGAAGGTAGGCAATCGGTTTACCTTCCTGTTTGAATTGTTGAAGCATTTGACGATCGCCGGTAGAAATCATTGTGGCGTCAACGACTTGCAGCCGCTCGCGGACGGCGCCGAGATTACGTTGGCTCTCGGGCGTGATTGCATCACAATTCCATTGCATTACCCGGATTCCGGGGAGCATTTTCTTAATTTGCATAATCGTTTCGTTACCGATAGTGTTGGCATGTCCCAGCAACAAGGCATCGGGACGGACGGTGCGGCAAAATTCACATAAGTGTTTACCCAACCGGTAACGTCCGAGTGCATTCATATGTCCGAAACCGAACATCCGGCACAAATCGCGGTCGGAGTAATTAATGACTTCGAAGCCGTTTTTGATCAGCCCGTAAGAAATCTTTACCGGAAAACCGCACTGAAAGCAGCCTTTCAGGCGCAGGGAGTTGAAGTTGGCAATATGAAGAATGCGGGTCATTTTTTGTTCCATAATTTGAGAGTGATGTTAATATCGGCAATCACTTTTAACAGCGGTTGGAGAATTTTAGGCGCACTGCCGGCAGCGCTAAATCGAACCGCAACCTGTGGTAACCGACATTCAAGGGCAATTCCCATCCGGTGGTGTCCCTGATTGACGGTGTCTTTGATGCCCATCATCCGCAGCAGCATGATATCGATCGGAAATTCGTCGTTATATCCTTTTTTCATCGACTCGTATAATTCGTTATACTGGCGTTTGCGTTCTTGTTCGTCGTAGTAAAACAAGGGGTTGCTGAAGACATAAGCGTTTTCGCGGGTACGAATGTTGCGTTCGATTTTCATCCGGCGAATTTCGGCCGGGTCAATATGGTAAATGTTGGAAGAAAATATTTTATAGCGGGAACGAAGCGGTTTGACGAAAACGGTGATGAAGTCAAATCGGCGGATTTTACTGATAAAGGCTATCCGAACCGGAACAGAGACGGTACCGTTTTTTAAGGCGGATACAACTTTTTCGCGTCCGCAAACCAAAGTGTCGATTTGTCCGGTATGGCTGTCACCGATCAAAACGACGATTTCGTTTTTGAAGCGTCCGCGATATTCGGCCGGTCCGTCTTCCAAGACGGCAAGGTCGGTAGGTGCAATCGGATATAATTCGGATGACAGACAAAGTTCGCTCATATTTTTCTCCTCAAAGTCGCAATTATAAAATGACCGTTGAAAATAATCAAATCAATAATTAAGTTTATAAGATTATTTTATTGTTCTGGATCCGAGTTTTTTATTGTGAATACAGTGATTTTATGCTAAACTTTATTCTATAAACCGAAATATAATTATGAAGCGAGGAGAAGGGCCATGGCAGGGGAAATCGTAAAAAAGACTTTTGGCGAGACATTTCTTCTTGACCTGCAAAATGCCGGCAGCAGAGGGTTGTTGTTTGCCGTTTTGGAACAGACGGCTGCCAAAATCTGTCCGCAGAGCGACCTGGAAAAACAACTGGTAAAGGTCTCCGATTTTGCATCGGTAGCGGCCTATCAGGACAAGTTGGCCAGGATCCGTATCGAATACAATGCCCGTACTGTTCGCGATATTCATCAGCGTTTGATCGGGCTGGCAAATTTTGGTGAGGACAACTATAAGTATAAAGAAAAAATGATCCGCAAGCTCAATTTGCTGATTCATAATCATCCCACAATCGACGATTTGATTTATGTAACGATGACGGCTTATATAAGCCGCAGTTACGGTAATGCCGAAGACTTCAAAAATCAGCTGAGGGAACATATCCGGGATAACAGTGCGTCCAACCAAAACGGTGCGGCCCCCGCCGAAGTTCGTACCGATGCCTGTAGCGCTTAATCAAATATTAAAGCAATGCCGGTTATAGTATCTTTATGGATTTACAACAGGAGCGACTTGAATGAAAATAAACACGATCGGGATTATGACCGGCAACTCTCTGGATGCCGTCGACGTTGTTCTGACGGCTTTTGAAGATAATGCAATTGAAGATTTGAAGGCTTTTTCGTTTGCTTATCCCGAGCGTTTGAAACAGCAGTTTATCGGGTTGCGCGAGCATATAAAACAGTATGCAGCGACCGAAGAGGCGCTGAATGACCCGTTGTTTGTTCAGACGGTGGAGAGTTATACCCGGTTGGTGGCGGAAGCTGTTAATCTCTTGATGGAGATCAGCGGACTGGAACGCAATCAAATTGCTGCTCTCGGTTTTCATGGGCAAACCTGTGACCATTTCCCGCCTTCGATTGCCGGCAACGGTCAACCTTACACGCTGCAAGTCGGCGATGCCCGGTTGCTGGCCGATCTGACTGGTATTCCGGTGATCTATGACTTTCGTTCCGACGATATCATGAACGGCGGCGAAGGTGCCCCGCTGGCACCGCTGCACAATTTTCATATTGCACAGATGATGGCCGACCGGGGACATGGTGCAGTTGCCTTTTGCAACGGCGGCAATACCGGTAACATTGCGCTGATTACCCGCACGCAGGATTCGGAACATCCGCAAGTTGCCGGTTGGGATATCGGACCGTTTAACCATTTAACCGATCTTTTGATGCGTGAATATAAACGATTGCCGTTTGACAAAGACGGGCAATTCGGTGCCGAAGGAACCGTCCGTCCCGATTTGCTGTCGCGCCTGTTCAATCAGGCGGCGGTTACCGGCGAAGGAGAAAATTTTTATCATAAATTACCCCCCAAGTCTTCGGATCCGCACTGGTATAAGCTTGTGTATGATGAGAATTATTCTTTTGCCGACAATTTGCGGACCGTCGAATATTTGAGCGCCTACAGCTATGTTTATAATCTGCACTATGTTCATCCGCAGCTTATGCTGCCGTCTTTGTATCTTTTGTTTGGCGGTGGTTGGAAAAATCCTCTGGTCAGGCAGGATTTCGAGAACCTGTTGCATCGTCAGGGTGACGTTTTGCCTGAACATCGGATGATCTTTGCCGATGTTTTTGCACGGCTGCCAGATAACCCAGTGGTGGATTTTGCCGGGGCATTCGGTTTTTCGGGGGAATATATGGAAGCGCGCATTTTTGCCGATATGGCTTATTGTAAAATCGTCAACCAACCGTTTTCATTGCCTTCTACTACCGGCTGTCGCATGCCGACCGTCGGCGGGGTTTATGTGCTGCCAAGCCAGAACGGACCGTATCTTTTGACAGAGCTTCTGCAGCAGTATGACAATCCGGCCCGGCCGGAACAAACGCCGAAACTGTGGAGCCGGGCTGCGAAAGGTTGGCAAAGCTTAACGTCGGCAACGGGCCAGAATGTCTAATTCCGGATTGTAATAGGAACTGGAAACACGACTCATTCCGAGCAGCGTATGAAAGACGTTGTCGTGGGAGAAGTAATTGTTGCGCAGTCGGCGTACACATTCGACATCCAAATTGTTGTCCGCGGCATAATCGGCCGAAAACCAGAACATTCCGGGAACGTGTTTTTGCTCGTCGGGTGCGGTGTCATAAGGCGCCGAGTGAAGATAAACCCCGTTTTCACCCAAAGATTCTCCGTGGTCTGAGGTGAAAAACAAAGCCGTGTTGTAGCGATCAGACAATTGCTTTAACAGTTCAAGCGTTTGCGCCAGCATATGAGAAGTGTAATAAATGGTGTTGTCATAAGCGTTTACCAGTTCTTCGGTTTGGCAGTCATGCAAAAATTCCTTGCGGCATACCGGGCGGTAAATCTCAAATTCCGGCGGGTAGCGCAAGCTGTAAAGCGGTCCGTGGCTGCCACGTTGGTGCAGAACCACCACGGCAGGCTTGTCACTGCTTTGGACCTTTGCGGCAAAGTCGGTCAGCATAATTTCATCCGGGCATTCTTTGACGTGACAAAATCGTTCCTGTTCAATCCGGTTACAGTTGTTTTTGCAATCGGTGTTGTTTTCGCGCCACAGCAGTTTATAACCGGCATGATCCAAAATATCCAGCACGTTTTCAATCCGGCGTTCGCTTTCCGGTTCGAACTTTTTACGCGGATAGGGCGAAAAAATGCAGGGCAGCGATATCGTGGTTGCGGTACCGCATGAATAAAAATTGTCAAAATAAATCAGTTCGTCGGCAAATTTTTCAAGCGGCCGGTTGGTTGGACGCTGATATCCGGAAAGCGAAAAGCTGGCATCACGGGCAGATTCGCCGATCACCACGACAATCAGATTTGGTTTGCCGTTATGGCTTTGCGGCAGCATATGAGCATCGGCGGAAATTTCCAGCAGATGGTCTTTGCGGTATTTCCATTTGATTTTGGCAACCGAAATGGCCGCGCCGATATAATTGACCGGTATGAGAGCGTTTTTAATATGTTTGTTGCGGTTAAAAACCTCGTGGTCACGCGGCATGGCCGCAGCGATTACGGCGACGATTATCAAGGCCGAAAGCAAAATTTGCGGCGTTTTTGTCATAGCTTCTTTTTTGAACGGCAGAAAAGTAATGCGGGTTTTATAAATCAGATAAGAGGGAATAAGTCCCAGTGCGGTCAAATAGAAGAACATTTTGATATTAAGCAGGTCGGCCACTTCATAAACATCTGTCTGAATGACGTTCATTAACATAATCTTGTCAATCACCACTCCGTAAGCCGTCATAAAGTAAAGAGCGGCTGTGTTGATGATGCAGAAAGCAATTGCCAACGGTTTGACCAGATGCCTGGTAAACAAAAGCGCCAAAATGATGTTGAGTCCGCACAAAACGCAAACAACAATCAACGCCGCGTCGGTCCATGAACCGCTGATTTGTTTTGCCGCCAAAATGAAAGGAATGTTATATGCAGCTATCGTGAACAGGCTGTAGAGAAAATTAAAACGGACGGAAGACAAAGCGGGGAAGCCGTGCAGGGTTTTAAAAAAAGACATCAGTTAGTTTTCCTTGTCAGAGCAGTTAGTTAGCAGTTAAAAAAGTTCACCCTGCGGATTATGGTTAAGTTGGGCAATCGCTTCTTTGACGATTGCGACTGAAACGGCCCGCTTATAGGCCAGCGAAATATTGTCGATTTCGGCCACCAGTTTGTGGGCATAAGCAAACGAGCGTTCCATGTTTACCAGTATATAGTTGACAATGTCAAGCGAAACGGTAATTTGTCGGTCCATAAACAATTTGATAATTAAGGCCGAAAGCAGTTCGTCATCCGGTTCCGAAATTTCGATTGCCGGGACGATGCTGAGACGTGAACGAAGATCAGGCAGGGTTACCGGAAGCCGGGCCGGCGCCTGACGTGCGGTGAACAAAATGTTCCCCCCTTGGTTGCGATAGAGGTTGTAGAGATGAAACATGGCTTCTTGGTTGAGATGCGGCGTTAGGTTTTCCACCACCAGGCAAGGATGTTTTTCAAACAGCAGTAGCGGCATTTCCAGCGTAATTTTTTCCGCTTCGATACAGGGAATTGGGTAAGGATAACGGGTCAATACCGAAACGCGGTCGGAAAAAATGCGGCTGAGATGGGTTTTGCCGCAGTTTTGCGGACCATAAATGCACAGAGCAAAAAACGGCCAGTCGGGCCAGCTGTTGACGGCATGAAAAGCTTCCGCGTTGCAGGGAGCTATGATAAAATCGTCTTTTCCCATGTAGGGTTGATGAGTAAATTCGAGTGACAGTTGATTTTTATTGCTCATGGCTTGTATGTTCCTTATTCAACACGTCAAATATTTTTTTGGTCAGATCACCGAGACTAAACGGCTTAGCCATAAATTCGAAACAGTCGTTGCCGGAGAGTTCGTTGCGGGCGATTTCTTCCGAGTAGCCGGAGGCAAGAATGATTTTAATGTCGGGAATCAGTTCGCGAACACGGCGTGCCAGCTCAATTCCATTCATCCCCGGCATCACCATATCGGTGACCAGCAATTGAAAGTTACGTTCGTCCTTTAACTGGTCAAGCGCATTTTCGGCCGAGTTGCAACCGGTGACCAGATATCCTTTTTTCTTGAGGGCACGAACGGCAAAGCTGCGAACCGAATCTTCGTCTTCGACAAACAAAATGCGAATGTTGGACCCGGCGGTATGGGGGTCCGGCCCTTTGTCAATCGCCGAGACGTTTAACCCAAAAATGAATTTTTGATTGATCGGCAGCGAAGCCGTGTTTTGTTCCTTGACGGTCAGAACCGGAGAACCGTCGTCTGCGGTCACTTCGGGACGAAGCGGAACGAGGATATTATTTTTTTCCTCTTCGATGTTTTGTTCAAAACGGGGCAGGTGGATAGAGAAAGTCGTTCCTTGGCCGAGTTTGCTGTCAACTTTGATAAAACCTTCGGTCTGGCGAACAATTCCGTAAACCATCGCCAGTCCCAGACCGGTGCCGGAACCGACAACGTTTTGTTTGGTAGAGAAAAACGGTTCGAAAATGCGATTCAGATTTTCTTCGGCAATACCGCAACCGGTATCCGCAACTTCGATAACTACAAATTCGCCGGGTTTTATCGTATCTTCGCCGAACGGCTGCGGCCGTACAACATGTTCGGTACGGGTGGATATTGCCAAAATGCCGTTACCGTTCATGGCATCTTTGGCATTGACGGCCAGATTGATAATGACCTGCGAAAACTGGACCGGATCCACTTTAATAAAACCGAGATCGCTCCCGTGATGGAATTTGAGGGTAATTTTTTCGCCGAGAACCCTTTTGAGCATCTGGTTGAGCTCCATAAAGTTTTCAGTAACGTCAATCAATTTCGGCTGCAGCGGCTGTTTGCGCGAAAAAGCCAACAGTTGGCGCACTAAACCGGCAGCACGGTTGGCATTGTTTTTGATCTGTATGAGATCGGCAAAAGAAGGATCGCCGATGCCGTGGCGTTGCAACAAAAGATCACAGAAGCCGATAATGGCCGTCAGTAGATTGTTGAAGTCGTGGGCGACGCCGCCGGCCAGTTGTCCCATTGCCTGCATTTTTTGCGCCTGGGCAAATTTAACTTCGAGGTTTTTCTGCTCGGTAGCATCGACTAAAAAAATAACAAAACCGGACGGCGGCGTGCTGCTGTGAAGCGGTTTCATCGGCGTGATGTAGGAAAGGGCGACTTTGGGACCGTGCATCAGGCTGATTTCCATTGAAGCGGATTGTTTGGCGCCGCTGTTAATGTTTTCCAGTTCTATCTTGAGGCCGTGGCAATCCGATTTGCGGATAAAACTCATCAAATCAGCATCAATCAGGCCTCCGGGAGCGGTTTGTAAAAATATTTCTGCCTGGCGGTTGCATTCGCGGATCGTTCCTTCGGGGGTAATAAAAATGATGCCGACCGGTGCAAAATCAAACAGCCAACTGATTTTGTCGACGGCTATTCCCAGTTGTTGCCGTAATAAAGCATCATTGGGAAGCCCGGTGACGGCGGCACCGCGAATTTTGATCTGATTGTTTTCGCGAAAACTGGTTTGTCTGATGAATGTTTCGCAGTCTTCGCCGTATTTATTGATAAGATGTACACTTTTATCCCACTCCCGACACGGCGGTACAGCAGAGTTGGGACTGAGAAGATTTTTTAAGTCGGTGCCGATCAGCTGCTCGCGGTCATAATTGAGCATGGATGCAAAAGCATGGTTGCAATATTCGATAAGATGTTCTTTGGTACAAATATACAGCCCGATCGGCACATAATCGATAAAATCGTGCAGGCCGTGCCATTCGCTACGAAAAATCTGTTCCATGTTATGTTCGTTGGTAATATCACGCAGACTCCAGTACAAATAGGTGTCTTTGCGGATTTTTTTCAAAGCAAGCGAATGTTCAAACAAGTCGGCTTTTTTAAGTGAGATCGGCTTAAGGCTAACTTCAAACCAGGTTTCGTTTTCCATGCTGTCGCCCAGTTTCAGCGCCAGAGTGACTTTTTCGGCAGACAGATTTTGAAAAGCGTTTTTAAGTCGATGCAAGGCTAGCACATTGCTGCGGTTGTCGGAAAGGTTATTTTGCAAAAAACTCAAGATGCTGCCCTGATTAAACAATTCCCGGGCACGGTCGTTTTCGATCACGACCTGCCCGAGAGAATTGTCAATGCGTTTGGCCTGACGGCTGTGGTGGATGATTTCGTTGGCAAATCCACCGTAACTTATTGCTTTTTCGCCGGCCTTTAAGGTCAGAAGCGAGAGAACAAGAGCAAATACGGCAATCATGGCCGTCAGGCTGAGCAATAAAATGAAATGCTGCGGAAAAACGATGAACAAGATCAGCGATATTGTCAACGCCACCAACGAATATGCCAGCCGGATCAGCCTTTTTTGCAAAAGCCGGTCGGGACGGGGAAGTTTAATATTCTGCAGCATCGGATGCAACCCTTTCTATGTGGTTACATCAGCCTCTTTTTTGCCGGTGCGTTTTTCGATTTCGGCAATTTCAGAAGCGATTTTTAGTAATTCGTCCACCATCTCACGCGGTTCGTCTGACAGATTGTCACGGCTGAATTTCTCAATGTAAACGCGAAGAGTGGCGCCGCTGCTGGAAGTTCCGGATAAGCGGTAAACGATCCGGGAGCCGTCTTTGAACAGAATACGCAGGCCGTTGGCGGTGGAAGAATGATCGACCGGATCATTGTAGACGAAGCTTTCCGCCTTGCTGACTTCGTATGAACCGATCTTCTGATCGTCCAGGGACGGCAATTTGGCTTCCAGGTCTTTCATTAGTTGACCGGCGACATCGGTCGGAATACCGTCGAAGTCAAAACGCAGATAGTAGCTGCGGCCGTATTTTTCCCAGTGGGCACGGGTAATTTCTTCAACGCTTTTGCCGGTGGCGGCAATGATGTTGAGCCAGAACAAAACGGCCCAGATGCCGTCTTTTTCGCGGATGTGGCTGGAACCGGTGCCGAAGCTTTCTTCGCCGCAGAAGGTGATGCGATTAGAATCCATCAGATTGACAAAGTATTTCCAACCGGTCGGCACTTCATAATAACCAATGTTTTTAGCAGCGGCAACACGGGCGACGGCGGTGGAGGTTGCCATCGACTTGGCCACGCCGTAAATGCCGTTTTTATAAGCGGGGATCAGATTATAGTTGTCGGTCAGAATGGCCAGACTGTCACTCGGGGTAACAAAAAATTTCTTACCCAGAATCATGTTGCGGTCGCCGTCGCCATCATTGGCTGCACCAAAATCGGGAGCATTGTCGGCATACATTAGGTTAACCAGTTCTTTGGCATAAACCAGATTCGGATCCGGATGCAGACCGCCGAAATCGGGTTTGGGGGTCGCATTTAAGACCGAGCCCTTTGCCGCACCGAGAATTTCTTCAAAAATACGGATGGCGTAGGGACCGGTTACCGCGTTCATCGAGTCAAAACGCATGGTAAAACCGTTGTCGAACATTTTTTTTATTTGTTCAAAGTCGAAAATCTGCTGCATCAAAGTGACGTAATCGGAAATCGGATCCATCACTTCGATTTCCATTTCGCCCAGTTTCTGGGTACCGATACGGCTCAAATCGACGTCGGGAGCATCAAAAGTTTTGAACTCCGAAATGGTTTGCGAATTGGCAAAGATCTGATCGCTGATCTGGCTGGAACACTGACCGCCGGTTTCGGTGGCAAACTTGATGCCGAAATCGCCGTTTTCGCCGCCCGGATTATGGGATGCCGAAAGAACGAAACCGCCGTCAGTGTGTTTTTTCAAAATCAGGTTGGATGCAGCCGGTGTTGACAGAAAACCGTTTTGGCCGATGATCAGTTTTTTGACGCCGTTGGCGGCAGCCATTTTAATCAGTTTCTGGATCGCAATGTCATTATAAAAACGGCCGTCACCGCCGACAATAAAAGTTTTTCCCGCCGGGTTAATGGTATTGAATATGCTTTGCAGGAAATTTTCAAAGTAATGTTCCTGCATCACAACTTTGGATTTTTTTCTCAATCCTGCCGTTCCCATCTTCTGGTCGGTGTAGGGGGTGGTTGAAATAACTTGTATCATAATCTCTCCTTAAAAATACGTGTTGATATGATGTTTGGTAATTTAACACCATTTGGCCGAGACTCAAGAGAAAGCTTGGTTTTACTAACTATTATTTTGGAAAATGCAGCCTGAAATGATTTTTACGGGCAAATAAATTCTGCCAGATTTTTAATTTCCTGTTTGGCCGCAATGTGCGAAACACTGAGGCGGCATTTCAGAGCCTCGTGATTCATGTCAAGAACCGTCAGTCCCTGCAAAAAGAGTTCTTTGTAAATGACACGGTCACGAATTGACGGAGCCACTCTGAAACCGTAAGTGCGGGCCGCCTTCTGCAGGTAGTCAAAAACCTGATTTTTGTTACGCGAGTTTAACGAAGATATTTTGTTGCCGACAACAATCCAGTTCAGCATCGGTTTGCCGTGAGAAGCCAAATATTTTTTGACGTCCCAGATATATTGAGCATAGTGGCCGGCATGACGTTCGTCGGGACGGGCGCAATTGATTTCTGAAATAACGTTCAGATCGATCAGGCTGTCAGAAATCGGAGTGATGAGCGTATCGGCATATTTATGAGCTTGTTCAAACAGATAATTCTTGTTGCCGGGCGTATCGATTAACACAGCGTCAAACTGCGGCAGCAAGGCGCGGATTTTTCGGTTGGTTTCGTTACAATGGTTCTCTATGTCCGCAATGTTTTCGACCGGAGCAAACGTATGCAGTTCGGGGATGGGAAGTTGCAGCCCGTGGTCGGCGCAAAAACGGCGCCGGTTGTCAACATAATGGGACAAGGTTCCCTGACGTCCGTCCATGTCGACGACGGCGGTGCTGAAACCTTCCTGCATCAGCTTTACCGCCAAATGCATAGAGATGGTCGATTTGCCGGTTCCGCCTTTTTCGTTGCTGATAACGATTGTGTGTGCCTGTCTGTCGCTCATTTGTTATTTTACCGCCAATGTAAGTTGCGAATCTGTTTGAATCGGAACGACTATACAGGACTTGTTCGACTTTTGCAAATTTTTGCATATTTCTCCCGCATCTTTTTTATCAAAGCCGACCAGTTTGGAGCGATAAATGATTGAAGAAGCCGTTTGAGCCGGTTCTACCGCAATGCGGCGGTCCTTAAATTGCGGAAACTGACGGCGGATTTTGAGTGCATAGACCCGGGCTTTGGCATAGTTGCTGAAAGCGCCGACTTGAACTGCCCAGATCGCATCGGCCGGGGTCGGTTGTGCGGACACAGTGTCTTCGGAGGCAGCAGAGATTTCTTCTTTTGTCAGTTCGGCCAGTTTGAAATCGTTGTTTTCGAGTTTGGCAAATACCGGCGTTACAGCGGCTACATCGTTAAGAGCCAGTTTGCCAAAAGCCTGTTCCATCAGCTTGGCGGCGGCACGGTCACGTTCTTTGAGCGTATTATGTCCAAGGGTGACGGCAATGACCCGTTCGCCGTCGCGCTGAGCAGAAGTGACGATATTGTACCCGGACGAAGCAATGTAACCGGTTTTCATGCCGTCGGCGCCTTCAAAGCTTTTTAAGAGATGATTGTGGGTGTAATATGTTTTGCCGTCATATGAAAACTGAGTGCGGGAAAAAAGATCGTAGTATTGCGGAAAATGATAATAAACGGCCGCTGCCAGAGTTGCCATATCGCGCGCTGTCGTAATTTGCTGACGGTTGGGAAGGCCGGAGGCGTTTTTGAAAACGGTATTTTTCATTCCCAGTGCCTTGGCGACTTCGGTCATCTTTTCGGCAAATTTGGGTTCGCTGTAACCGAGTCCTTCTGCCAGCACGGTAGCGCAATCGTTGGCCGATTTAATGATCAGGGCATCAATGGCGGTGCTGACTTTCAGCTTGTTGCCCGGTTTGACACCGAGACGAGACGGCGAACGGTTGGCAGCATTTTGCGAAACCGGGAGCAGGTCATCCATTTTGATAATTCCTTTCTCCAAAGCTTCAAAAGTAATATACAGTGTCATCAGCTTTGTCAACGAAGCCGGATGATGCGGTGCATCAGCATTTTGCGATGACAAAACTTCTCCGGTTTTAGCGTTGACAACAATGCTGGAAGCCGGCGAACGACGAGCGGCGTTTGCGGTTGTCGGCACAAGAAACGTCAATAAAAACAGAGCAATAAAGCAGCGGAAAGATAACATATTCAATTCTCTTCTATGAAACAGATAAAAGAATTTTAAAAGGAAAAAGAAAATAAAGTGTTAATTTTTGTAAAAAAGGTGTTTTGTTAATCGAAAGTATAAATGTGAAAAACCCGTCCGGCGGCGAACGGGTTTTCGGAAAGTAAGCGGAAATTCAAAATTCAGATATGTTCAGGCTCGCGATGACGGCGCAGCAGCTTTGCAGCGGCAATGGCAATAAAGCCGTTAAACAAGCTGAACAAAGCCCCCATTTTGGCTGCATCGCCGACAACCAGATCGGTATAAGCAATTTCGGCAATAAACAGGGAGACCGTAAGGCCGATCCCGGCTGTCATGCCGATCAGCAGCAGGTCCAGGTTGGTAATTGCAGGATTGATGTTGAATTTCATCAGACCGGCCAACTTGACCAGTGCAAAAATTCCGAATGTTTTGCCAAACAACAAGGCAATGAAAATAATGAAAGTTAAGACGGAAATACTGGAAAAAACGACACCGGCATTGCTGAGCCCGAAGAAAAAAAGCCCATAATCGACAATCGGTTTAAAATCGGCTTCAAAACGGTCCAACTCGGTCGGGCAGCGCTCTTGTCCCGGTTTGGGCGTGTGGGGTATAAAGGGAATAATGAAGATCAGAGCCAGCGACGGATGCATGTTGGCTTCGTGCAGACCGATCCATGACAAAACGCCGGCAAGCAGGTAGAACCAGTAAGATCTTACCCGGTGTTTGTTCAAAAGCCACGCAACCGCAACAGCGACAAAGACCAGTGACAGCCACGGCAGTTCGACCGGAAGCTCGGGATCGGGATAAAACAAGGCAATAATAGCCAGCCCGGCAACATCATCGGCAATTGCCAGTAACAGCAGAAAAGTGAATGCCGGATGTTTGCGCCCAAAGATGATTTGGGCAAACAACAGCGAGATGGCAACATCGGTTGCGGTCGGAATCGCCCAGCCGTTGTTATAAGCAGGTGATCCGAAAAAATGATTAAGCACAAAGAAAATGACGATCGGAAACAGAACCCCTCCCAGTGCCCCCAACAGGTTGCTGACGGTATTTTTGACCGGGTACAGGTTTCCGCCCGGAGCAACCCCGTGTACGATCTCGATGCTGACCGAGCCGAAAAACAAAACCAGAAAAACATCGTTGACCAAAAAATGAAAATTAACCCCGAAGGCGAGAGGGGCGTATATTACGCGGTTGTAAGACGAAGCGTCAATGTTTGCCCACACCAGGGCTGCTACAATACCGACAATCAGAGGAATAGACAAATCCCCGATTTTTTTAATAATCTCTTTCATTTTTATACTTTCGTTGGGTTACTCTTGTTGATAAATTATACATTCTGTCAGGTATGTATATATTCTGAATAAAAAAAATTGCAAGTTTTTTCGTATCTTGAATATATAACCGTTTCTTGCTTCGGTAGTTGTAGGAAAAAAACATAAAATCTGATATGGGAAAGATAGGGGCGGATAAAAAAACATCCCCGAAACAGGGGGGGGATGTTTAAAATGTTGGAGACGAGAAAGAGATCAGAAAACAATATCTACGCGGTTGCGGAAATAACGTTTGACCTTTTGCGGATTGTTGACGTCAATTTTGCGGTCATAAGGAAGATAAGCCTTGCCTTGTCGGGCCGCGATTTTTTTGTTGGTTTTCTCATAGTTTTTGATCAGCGCCCGTAGTTCTCCGGCATCATACCGGCCAGCAATGTAGTCAATTTTGTTATTGAGCGGTTTGGCAGCGGTGACCACGTCTTTAGTCCGGATTTCCTTAACAACGGTTCGGGCAGCGACAAGCTCGGCATTTGCATCAGGATTGTATTGCGCCTCGGCGGCGGAAATACCGAAACAAAAGACGGAAAGGACAACCAACATACGCATCATGGCAAAACCTCTTTAGTCCGTGCCTAAAATATTAAGCGAGTTAAACAAAATGTTTTCCAGGTCGAGTCCGGTTCCTTCTTCAATGCCGTCCATGATATGAACAAAGCTTTTTCCGAACGGATCGTCGGCGCTGTGGACATTTTCATAGTTTTCGCGCAGGATTTGGCGATAGGCGTTGGGAAGATTTTTGATCTTCTGGTCATAACTGTCAGGAATCTTGTAGCCGAGTTTTCTCAGATGTTCCAAGGCAACCAGCATATTGTGGCGGTTAACTTCCGGCGCAATCATTTCTTGTCCCTGAGCATCGCTGTAAGTGGTTGCTTCGCCGATGTAATTCAAGCGGCCGTGCTGGGCGGAACCGCGCCAGGTTTCAATGCCGCTTTTATCGCGGGCTTTGGCCCACGGATCTACCGGAAGAACTTCGCCGTCGGTCGGACCGTTGCTGTACATTGGTGCGTTAGTTACGGAATCCCGGGTTGTGGTTGAGTAATCGACGTTATCAAAAGTTCCGTCGTTAGGGCTGATATCCCAAGGGTTGGCCGGCAATTGGGCTGATACGCCTTTGGCGGTTACCAAAGCCGCAGCCATTGCCAAAATACTGAATAATTTTTTCATTCTTGCCTCCACAATGTTCCACTATGGTTATAGTAGCATATATTAATCAAAAATAATAGTTACATTTCGGTTACATCTTAAAAAAGCCCTTACCGCCTGCCGTCGAGAAAGATTATGCTTGTATTTTGCGGTTGATATGTGATATATTCCCTAAAATTAACGTTTTATACAGTATTTAAATATATTGTATAACAAAAATGACTAAATTCAAGATTTAAAAGAGATTGCCAGATGACAGAAGTATTGTTTAACGGCCATGCCGGCAGAATAGAGGGACGTTATCATCAAAGCAGCCGTCCCGGCGCGCCGATTGCCCTGATTTTGCATCCCCATCCCCAATACGGCGGAACAATGAGCAATAAGGTTGTGTATGCTTTGTTCAGTTGTTTTAAAGATCTGGGGTTTTCGGTTCTTCGTTTCAATTTTCGCGGCGTCGGCCGTTCGCAGGGGCAGTTTGAAGACGGTCCGGGCGAACTTTCGGACGCAACGGTGGCTCTTGACTGGCTGCAGTCGGTAAATCCGGAAGCGCGTCAATGCTGGATTGCGGGTTATTCTTTCGGCGCGTGGGTCGGGCTGCAGTTGTTGATGCGTCGTCCCGATATCAACAATTTTATTGCCGTTTCTCCGCCGGCCAACGAAAAAGATTTTTCTTTTCTGGCGCCATGCCCGACTTCGGGGCTGATTGTTCAGGGTGGACAGGACGAAATTGTCACGCCGGCAACGGTATCGGCTTTGGCCAAGCGGCTTAACGGACAGCGCAGCGTCGAGGTTGATTTTGCGATGATCGAAGACGGTGACCATATGTATAACGGGCATTTGACCGATTTGTATAAAATTGCCGGCAATTACGTTATCAGTGCCGTGCAACGCAAAAAACCGCAGAAAAAACGTCGCGGCCGCCGGCGTAAAAACGAGTTGACGGGAGAAGAAAACGACCTTCCGATGATTTCGGCGGACAATGAAACCGAGGTTGATGACGAAACCGAGGAATAGAGCCGTCTGAGTGCCGCATTTTTATAAAAGCCCCGCAACTGCGGGGCTTTTTCGTTGTCGTGCAGGGGAAAATTCTTGAAGATAAAAGCTACTTTCGTTGTTGTCCCAGTTGTTTGTAGGTTTCGATAAACTGATTATAATCGCCGCGGCTTTGGGGAGTCTGCCGAGCCTGAGCCGTTTCTGGATTTGTGCTTTTGTCTGACAGAGCCGCACGGGCGTAGTCAATATGTTTGCTGATGATCCCCTGTTTGGTGTAGTTATCGGTAATGTCGACCAAATTTGTATTGTTATCGTTTGTCTTGGCGCGGAACAGATTCCCGGCACGGACATAATCGTCGGTCAGCGGGGTGGTTTGGCAGTCTGTCACATAAGCCGGATCGATCGTTTCCGTTGTATACATGCCGGACAGCTTTTGATAATCGAGGCTTTGGCGATATTGTTCCAGTTCGGCTTCGATCAGACGGCGCAGCGTATTGTCGGGCGATTTTTCACCGAATTTCTCCGTCATCAGTTTTTCAAAATTGCCGTGGCTGAAATTGTCTTGTGCCTGCATCCGGTTTTCGGCCAGTTTAAGACTCCAACCTTCTTGCTCATCCCAGTATCCGTATCCGGCATTTTTGTGGCCTTGTCGATCCGTCAGCGGTTTGCCGTTTGAGGCGTACAGGATGTTGGCTTCGTATTTTTTGCCGTCGGGTGCGGTAATGGTGCTTCCGTCGGGCAAACGCTGCCGTTTTCCGTCTTCCATAACGGTATAGCAAAAGCTCTGATCCGACTCGCGAATGCATTTTGATATTGCATAAGACTGTCCATTGAGGTTTGCGGTAAAAGTTTCGCCAAAGACGATCGGTGTGGCAGCGGTAATTTGCAATGCGGCTTTTAAATCAAGATTTTGAGCATAAGAATGCTTGTAAGTTTCGGAATTCCAATAACTGAAAGAATTAAAAACGGCCTCCGAATTGCGTTGCAGATATCCGCCTTGATGAATTCGTCGAAATTCGTCGATGACCTGCTGCGGTGTTTTTCCCATCATTTCACCTTCTTTACAAAAAGAATTGAGTTCATCCGCCATGCTGAACAGCAGATAATCCTGAGGAGACAGCAAAGAGGAAGGGAGCAGGGCTTTTTCTTTGACGAAGGCGGTTTGTCCGTGCTCAAGCTCGTGTGTGACAACATGAGGGGAAGTATTTTCGCGATTGACATTTTCAATGGATTGAGAGAAGTCGGCGGCAGCTTCCAAACCGGTTTCAGAGGCAGCCCGGCGCACATTTTGCATGTTTTTTTTGCTTAAAACGGTTTCGGCTGAGGAGAGAACATTTTGAACTTCTTCCAGTGATTTAGGCAGCGGACCGGGATATTTGACTGCTTTTAACATCTGGTGAAATTCTTGCAAAGCAGCAGCAAAATCACTACGCGGAAGTTGGTCATCGTGATGACGGGCGCGAAGATATGCAATCTGATCACTGACAGAATAGGTTTGGCAAACCACTCTGCGATGAGAATGGTCGTAGTGGGCTTTTATTTCCTGATTGTGGCCGCCGCCGCTCCAGCTGCCGGGAAGAGGGGTATCGCGTTCAATCGAGATGACGTTTTTGAAAATACGAATGTCTGAAAGTCCTTTACGGACGTCTGCCGGAATTTCTACCGGATCGGTCCGGGCATCTGCGTGACTGTTATCGGCTGCCTGTGCCGAGGAACCCGAAAGAGAACCGATTACGACCGAACCCAGAAACATTCTGGAAAACCAATTTGCCATGACACAAGCTCCGCTTGTTGAAAATTATAATGAGGAACATGTTAACGCAAAAAGAAAGAGTAAGCAATCTTTATTAGAATATTAAGCCGAAATTTGCTTTTTGAGACTATTGAGGATATAAATGCGTACGGCCGATGAAAGATTGTTTTTTTCGCTTCGTCCGGTATCTATTTCCGTGATCAGTTGATTGAGAGAAATATTGCGCCGGTTGCAGATATTAAGCAACTCGTCAAAAAACTCTTTTTCGAGTGAAATGCTGGTATAGTGGCGTCCGGCGATAATAACCGACTTTTTAAGCATTGCCGTTTTTCCGAAAAGCGTCGATGGAGACCACGTCGGCGTTTTTACGGGCCGGCGTCGCTTCGGCTTCGGGCGTGTTACTGTCGAGTTCGCTTCCGAAACTGATGCCGAAACGAACACTCGGATCCCCAAAATAGGTTACTGCGGCAAAAGGAATTTCTAAAACATAGGGAACGCGGCTGAATTTGAGTGTGACGCTGAACCCCGCGGCACCAACTTTGAGGTCGGAAAACTGGTTTTGCAGCACAATAGTCATTTCTTTGGGGTATTGGCTGCGGATCAGTTCATCTATCTGCACCCCCGGATAATCGGTACGAAAAGCGATATAAAAGTGATGGTCGCCGGGCAGTCCTTGTTTTTCAACAATTTTTAAAGCATCAATGACGACGTGTTTCAGGGCGTTTTCCACCAACCGGTCATAATTGATTTCATTTAAATATTTTTCCATTTGCGGCCGTTTCCTCTTTTTAAACTTAAAAAATGAGCCGTTCTGTTGCTGGGTGGCTCACTCCCCACTCACAACTAACCATAGTTATGAGGATTTGCGTTTGTTGCAGCTACCAATTAAGCAGCCAAAGCAACAGGTGCTAATTCATTATCGTTAGCATTCATTTTATTTTGAACCGATAACGGTGGTATCTCACCGAACACAGCAAAATGCCTTTATTATACCCTGTCAATCCTGTCTCGCCCCCGTTGAAAATTTTGGTGGAGGCGCCGGGTACTGCCCCCGGGTCCAGAATATCTATTCCACATAGCCTCTAGTGTCATAGTTGATTGATCAACACTTATATTTTAGGCGATTAAAAGATATTTTGCAAGTGGTTTGCATAAATAATTGTGTGATAACTTGCGCGACGGACTTGTCAAGCGACGCCGAGGTGTTAAAATCGCGGTCGTAAAAGCACAATGAAAGGGAAAAAATGACCAAAGTTGCAATCTGGTGCCGTCATCAGGATGATAATGTTATCGGTATCGGGCCGAAAATTCCGTGGCATGTAAAGTCGGATTTTCAGCGGTTTCGCCGCATCACCGAAGGTCAAAACCTGGTTGCGGGGCAGACGACCTATGAAAGTTTTCCTAATCGTACGCTTCCCGACCGCAAAATTTATGTGTTGACGCTAGATGCGGCTTATCAGGTTTCTGATCCCGAAAAGCATGCCGTGGTTAACGATGTTAATTTGTTCAAGGAATGGGACGAAGATCTTTATATTGCCGGCGGTGCCACCGTTTATAAGCTGTTTATGACCGGTGGGGCCAAACTGATGCCGGAAATTGTGGTCGATTGTGTTTATCACGGTCCTCTTGATCTTGATGTTAAAGGCGAAAAGGTTTGTATAACTCCCTGTATTGAGAGTTTAAATAAAAATTATCGGCAAATTTCCCGCGATTATGAACTGGATAATATTACGACTCGAATCCTGGTCCGTAAGGGAGAGTTTGTCGAACAGGATGTACTTAAAAGAATTGTCAAAGCTATTGAAGAAGGACTGGACTGATGCAGCAATATTTAGATTTGCTTAATGATATCATGGAAAACGGCGTTGATAAAATGGATCGTACCGGAACCGGCACTAGATCGGTGTTTGGGCGCCAGATGAGGTTTGACCTGCAAAAGGGTTTTCCGTTGATGACAACAAAAAAAATGCATCTCAAAAGCATTGTTCATGAATTGTTGTGGTTTATCAAAGGTGAAACCAACATTCGTTATTTGCAGGAAAACGGTGTGCGGATTTGGAACGAATGGGCGGACGAAAACGGCGATTTGGGGCCGGTTTACGGTTCGCAGTGGCGCAATTGGAACGGCGAGGGTATAGATCAACTGGCAGAAGTGATTGAAAAGCTTAAGCATAATCCTAACGATCGCCGCATGATCGTTTCGGCCTGGAACGTCGGTAAAATCGCCGAAATGCGTCTGCCGCCGTGTCATATGATGTTTCAGTTTTATGTTGCTGACAACAAACTTTCGTGCATGTTGTATCAGCGCAGTTGCGATATGTTTCTCGGTGTACCGTTCAACATTGCTTCCTACGCGTTACTCACGATGATGATTGCTCAGGTTTGCGGCCTGCAGCCGGGAGAATTTGTACATACTCTCGGTGATACGCATATTTATCATAATCATTTTGAGCAGGTAAAAGAACAGTTGCAACGTAAGCCTTTGAATTTGCCGCAGATGAAAATCAATCCGGCCGTCAAAGACATCAATCAGTTTAAATATGAAGATTTTGAGCTGGTAGATTATCATTGCTACGAAGCAATAAAAGCTAAAGTTGCAGTTTAATAAGGATAATTAAATGGATGATATAAAGAAATTTTTTGATGAATATTCTAAATTTGTCGATGAGGTTGCTTCGCCGTTGGGGAAGAATGATGACGCTTTCTTGGAACGTGGACAAGAGCTTTCAAAATGGCTGAACGGCAATTTTGCGCGAATGGATATGGCTGCCGCCGGTTTGTGCGGCGAAGCGGGAGAAATCGGTGATCTGTGGAAAAAACTCAAATTCCACGGCAAAGAACTCAATGAAGAAAATCGACAGAAACTAATTGACGAGTTGAGTGACGTTTGTTGGTATGTTGCGCAAGCCGCTATTGCTTTAAACGTCAGCTGGGATGATGTTATCCGCCACAATGTGGAAAAGCTTCGCGCCCGACATCCCCACGGTTTTTCTCCCGAATATATGAAACAAAAAAAAGACTAGGAATTTTGATATGACTGAAAATAATGACCAACAACAGCCTGAGATAAAAAAAGAACAAAACAGAAATTGGATGAGCGCAACTTTATGGGCGGATCGCGAAGATATTCGTGAATGTGCAAAGAACTATCAACAAACCAAATGGTATGCGTCTTTACGTTTTTGGCCGGCGGCACTTGTTCTAATCCTGACCTGGGTAGCTGCGGTAATAACGGACAATTATGAGAATGCAATAGCTTATTCTTTTGTTTTGTGCCCGTTACTGTATCTTAATGTAAAAGGGTATCGCTGGTCTTTGCTGCTGTTTGCGTTGCTTTATACTGTTGATAAAGCCGGTGCACTGTATATGGATCTTGGTAACCCAAAGTCAACTCCAATTGTGGCGGTCATTTGGTGGATAATTATTGTCGGTGCAACCCTGAGCGCTTTTCGAATCGAGAACTATCGTCATAAATACAAAATGGCCGGTCGCGCGAATTATGGCCGTGATCTGTCGGTGGTGCTTGCTTTTTTGGGGTTGATTTTTGTCGGCGGTTATTTTTATCTGTTTAACAACAGGTTGACGGTAGAGCAGGAAGGAAAAATGGCTTTTGCGTATGGTGTTATTGAGCGTTATTCAAATGCAATCGGCAATTATTGTCATGCTCAGGGCGTGGACTTAAAGAAGCTTCCGGAACAGTTTCGTACGACCTATCAGGCAGAGATTGCTACGGTGGAAAAATGGGTAAACAAAGACCGGCTCTTTAAAATACAGTTGGAAAATGTTTTGGAAAATTACAAAAAGAACATCGACCAAGAGTTTGATGATGAACGCAAGTTTTTGATTCTGCTTGAACTGGCGAATCAAGAAGGAAAAAATGTCAATGATCTGGCATGGAAACCGGAATATGACCGGCTGCTGTCACCGCAGGAATATTGCGAATTTATGGACGACAATTTTGATCTGTTTGAAAAGTCAGGCAGTTTTGAGGAGTTTGTTCAATCCGCAAGAGATCTTGAACAGCAGTAAAATAAATTCGGTGTTAGGATAAAAGCGGGCTGTCTTGACGAAGAGAGCCCGCTTTGTTGTTGAGAGATAAGACTGATTATTATTCTTTGGTGATGTATTGCGGCGGAATAATACCGCCTTTGATGATGATCAGGTAATAGCGAACATAAGCAAACCGGCGTCCCAGTTTGTCGTTGCAGGCGTTCCAGTCGACCGGAGAAGTGCTGATCTCATCGGTGTCATTCAGTTTGAAGAGAATCTCATCGAAAGTGTTTTGTTCGCTGATGCCGGGAACTTCGGACACAGGCGGGCTGACGTACACGGCTTCTAACAGATTGTCGCGTTTTAGAGCTTCGAGATCGATTGCAAACATATCTGCATTTTCAATAAACTTTTTTAGGCACAAACTGTTTTCAGTCCATTGTATCGGCTCTGTAAAAGCTCTGATGCCGCGGCTGCGACCGCTGAAGCAACTTTCCATCCATTGGACGATCCCCCGATGGGTATCGGTACCGGAACGTTTGTAATAATAACTGAGCTCTGCCTGCGGATTGTTGGCGAAAGAAAAAATACCGTCTTCCAGTGCCGAATTTCCTTTGCTTATATAATGATACAGTTTCATGAGGGTGGTTCAGTTGAGAAAAGTCAGGCATAAGCCGATAACCAGCGGAATGGCCAAATTGTCGTCAACCCGGGTTTTCTCTTCGTAAACTTCGGCTAAAGTGGCCAAAACACAGGCAATTACGCTGACATAGCCAAACGGTTCCAAATTATGAAACAGCATATTGATCAGCAGGGCACTGACAAAGAAGGCCGTTGTTCCTTCAAGAGATTTGTTGTGGTAAATCTGACGGGTGCCGTAAGCTTTACCGAACAAAGCGGAACAGGCATCGGAAACCAGCATTACCGTCATGGCAATGACGGCAACCGGTTTGTTGAAAAAAACGGTGCACAGAACGGCTGCCGACATGACGTACATGGAACCGGTAAACTGAAAATGGCTACGGGCACTTTCTTTGCGGCGCAGGGTTTTGGAGAACAGACCTCCGAATATGATTCTTGCCCATTTCCATTTTTTAAAATTTCCGTATTCAAGCAACCCGTTGCCGATAAAGATGAGTGTAAACAAGCCGACCGTGATTTCTTCGCGAATGAAGTAGATGGTCAGCGGAATCCATAAAGAACTCAGGTGGATCAGTTTGCGGTACAATTCACGACGAAACGATTTGTTGACGTCAACTTTCAACTGGCGGGTAAAAGTATGCAAATAATCGCGGAAGTGATAATCTTGGGCTTGCCAATACCTATTATACAGGTTGATTTTTTTGAATTTTACCGGTATTTTAAGTGGCTTAAACATACTTTTATCCCGTTGCAGAAGGTTGTCAGATGATTCGGCGCAGTGCGTCCATTGCTTCGCTCAAACGGTTGGTCTCGGCGCCGCCGGTCTGAGCCATGTCGGGACGGCCGCCGCCGCCGTTGGCACCGATAAACGGTGCCACTTCCTTGATCAGGCTGACGGCTGAATATTGAGCAATCAGATCGTCGGTAACGCCGATAACGGCCGAAACTTTGCCGTCATTGCAGCTGAAGAGAGCAATAATGCCGCTTTTGATCTGTTCTTTGATCTCATCGACAAACGCTTTCAATTCTTTGGCTTGAACATTGTCGATTTGTTTGGCAACAAATTTGATGCCGTTGATGGTTTCAATTTTGTCCTGATTATCGGCAGTTTTGTGGCTGACAAATTGCTTCTTGATATTAAGAATCTGAGCTTCCAGCCTTTTCTTGTCTTCCAGCAGCAAATTAATGCGAGCCTCAAGGTCATGAGGGTTGGTTTTCAGTATCTGGCTGATATGATGCAGTTTGTCTTCAATATCCTGAGCATATTGTTCGGCAGCGTGGCCGGTGACAAATTCAACCCGGCGGATACCGGCCGCAACGGCGCTTTCGCTGACAATGTTAAAATAGCCGATATCTCCGGTCGAGTTGACATGGGTACCGCCGCAAAGTTCGCGCGAGAACGTCTCCTGGTCGTTTTCCATGCTAACCACCCGGACCGTTTCACCATATTTTTCGCCGAACAGGGCCATTGCGCCGCATTTGATGGCTTCGTCCGGAGTCATAATGCGGGTTACGGTCTTATAGTTTTTGCGAACGGCTACATTGACGATGTCTTCGGCACGGCGCAGTTCCTCGGCGGTGATTTGTTTGGGGTGCGAGATGTCAAAACGTGCCCGGCCGGCGCAGACGTAAGATCCTTTTTGGGTGACATGATCTCCCAAAATGTCGCGCAAAGCCCGATGGAGCAGGTGGGTTACCGAGTGGTTGGCGCGAATCCGCGCCCGGTTGTTACAATCAACTTCAAAACTTGCAATGTCGCCGGTTTTTACGGTTCCTTCAACCATTTTGCAGCCGTGAACAATCATGCCGTCGATTTTCTTTTTGGCGTCAGTCACTTCAATGGTAAAACCGTTGCCTTTGATCAGTCCAATATCGCCGACCTGGCCGCCGGATTCACCGTAAAATGTGGATTGGTTGGCAATCAGATAAAATTCGCCGTTGTCAACCTGTTCAACCGGTTGTCCGTTTTGGACCAATGCTGTTACCTGTCCGTCGGCTTTAAGGGCACTGTATCCGAGAAATTCGGTTTTGCCGAGCCGGTCGAACAATTCAAACCAGATTTTTTCAATTCCCTCATCTCCGGAGCCGGCCCAGTTTTTGCGCGCTTCGTTGCGTTGTTGTTCCATTGCCTGATCAAAACCATCGGTGTCGACAGCAATATTTTTGGCCTTGAGTGCGTCCTGAGTGAGGTCAAGCGGAAAACCGTAAGTGTCATAGAGTTTGAACGCGGTTTTGCCGGGCAGGGTATCGCCTTCTTTCAAACCGGCGGTTTCGTCGTCCAGCAGACGCAAACCTTTTTCCAATGTGCGGATGAATTTGCTTTCTTCTGTTTTCAGGGTTTCGGAGATCAAAGCTTCGGCACGATAGAGTTCGGGGTAGGTTTCGCCCATTTCCTTTTGCAGAGAGGGTAACAGTTTGTACATCATCGGTTCCCGCACACCCAGCAGGTGGATGTGACGCATGGCGCGACGCATGATGCGGCGCAAAACATAACCGCGGCCTTCGTTGGAAGGCAGCACGCCGTCGGCAATCAAAAAGGCGGCCGAACGCAGATGGTCGGCAATGACGTTATGAGAGGCCTTGAGCGGTCCTTCGGGATCGGAGTTGGCCAAATTGGCCACCGATTTGATCAGATTTTGAAACAGGTCGATGTCAAAGTTGGAGTGAACGCCCTGCAAAATGGCTGCAATACGTTCCAACCCCATGCCGGTATCAATGGACGGTTTTTTGAGATTGATCCGACTGCCGTCGGGCAAGTCTTCGAACTGGTCAAATACCAGGTTCCAAATTTCGATAAAACGGTCGCCGTCTTCTTCCGGAGTGCCCGGCAGGCCGCCCCAGACTTCGGGGCCGTGGTCGTAAAAAATTTCGGAACACGGACCGCAGGGACCGGTGTCGCCCATTTGCCAGAAGTTATCTTTAGTGGCAATGCGAATAATGCGGTCGTCGGACAGGCCGGAAATTTTTTTCCACAACTGATAAGCTTCTTCGTCATTATGGTAAATGGTTACCGCCAATTTTTGGGCCGGGATGTCAAAATGTTTGGTGAGCAGTTCCCAGGCATAACAAATGGCACCTTCTTTAAAATAATCTCCGAACGAAAAATTTCCGAGCATTTCAAAGAAAGTGTGATGGCGGACGTCGTAACCGACGCTGTCAAGGTCGTTGTGTTTGCCGCCGGCGCGCACGCTTTTTTGCGAGGATGCGGCGCGGGTATAATTGCGAGTTTCGTTGCCGGCAAGGATATTTTTAAACTGTACCATACCCGAGTTGGTGAACATCAGGGTCGGATCGTTGTCGGGCACAAGCGGGGATGACGGGACAATTTTATGTCCGTTGTCGGCAAAATAGTTGAGAAAAGTGCTTCTAATCTGATTTACAGTCGTCGTCATAACCAATTTCTTTCCAATTACATTAAAAAGTGTCTTAAAAACTAACCCTAACTTTTAATGCAATCTTGTTTAACTGTCCATAGAAATTTAGCAGATTTTCCTAAAAAGTTACGGCAAATCCGTGGAGGTAGACAAACCCGGCATTTAACCAAGTGGCAAACAGCAGCCACGCCTGGTACGGAATCAGCAGCCAGGCGGAAATCGGCGAAATTTGAAAGAACCAGTAAATGGTGCGAAAAACAACGATATCCAACACGATCAGCACAAGCAGCGCCAGAGCGATGTAACCGGTATAGAAAAAAGCAAAATTCCACAAAATATGCAAAAAAAGCTGATTGATAAAAAAATTGTTGGTGCGGCTGATGCTTTCTCTCGAAGTTGTAGCCTTAAAGGCAAAGTAAAAAGCAAAGACCATTGTCAGATAGATAAGTCCCCAGGCGATCGGAAACACCTGATCGGGCGGCGTTAATACGGGTTTTTCGAGCGTTTGGTACCAGCTGTTTACGCCCTCATAGTTAAAATAGGCGCCGACAATAAGAGTGAGCAGAGTCATAAAAAAACAGTAGAGAAATTTGCGTAAATCAGCCATTTTGATCCTCCCGTAACAGTTGATTGTCATATAAGCAATAAATGTAGATATTCAAGAAAAGCTGTTGCAAAAAAGTTGTGCGGGGTGTAAATAATAGAGCAAAAATGTATTAAAGGAGCGGTTAAATTGACAAGAAAAACCAAAGATGGAATTGTTGTTTACAATCCTGAGGATTTTGAAAAAATGCGTCGGGCCGGCAAGTTGGCGGCCGAAGTTTTGGATTATATCACGGATTATGTAACCGTCGGCGTAACCACCGGAGAACTTGACGATTTGTGCCGAAATTATATTGAGGGCCACGGTGCGGTGCCGGCTTGTCTTAATTATCACGGATATCCGAAATCAAGCTGTATTTCAATCAACCATGTTATTTGCCATGGCATTCCCGATGACCGCAAACTTGCCGACGGCGATATTTTGAATATTGATGTGACGGTTATTCTGGACGGTTGGTTCGGCGATACCAGCCGGATGTATTATGCCGGAAAGCCCAAATTGAAAGCAACCCGCCTGTGTGACGTGACTTATGAATGCATGATGCGTGGGATTGAAGCGGTGCGTCCCGGCGCACATTTCGGCGATATCGGTGCGGTGATTGAGGAATATGCCCACAAGTACGGCTATTCGGTAGTGGATATGTTTTGCGGACACGGTTTGGGAAGGGTTTTCCATGACAGTCCCAACGTTATGCATTGCGGCCGCAAGGGAACCGGACCGGTGATGGAAGAAGGAATGTTCTTCACAATTGAACCGATGATCAATATCGGCAAAAAAGACGGTTTTATTATGTCCAACGGCTGGACGGCGGTCACCCGGGACAAGTCGCTTTCTGCCCAGTTTGAACATTCTCTCGGCGTGACCAAAGATGGTTATGAAGTGTTTACTTATTCGCCGAAAGGTTTGGATAAACCTCCGTATAAATAAGGACTTTAATGAAAGAAGAGACTCCCGACTACATCGGTCATCGGCAACGCCTTAAGGAACGTTTTAGGCTCGGCGGTGGTCAAGATATGGCCGATTATGAAATGCTGGAACTGTTGTTGACGCTGGCTATTCCGCGAAAAGACACCAAGCCGTTAGCTAAAGCTCTGGTTAAAGAGTTTGGTGGTTTTGCCGAAGTTTTGTTCGCACCGGATGACCGGCTGATGACATTTAAAGATTTGAAAGAAAGCTCTGTATTGGTGTTTAAGATTGTCCGGGAGTCTGCCTTAAGAATGTCGTGGCAAAAGTTAAGTGCCACCGAAGCACCGGTTTTGACCAATTTTGATTCAATTATGGAATATTGCCGTGCAGCATCGGGTTATAAGGAAAGAGAAGAGTTTCGCGTGATTTTTCTTAATGCCAAAAACCGGATTATCGGCGAAGAAGTACAGCAACGCGGGAGTGTCAATGCGGTTGCAATTCATCCCGGAGAGGTGATGCGTGCTGCGGTTTTAAAAGGGGCAACAGCCTTGATTCTGGTTCATAATCACCCCTCGGGCGATGTGACGCCGTCACGAGCGGATATTGAAGTGACGCGTAAAATTGAGGGTGCATTGTCGGCAGTTGATATTCGTTTGATTGATCATTTTATTGTCAGTAAAAATTTGGTATATAGTTTTAACGATCACGGATTGTTGATGAAGCGTTAAAAAAAAATGTTGCAAAATATTTTTTTACGGGCTAATTATAAGAAATCCTCAACGGGACATAGCTCAGCCTGGTAGAGCGCTTGCTTTGGGAGCAAGATGCCGATGGTTCGAATCCGTCTGTCCCGACCAGCAAAAAACCGCCTTTACGGGCGGTTTTTGTTATTTAAGGCATCTTGCTTCCATTTAGCAAAGTGTTTGCGCTTGCTTTGGGCTGGAGGAAGAAAAAACTTCCGGCGGAAGTTTTTTCGACGACAGGCGAAGTCTTGTTATTTTGCGAACGAGCGGGAGCGAAGTTGGCAAAAGTTACAAGACAAGTGACCGCAGCGCGTTAGCGATTGCCCGGAGGGCAGAGCTTATAAGCCAGAGAAGATGCCGATGGTTCGAATCCGTCTGTCCCGACCAGCAAAAAACCGCCCATAAAGGCGGTTTTTTTTGTGGTTTTCAGGCGTATCAAAAAAATGAACGTTTAAATGCATTTAGATAAGGATTGCGTGAATGAATAAGCATATTTCTTTGGCAATTGCTGCCTCACTAACGCCGACGTTGGATACTTTGAAATCGGAAGCCGGCTCTGTTCTCCCCTCAATCAGCGAAACTTACACTTTGACCGAACTAACCGGTGATCTGCCCGAAGGTGCGGTTAAGTTTGAGATCGGCGATAAAAACTACTATTTTACACCCAGCGGCGATAATGCCGGTCTGTTAACGACACTGGCGGGAACTTCCGCCGGAACACTGAAAGAAGATGCCAACGGCTTGTTTGAAGTTGACGGTGTAAAATACGGCTTTGATGTGGCGGCAATACCGTCGAGTGCGTTTGCCTATTCGGAAGGCTCGGAGAGTGATTATAACTTCTCTGTTCCCGAATTTGATGAAGAAGGCAAACTGACAAATACCAAATATTATAAAGTTGTTTTGTTGCAAGACAAACTCTCAACAGCTGAAAACCTTTCACTGGAAAAAGTTTCTGCAGAAGGAGAGAATGTTATTGCAATTGAACTTCCTAATGGAGAAACTCAATATTTAAAATATACATATACGGCAGATGATAACCGAACTAAATATACGTCCACTCAGACTAAACTGACCGGCGATGTTGACGCCGATTTTGCGAATATTAAGAGAGGATTCTCAAAAGGTGGTGCAATTGAAAACAAAAATACAATTGATAATGTTTCCGGCAGCTTTGTTCATAATCATGCTCCTTATGGTGGTGGCGCGATTTACAACGAAGGAACAACCGGCAGTATCATCGGTAACTTTGTTGCTAATTACGTCGGATTAAGTAGAACAGGTGACCAAGGGCATGGCGGTGCTATTTACAATTACAGAAACGGAAAAATAGGCCATATCAGTGGCAACTTTGTCGGTAATCTTGCCGGTCAAGGTGAGGGTGGCGGCCGAGGCGGCGCTATTTTTAATGATATGAATGCAACAATCGGAAGCATTGCCGGTCGTTTTGTCGGCAATATTGCCAAAAATGATGGAGGTGCAATTAAAAATGAAGGAACTCTTGGTGATGTAACCGGTGACTTTATCTCCAACTCTGCAACATCCGGCAGTGCCATTTATAATCAGAAAACTGTTGGCAACATTACCGGAGATTTTATTGCTAACGTTTCTACATCGACTTCCGGCGCCGTTACAAATTACCATTATGCGAAAATGGGCCATATTACCGGTAACTTTATCGGAAATTCTTCTATAAGCTGGGGAGGTGCGATCAGCAATGAAGGAACCATCGCATCCATAACCGGAGATTTTATCGATAATACTGGTGCCATTTATAATGGCGGGATGGGGACAATTGGCGATATTACCGGTAATTTTATAAATAACCACAGTATTAAAAAAGATGGTGGCGCAATCGTAAATTATAAAGAAATCGGCAGTATTACCGGCAATTTCTTGAATAATCGAAGCGATGAAAACGGCGGTGCTGTTTTTAACGATGCGAATAAGAGTATCGGTCATGTTACCGGCGATTTTATCGGGAATTCTGCTCAAAAAAGCGGTGGTGCGATATATACTATGAGTAATATGAACTTTACTTCAGGTTCCGGTACTCATTTTATGTCGGGCAACTATACAGAAGACAGCCGAGGCAAAATTTATAATGCCGTTTATACGAAACCGACTGCTGCAATCACAATGACTTTTGACACGACCGGCGGTGGTGCCTGGGTAATCAATGATAACATGGAGAATGGTAATTATGTCTTCAAAGGCAACGATACGATTGATGCGGCTACCGGCACGACGACGCAATATATTGCAATCAACAATGATATTGTGAATGTCAAAGATCTTAAGGTCGAGAATACGACCTTGAAGTTTGGCGCTTATCAACACGAAGATCAAAGTGCAAAAAATCGGGACGGCAAAGGTGCGTTTGTCGCTTCGTTATATGCTGACGGTACGGCTAACTATAATGCCGATGCGGTGACTTCGTTGTCGCTGAACAATGCCGTATTTGATATTGCCAACGGTTATCTGGAAACCGTGAAGCTGAAAGGCTATTCGGCGACCGACAGCTTTTTGCATCTTGATGTCGATACCGATAACATGAAAGCGGATATGCTGAACATTGACGGCAATGTTGAAGGTGTGACCAAGATGATTGTTCATGCTTCGTCTGACGTTGATATTCGCGGTAAAGGCGAGATTTTGTTTGCGCAGTCGGAGAACGATACGACCGGTAACGAAGGTTCGTTCGTGGTCTCGCGCGTTTATAAGAGCCCGTATCTGTTCGAGGTTAAATATACCCAGTTGGCATCCAACAATAATCAGTGGGGCCTGATTATGAACGATCAGGACAATCCGGATAAATATGTTGAACCGGAAGAACCTGATGTTCCTGATGTGCCGGATGTTCCTGACGTACCCGATGTTCCGGATGTTCCGACTCCTCCGCAGCCGTCGGTTGATTATCGCAAAGTAGCACCGGAAGTGATAGCCTATCAGGGACTGCCGGTGGCAGCACTGGAACAGACCAAGGGGATGATCGGCAACATCAGTCGCCAGATCCAGGGCAACCGTTTCTATTATCCGGGTTGCGGCTTCTATGATTGTTACTGGAACGGCAAAGCATTCAATACCCTGTGGGCAAATGCGGTTTACCGGACTTCGGAGAACGAAGCGTTGGTCAATGTTGATGCCGACGTTTGGGGACTGGAAGCTGGCGGTGACCTGCAGCATGACTTAAACAACAAGTTGGGCCTGTTCCTGTCCTACCGCAAAGGTAACTATGACATGAACGGTGACGGTAAGCATCATTACTCGACCATCGGCTCGGAGATTGATATCGACAGTTATCTGGCAGGCTTGTACTATCGTTATGATCGTAACAACTGGTGGGGCTTTGCCACTGTCTATGGCGGTATCCAGAAAGCGGACCTGAAGACCAAAGACGGCATTAAGTCGGATACCGACGGTGCTGAGTTCGGCGGCAGCATTGAGCTGGGTTATGACTATGTGCTGAATAACACATCGTATGTGACCCCGAGTATCGGTGCTTTCTATACTCAGGTTGACTATGATGATGCCAAAGACAGTGCCGGCAAAGTGGCCAAGTATAACACATTGCGCCAGTTGGAACTGGAAGCCGGCGTCAAGCTGACGAAGGCGTTTATAACGGATGAAGGCAATGTCAACCTTTATGTCAAACCGAGCGTTGTGCAAACCTTCAACGGTGGTGATGACGTTAAAATTAGCGGTTTGAGAGGGGTCAACACCTTGGAAGACCAGACGTTGGGCCGGATTGAACTCGGGGGCCGTTGCGGCTTCACCGAACAATTGTCGGCTTATGGTTGGGCCAACCATACCTTCGGCGATGACTACAAAGCATCGACCATCGGTCTCGGCCTCAGCTACAGCTGGTAGTTTGAGCCAAACCCAAAAACAAAAAAGAGCCGTATTTGCGGCTCTTTTTTGTTGCCGGTCAGGCAAAGCAAAACAACACCCCCGAAAATCGGGGTATTGTTTTATACGTAAAAAAATAATACGAAAGATCAATTAATAACACTAAATTTCAAAAAATTATTTTTTATTACCGATGAATTCAGAAAATTGGGTCTTATATTAGCGAATGTTAACTTTAGCGAGGATAATTTAATTATTTCCACTAAAAGATGCAAAACTATTTTGCTGTAAGCAATAACAGGTTGTTGGCCATTTTGTTTTTCGCATCCGGTGTATGAATTGCCGGCAAAGCGGGCAGAACGTACGGGCAGCAAGAAAAATGTGTAAACAAGTGCAGGGTCTATACAACCGGAAGAATAAGGGACAAAATTTAAGAGGAAATTATGAAGACAATACTTATTACGGGCGGAACCGGCTTTTTGGGCGCTAATTTGTGCCATCGGCTGATTGCTGAAGGACAGCGGGTTATATGCGTAGACAATAATTACACCGGGCGCCTTTCGAATATTAAGGATATTCTGAATCATCCTAATTTTAGATTTATTAACTACGACATCTGTCAACCGCTGGAAGTCGACGAACATTTGGACCAAATTTATAATATGGCCTGTCCGGCAAGTCCTCCTGCCTATCAGGGCAAACATTCGATCACGACAACAAAAACCTGTGTATTGGGTGCGATTAATATGTTGGAATTGGCCAAAAAACATCGTGCAACTATTTTGCAGACCTCCACTTCCGAAGTTTATGGCGAACCGTTGGTTCATCCTCAGGTAGAAGCTTATCGCGGAAACGTCAATCCCAACGGTATCCGTGCCTGCTATGATGAAGGAAAACGGTGCGCCGAGAGCCTGTTCTTTGATTATTGGCGCCATGAAGGGGTGGATATTAAGGTTATCCGTATTTTTAACACCTATGGTCCCTATATGGACCCGAACGATGGCCGGGTTGTCAGCAATTTCATTTGTCAGGCCTTGCGCGGCGAGGATATCACGATTTACGGCGATGGTCATCAGACCCGTTCGTTTTGTTACGTTGACGATTTGATCGAAGCAATGGTGCGGATGATGAACAGTCCCAAAGATTTTCAAGGGCCGGTTAATACCGGAAATCCCGGGGAGTTTACAATTCGGGAACTGGCGGAAATGGTGGTTGCAAAAATTGGTTGCAGTTCAAAAGTTGTTTATATGGGGTTGCCGAGTGATGATCCAACCCAGCGTCGGCCGGATATTACGCTGGCGCGCGCTAAATTGGGCTGGGAACCCCGGATCAAGCTCAGCGAAGGACTTGACAAGACAATTGAATATTTTCGCAAGGAAATAGCCGCGGTAGCGGTTGCTGCCGAATAGCTGATCTGAAAAGGCCGGAATGAGCTTTTATTCCGGCTCAACTGCAAAACGACGTCTACTAAGGAGAAAAAAGACTAATGATACTGGTGACAGGCGGTGCCGGATATATCGGCTCTCATACGGTAAGGCACTTGCTGCAAAAAGGATATGAATGTGTGGTCGCCGACAATCTGGTGTACGGGCACCGGGAAGCGGTGGCACCGGAAGTTCGGTTTGAAAAGGCTGATTTGCTGGAGACAGAAAGTCTCAAAAAAATATTCGACAAATATAAAATAGATGCGGTTATTCATTTTGCCGCTTTTGCCTATGTCGGTGAAAGCGTGGAAGATCCGCAGAAATATTATCGCAATAATGTGATCGGAACGCTGAATCTGCTCGAAGCAATGAGGGCGGCGGCGGTTGATAAAATCGTTTTTTCGAGTACTTGTGCGACCTATGGCGAACCCCGACGGCTGCCGATTGACGAACAACATCCGCAAAAGCCGATCAATCCCTACGGGCGTTCCAAATTGATGATCGAACAGATTTTCGAAGATTATCGCCGGGCCTATGGACTGAATTATATTTGTTTGCGTTATTTTAACGCTGCCGGCGCTGCAGCAGACGGGCAGATAGGGGAAAGCCATACGCCCGAAACCCATTTGATTCCGCTGGTACTCAAAGCCGTCAAAGGGGAAAGAGAAAGCGTGAAGGTATTTGGAACCGATTATGATACGGCTGACGGTACCTGCATTCGCGATTATGTTCATGTGGAAGATCTGGCTCAGGCGCACCGGTTGGCGCTGGAAAAAGCTGATTTTGTCAGCGGTTGTTTCAATCTGGGAACCGGAACCGGTACCAGCGTGCACGAAATTATAACGGCAGCCGAACAGATAAGCGGCCGTAAATGTCCGGTCGAATATGCGGCACGCCGTGCCGGAGATCCTGCCCAACTATATGCCGACAGCCGTAAAGCTCGCGAAATTTTGGGTTGGGTGCCGGTATATGATTCAATCGGTAAAATCATTAAATCGGCATGGCAATGGGAAACAAACAGGAAGTATTAAAATGCGCAAAGTACAGAATTTGATTGTCGGCTGTGGTTTGTCCGGCATGGTGTTGGCAGAAAGAATAGCTTCGCAGCTTGGAGAAGAAGTGCTGGTAATTGACAAAAGGGACCATATCGGCGGCAATATTTACGATTATAAGGATTCGTCGGGCGTAACCGTCCATAAATACGGTCCGCACGTATTTCATACCAAGTATAAAGAAGTGTGGGATTATCTGAGCCTTTTTACCGACTGGCACTATTTTATGTACCGGGTTAAAGCGGTTATAGACGGCGAAGAAGTCAATATTCCGTTTAATCTTGACAGTCTTTATAAAGTGTTTCCGCACAAGTTGGCGTCGGATTTGGAAGCCAAATTGATTAAAAAATTCGGGTTCAACCACAAGGTGCCGATTTTGCAATTGCGCGAAAGCCGGGATTCTGATTTGGAATTTTTGGCAGAGTATGTCTATCAAAAAGTTTTTTTAGGCTATACGATAAAGCAGTGGGGCGTTACGCCGGAAGAACTTGATCCTTCGGTCAGCGGAAGAGTTCCGGTATATATCAGTCGTGACAATCGTTATTTTCAGGACAAATATCAGGCCATACCCGCGCACGGTTATACCGAAATGGCGCGGAAGATGCTGAACCATCCGTTGATCCGGGTTGAACTGAACACCAATTTTGCTGATATTCGCGAAAAAACATTGTATGAACGGCTGTTTTACTCGGGACCGATTGACGAGTTCTTTTCTTTTGAACTGGGAAAGCTTCCTTATCGCAGCCTGGATATTCGTTTCAGGCGGTTTGACCGGGAATATTATCAGAGCGGGCCGCAAATTAATTATCCCGAAAACTACGATTTTACCCGCAGTGTCGAATATAAGTATTATTTGGGAGAGAAGACCGCGCAAACAGTGATTTCGGAAGAATATTCCCAGCCCTATATAGCTGGAAAAAACGAACGCTACTATCCGGTTCCGGATCAAAAAAATCAAGAACTGTACGATAAATACCGGCGAAAGGCGGCAGCCTGTCCGAATGTGTATTTTGTCGGGCGTTTGGGAGACTATAAGTATTATAACATGGACGAAACCGTAAAAAGAGCGTTGGAATTATATGAAAGGATTGAAACTAATGAAGTGCGAAAAGTCAGTTAAAATTTTGGTCGGCTGCCACAAACCGGCGGTGTTGTTGAAATCGGAAGTTTTGGTGCCGATACATCTGGGGCGGGCGCTTGGAACCGGTTTTTCGAAAGACGGGATGATCAACCGGGCCAATTATCAATGGATGATTGATCATATGATCGGCGATGACACCGGTGACAACATCTCGGCCGAAAACCGTTATTTGAACGAATTGACGGCAATTTACTGGGCATGGAAAAACCAGGATCAGCTTGGCAATCCGGATTATATCGGTTTTATGCATTATCGTCGCCATCTGTCGTTTAATCTCAACAAAAAGTTCAACAGTACCAAATACGGGGTTGTGGAAGAACAAAAAATCGACGACGAGTATATAAGCAAATATCATCTGGACGATTTTAACATCACCAACGTTGTTTGCCGTTATGACGTAGTGGTTGCCGAACGGACCGATTTGAAAAAGCTCGGGACCATGACGCCGTATAATCACTATGAAAACTCGGAAAAGAAACTGCATATCAAAGATTATGAAAAGGTGCTTGATATCCTTAACCGGAAATATCCCGAATATGCGGAAGACGCGATCAGCTACAACAACGGTGATCATGCCTTTTTTACTAATGTCTTTGTCATGAAAAAAGATATTTATAATCAGTATTGCGAATGGTTGTTTGATATTTTAGGCGAAGCCCGGGAGCAGGTTGACATTTCCGGTTATAACGTTCAGGAAGCCCGAGCGCTGGCCTATATTGCAGAGTGGCTTTGCGGAATTTACATCACCCGCTTAATACGTGAAGGTTATAAAGTTTGCGAATTGCAGGAAACCTTGGTATACGATACCGATATTTTGCCTGAAATAAAACCGGTCTTTGCGCAAAATAACATTCCGATCTGTTTGTCAACAGATGAAAACTATGTTTTGTATACCGGGGTGGCGGTGCAGTCAATTATTGACAATTCGAGTGAGCGGTATAACTATGACATCATTATTCTTGCCAAAGGAGTTTCATCGGCGGAACGGGGCAAACTTTTGCAACTGATTGCCGGGCGCGACAATTTCAGCATTCGTTTTGTCGATATCCAAAAATATATCAGCAATGTCATGAGCGGTTTGTTCTTTACCGCCGCACATTTCTCCGAAGCCGTTTATTATCGGATATTCATTTCCAAAATTTTAACCGGTTATGATAAAGTTTTGTATATTGATTCGGATTTGGTCGTGACCGAAGACATTGCCAACCTCTATCATGAGGATATTAAAGATAAGGCTTTGGGGGCGGTAGTTGATACCGAAATTATCCGCATGTATCACAATGATGTTAATATCACGGCCTATGTCGACAAAACATTGGGCTTAAGAACACCAACCTGTTATTTTAATTCCGGAGTGTTGATCATGTCGCTGGAAAAAATCCGCACTTATGATCTGGACGAACGTTTTATTGCGATAATGAGCCGGATTAAGTCGCCTTACATGGTAGATCAAGATATTTTAAATGTAATTTTTGAAGGTGACGTTTATTTTCTGGACGGCGCATGGAACTATGAATACCATCTGCCGATCTGGTCTCCGAATTATGCGGATCAGCTGCCGTTTGAGATGCTGGCGGTTTATCAGAAGAGCAGGGAAAATGCCAAGATCGTCCATTTTGCAGGTTCCAAAAAGCCGTGGCGTTATCCTCAGTATGACATGGCCGGCTGGTTTTGGAAATATGCCCGCCAGACGCCTTTTTACGAAGAAATTCTGTTTCGCAATCTTTCATTGCCGCAAGTGAAAGAAGTAAAGGAAATTAAAGAGAAAGTCGGTTATGTGGACGATTATTTGTTGACAAAGCTGAAATATGCCAAATATAAATTGTTGTCAAAAATTATGTTTGGGCGTAAAAGAAAAATGTGCCGTCAGAAAAGGAAAGAGTTGAAAAGAGAACTGAAGCGGATAAAAAGCTGCTATCGGACACAGGAACAAAATGCACAAAAAGCGGCTTAGTCGGTGAAGGGATGAAAAAATGTTTTTTCTGGCATAAACTTTGTTGACTTTAAAAAAGGGAAAAAAATGGCTGAAGTTTCGGTTATCATTCCGGTTTACAATGCCGGGCAGTATATTGAAAAATGTTTGGATGCTTTGTGCGGGCAAACTTTTCCCGATATTGAAATATTGTGTATCGATGACGGTTCAAGTGACGATACCTGGCAGCATATTACAAAATATGCTGCCGGAGACAAGCGGATCAGGGCATGGCAACAGCAGAATGCCGGTCCGGCGGCAGCACGAAACCGCGGGTTACAAAATGCTACCGCTCCTTATATTATGTTTTGTGATGCCGATGACTGGTATGAACCGGACTTTTGCCGGCGAATGCTTGAAATTATGAAGGCGGAAAATACCGATACGGCAGTGGCCTGCTGCCATGTGGTGGTGGAAGACTGCGATTGCGCCGAGCGGGAAATTTCCGAAAGTCATTACAATTCGTCGTTAAGCGGTCGTTTTGCCATGACGGACAGGCTTTGTCAGCGAACCTCGGTTGTATTGTGGAACAAGATATTTAAAAAAGAGCTGATTGATCGTTACGGCATTTGTTTTCCGGAGGGGTGCGAGCACGACGATGATGTGTTTTGGGTGTTGTACGGCATGGTGTCAAAGAGCGTTTATTTTGAAAAACAAAAACTCTACAATTATCGTATTCGTCCTAACTCGATCATGAGCAATTACTTTAACCGAAAGCCGAGGGACAAATATGACCGCTTGAAAGTAAGCCGTTTTGTTGTTGAATTTTGGCACCGAGGGCAATTGCCGGCGGAAAAACGGGCGGCCGTATCCGATTTTTGTCGCACTCAGATCAGCATTATGTTTTTTGACTTGTTTTCGCCGGAAGAACTGGAACAGATTGTAGCCGAAGCCAACCGGATGGAGTTGGATTATTGTTTTGCCATCCGCAAAGGCAAAATTTTCATGGCGCAAAGGGAAGGTTTGGAAGAAGCCGGACGGATAAAACTGTTGAAATATATTTTGCTGTCCAAATTGACATTTGGCTCCAAACGAAAAATATATAAGCAGGAAAAGAAAACAGTGCGCAATCAGCTGCGGATGAAAAAACTGCTCGGCAAAGCCGTGTAGGCGTTTTATCTTTCCCGCAGGCTTTCGTCAAGGTATTTCATTAACGGCGAGAGCAGATATTCGATAATGCGGCGTTTGCCGTTTCTGCCGTATCGCTCTGGCAGTTCCATAAATGAGCATAGCGGCCTCCGCGTTTTAACAGTTCCCCATGGGTTCCTGTTTCGGTGATTTCCCCTTTTTCGACGGTTATAATGCAATCGCAGTCGCGGACAGCAGACAGCCGGTGAGCAATGATGAATACAGTTCGGTCGCGGCAGATTGATGCCATGTTCCGGCGGATAATTTTTTCGGATTCGTAGTCGAGGGCCGAAGTTGCTTCATCGAAAATCAAAATGCGCGGGTTATTGACCAAAGCGCGGGCAATAGCAATCCGTTGGCGCTGACCGCCCGAAAGCGATGCGCCCCGTTCTTCAATCAGCGTATCATACCCTTGCGGCAGTTCGGTAATAAAGTCGTGAGCGCCGGCCAACTTGGCTGCCGCCATAATTTTTTCGGCAGAAACCGCGGGGTTGGTAAGAGCGATGTTTTCGCGTACCGTTTTGTTAAACAGAAAATTTTCCTGCAAAACGACGCCGATTTGGCGCCGCAGCCAGGCAACGTCGACGGTGGAGATATCGATACCGTCAATTAAAATTTTGCCGCTTTCGGGGATAATAAGTTTAGTAATCGTAGACTTTCCCGATCCGCTGGGACCGACAAAACCGATCTTTTGCCCGGTGCCTGCCTTAAAACTGATTTTTTTGAGAACTTCCGGCCCGTTGGGAAGATAACGGAAAACAATATCACGAAACTCAACTTCTCCGCGGATGGCGGGGAGGCTGCCTTTCGATACGTTTTGGTTATCTTCGGCCGGATTATTAAGAATATCTGAAAGTTTTTCAATGGAGATCTTAGCCTGCTGAAAGTTCTGCCATAATTGCGAAAGCCTGAGGATCGGCTGGGTAACACGCCCGGAGAGCATATTGAACGCAATCAGCTGACCGACCGATAATTCGCCTTTCATGACTAACGAAGCGCCGATCCACAATGTCAGGGCCATGGTAATTTTTTGTATCAATTGTACCAGTTGCCCGGCAATGTTGTTAATGTGCGAAGCACGAAAAGAAGCACCGACATAAGCCGCTAGCTGTTGTTCCCAACGGCGCTGCATTTGCGGTTCAACCGCCAACGACTTGACAGTTTCGACCCCGGAGACAGCTTCGACAAGAAAACACTGGTTTTCGGCACCGCGGTGGAAACGCTCATCGATGCGGGAGCGCAATATGGGGGTGAACACCAGTGATAAAACGATATAAAAAGGGATAGACAACAGAACGATTAACGTCAATGTTGCTGAATAGAAAAACATGACGGTGAAAAAGACCAGGGTAAAGAAAAAGTCGATCATCAGCGTGAGAGCAGAGCTGGTAAGAAAACTGCGGATGTTTTCCAGTTCGTGCACGCGGGCAACCGTATCCCCGACCCGCCGGGCGCCGAAGTAGGCCAATGGCAGACGAATGAGATGTTTGAAAAGCCCGGCGCCCAACTCGACGTCAATCCGGGTTGTGGTATGAGAAAAGGTGTAAGTGCGCAGGGCGCCGAGAAGTGTTTCGAAAACGGAAATGCAAATCAAGGCCACCATTAAAACATCGAGGCTGGACAATCCGCGATTGACCAAAACTTTATCAATAACGACTTGAAACAGCAGCGGCGAGAGCAGGGCAAAAAGCTGCAGAAAAAACGAAGCCAGAAGCACTTCTCCGAACAAACGCCGGTATTTGACAATAGCGGGAATAAACCATGAAATATCAAATTTGCGGTTTTTGCCGCTGAGAAAGTCGCGGCAAGTCATCAGCAGCAGTCTGCCGTTCCATTTTTGTAAAAACTGTTCTTTGCTTAAGATTTGCGGATGATTTCCCGATTGCGGGTCCTGAATCAGTACTTTGTCGGAAGTTGTACGCCCGATGACAAAATAAGTCCGGTCGTCGGCTTGTGCAATTGCCGGAAGAGTTATTTTATCAAGCCGTTCCCAGTTGGTTTGGATAAATCGGGCCTTGAAAGAAAATTCTTTGGCCAGCAGCAGTTCGTATTCTTCAAAATGTGAGGTCTGGCGGTCGTATTTATGTTTAATTTGGTCGATAGAAATCGGTTTTTCAAAATAGTTGGCAAGGATTGCAAAGCAGGCTAAGCCGGTATCAATTGCAGAAAGATGCGTCGTCATAAACTAAACCTTGGGTAGATTAATTATAAAAATTAGCTTAAAAGTATTGTAAAAATGTCAATATTTTAATTATAGATTGTGCTTCGGTTGATAACTGTACAGGTGCATTTTTATAGCTTCTATATAA
>UQCS01000002.1 GCA_900539605.1 uncultured Azospirillum sp. | reverse complement strand
CAAAAATATCAACATGTTAATTTTTATGATAAATATCAGTACCCTGAGAAATTGAGAAATGAGTTTCGCAGGCTTCTGAATATTGCAGAACGTTCTGATATAACTACACCGTCAGCCGTAAATACATATAATTTATTATGTGGAATTGAAGCTTTGTTATGTCGATATGAAACGGTGAGCAGGGAAACCATATTGGCAGTTAATGCAATTGACAGCACCGAACAACGTTCGGAGTACCTGTTGAATTTGCACGATAATGCTATGCACCAAAAAGTTTATACTCCGCGTATGATCATTAATGATTTGTGCAAGGGAGCGTAAAGTTTTGTTTGATGAAGAATGCTGATTGTGAAAATAATCTGATCTGATGGGGAAGGCGGACAAAACTGTTTTATTTGTTCGCCGACTCTAACTCGTTGTTATTATTAATTTAAAACAATTTTTGTTAAAGTTATCCACAACCTGGTGTAGAAAGTGTTGATTTTTACGACAATTTGTAGTATAAACATTTCCATAATGGATGAGGTGGATATTTTTTCCGGTTCGTCCATTTTTTTTTGAATATTTATGCCGCGGGGATGCTTAAGCAGACAGGCGGTAAAGTCAGATAATCTTGTGTTGATCAGTCCTTTATAGTTAAATCTTGTTTCCTGATGATGTCGCTTTCAAAAAAGCGGCATCATTTTTTTGCTGCATGCTCAAGTGATTTGGCAGAGACCGGAGTTATAGCGTGTTGCGGCGGCCGGGGGAACGAGAAAATGCCGGGAGCGGCGGAGGACCAAAAGCCGAAGCCGGGGAGTCGTCGAAACAAGTTTGGTTGTTGCAAAAACTGAGATCGATGCAGCGGGCATGTTGCGGTCGGGGTTGAGGTTATTGAGGTGTTGCGGCGGCGGTGAGGATCAATATAAAAGTTTAATTAATGTCAGGGGAGAAAATGCGAAAAAAACTAAAGGTGGATGAATATCGTCCCGAGTATGCCAAGCAATTGGTTTCATGGTTTAAAAATGCGCCATTGTATCATCGGGAGATGCGGACGGTATACAACAAGAAAAGCGATAAGAGCGAAGAGATTTGTGAAAAAGTGCCGGCGCCGTGTCCGTCGCTGGTGCGGTTTGCCGATGAGATTGACGTGGCTTTCGGTACGTTGGAAAAATGGCGGCAGAAGTATCCTGAGTTTGCCGAGGCGTATGTAAAGGCGCTTTTATATCAGGAAGAATGGCTGATGAATGCGGCGGGGTTGGGCTTTTACAATTCGTCTATGTCGATTACGGCCTTGAAAGCCAACCATGGCTGGATTGAGAAAAACGACGTCAGAAACAAAGCCGACGGCGAATTGAAACAAGTGTTGGTACGTTTTGTCAAAGACAGTGAACTTAAATCGGAACAGGGAGGAGAAAATGAAAAAAATAACAGCGCATATTCCGGAAGTGTTTGCGCCGTTGATGATGAAGAAATACCGGATTAAATTTTGTTATGGCGGCCGGGCGGGGGGCAAAAGCTATGCCTTTGCCGACAGTTTGCTTATTTTAGGGCGTAAGAAAAAGCTGTTGATTGCCTGCTTGCGTGAAATTCAGGATTCTATCAAAGATTCGGTACATAAGCTTTTGTGCGACCGTATAGCGTTTTATGGTTTGAATGACTATAAAGTGTATGAAGACCGGATTGACAATCTGATTACCGGGACACGGTTTATTTTTAAGGGATTGCGCGAACAGGACAGTCAGAAGATCAAATCGTTGGAAGGGGTGGATATTGCCTGGATTGAGGAAGCGCAGACGATCAGCCGCAAAAGTTGGGAAATTTTGGAACCGACGATTCGTAAGGACGGGTCGGAAATTTGGATTTCGATGAACCGCTTGTATGAAAACGATCCGTTATGGATGGCGGTGGCAGCTAATCCGGATAAACGGACCTGGGTGCGGCGGGTTAATTACTGCGATAATCCGTTTTGCCCGGAAGAGATGAAATATCTGGCTGAAAAGTGCCGGCGCGAGAACCCTGAAAGTTATCTGCATATCTGGATGGGAGCACCGATATCACAGGGTGATGCACGGTTGATCTCTGCCGAATCTGTACGGCGTGCATTTGAGCCGAAGATTGAATCGACAACTTCTCCGTTGATTGTCGGGTTGGATATTGCCCGCTTTGGGAATGACAAAACAACATTTTGCTTTCGTAAAGGACGATTATGCACGGGTTTTGAATGTTATGAAAAACTGAGTAACGTCGAAGTTGCCAATGCGGCGACGGCAATTATCGAAGAGTATCATCCGATGAGGATGTTTATGGATGTCGGCGGTCAGGGAGCTGGGGTATATGACATTTTGAAAGACCGCGGTTTTGGTGAAATTATCCGTGGGATTTATTTTGGCGAAAAAGCACTGAAAGCGGATCGGTATTTTAACCGACGTGCGGAGATGTGGGATAAAATTAACCGCTGGCTGGAAGAACTTCCGCCGCCGCAATTGCCGGTGGACGAAGATTTGTTTGATGAGCTGATAAGTATCAATAAAAAATTTGACGGCAAAGGACGGCTGCAACTGGAAGATAAGGATGAAATTAAAAAACGGTTGGGGCGCTCGCCGGATAAGGCAGACGCGTTGGCACTGACATTTGCCGAGCCGGTTTATGATTACGGTGTTCCGAAATTGTATGGCAACGGTAAGGTGTCGGTGGAAGAAATGTTCGGGCTGGCCGAACAAAAGCCGGGCAGCGGTTGGTAACCGGATGCGGCGGCAAATAGGGAGCAGAGCGGCGTGAAGCCGTTTTTTTTGTATAAAAAAGCGGGACGGGTTATGTAGCTTTGCAATTGTTTTAATTAGTAAAAAATAGGGAAAATGAAATGAGTTATGACAGATTTAAGGCCCAGAGGGAAGGTTGGGAAAGAACTCAGCAACTGGTTGAAGATGAGTTTGAAAGACGCAATTTGGATGAGTGGGGGTATCCTAAGAAGCAACCGGTTCGGCAGTTGACGCCGCAAGAAATTGTGGCTGAATGCAATCTTCAACAGGCTGAAAAATGGAACAATGCCAGTCCGTTGTGGCAGGGGATTAAGAACATGAACTTGGATGATTGGCTGGATGTTGGCGGGCAGTCATTGCAGGGTGCCGAGCGCGTGCTGAGCGGGGCGACTTTCGGCGCTTATGACTGGTTGAACCGTAAGTTGGGCGGTAATTATGAAGAACGCAAACAAAGATTGCAGCAAGCGGCGGACGATGCCGGAATCGGTTTAGTCAATTCTCTGACCGGTGCCGGTTTGGAAATTGCCGGTAATATGGTCGGCGGTGGCTCGGCTTTGTCCGGCGGTTTGGCAAAAGCGGGGCTTAAAGGGGTGGCGCAAAGTTCGGTCGGCGGCGGTATTGACGGAATGATAAATGCGGCTTTTGCGACTGAGAATCCGGAAGATCTTTTAATAAATATGCTTGAAGGTGGTGTAAACGGTGCAATGTCAGGATATGCTTTTGGCAGAGCATTGCAGGCCGGCGGACGTTATTTGCGGCCGATAATGACAAAATACAGTCCGAAATTGCAGAGTATTACAAAGATACGCCGCGGACCGACCGGGGAAGCCGGTGTGGATTTTGCGATGCAGGAAGCGCGGAACTTACAGCAAAGCGGTATGCTTCCGAAACACTACGGGGATGACGTTGCTGCATTTAAGCGGCGTGCCAATTTGAAGACCAAGCCGATGCTGGATGAGTTGGGAAAAGTGGGAGATATGGAAGTTTATGAAATTTCCGGACATTTTAATAAACTTCCAGGGACACCGAGGACTCCTTATAAAGTGAGAAACGAAAAAGTTTATGACGAGATTTTAAACAACGAAGCACGGAAAATTAATAAAAGTTTATATTCCGACGGTACGAGCAAGGTGAACCATTTTATGAAAGACGAAGGTCGAAAAGGAATGTTGGATACACTGTCAAACACTTATACCAAGCCTGACGTTGCGGCGTGGAAATTTACCCAGCAGCGGCCGACCAAGTATTTTATGACCAAATATCATAATACAGGATCTAAGAGAGATATGTATGATTTGGTTATTCAACGGCGTGAGGGAGAAATTTTTAATAAGTTTGCAACCCCAAACAGCCGATACATTGCCAATGAGTTCAGACATCCGGTTAATGATCTGGAGGTTAGTAACCGTTTTATGCAATCGACCGGTATTAGTCCGCAGGCGGTTAAAGACGGTTATTTGTCAGAAATAGCTCATTTGGCGGATAAAAATGCGACTGTACAAAAAGCAATTGATATCTCCAAACGCGGCGATAAGCATTTAAGCGGTCTTGCAAATACTGATTTTATGGTGCTGGACCGAACAAGAAAAGTTTTGGAAGGTCAGGGAGCAGCGAAAGCAGCAGGTAAATTGCAAGGACTGATGGATCGGAGTGTTCCGCAGTATGCAAACTATCGGCAAGGATGGAGTCAGGCCTATAATCAGGAAGTTGCAAATATGCTTGCCCATCAGGATTTGAATTCTTTTCAACGTTATCTTGATTTTAGCCGCGGAATTGTCGACCCGTTGTTGCCGATGGCGCTGAGCGGACAGATCGGAAGATATCAGGGCGAATAGGATACTGAGCCGGCGGCGGTTTTGACTGAACGCCGGCTTTTTTATCGGTACGGAGATTTTTTTAAGGAGGAAAAATGAAAATAAAAGCAATTGCCGACCGGGTTTTTATCCGGGTCGAACCAAAGCAGGAAAAAACACCCGGCGGGGTGCTGCTGGCGGTTGATATTGAAGAACCGCGGACGACCGGCATCGTGGAGAGTGTAGGCGAGCAGGTGAAGACGGTGAAGCCGGGTGAGCGGGTTTTGTTTCATGTGTTTGATGAACTGGAAACCCCGGATGAAAATGTGGTTGTGGTTCGCGAAAACAGTATTTTGGGAGTGTTATGCGATGAGTGAGGATAAACAAAACGAGCGCAGTCAAGTGGAAGAATGGCTGAAAAAAATCGGCGATGCCGAGAAGGCGTATGCGAAGTATTATGATTTGGTGAAGGAAACCAGAGAGTTTTACAAAGACAGCAAAAGCAGTCGCGGCGGAAAATATAATATTTTTTGGTCGTCGATAGAAACGTTGAAACCTTTTTTATATTTCAGGCAGCCGAAGTTTTACGTCGAGCGTTCGGATAAAAATTCGGGCAAGGCTGAAAAGCTGGCCTGTGAAATGTTGGAAAAGGCGTTGAAATGGGATTTGGAACAGTTTGATTTTGACAGTGTGATCAAATATGCACGCAATGACTTTCTGATTTCCGGTGCCGGAATTATTTGGGAACAGTATAAGCCTAAGATTGAAACAACCGCAGATCCGCTTAATCCGGAAGCTGAGATTACGGTGAAAAGCGGGGAGACCGTGGAATCTATTTATTTGGATCCGCGGTATTTTCTGACCGACACTGACCGTGTCGGCGTATGGGAAGATGTGACCTGGGTGGCAAGAAAGATCTATATGAGTCGTGAAAAAGCCTCGGACGAGTTTGGCGAGAGTTTATGGAAGGGTGAGGACGACAATGGCGATATTTGTATATACGAAGTGTGGGACAAATTGTCGGGCAAGATCTTCTGGTTGTCCAAGGCGGTGTCGGACCGCTTTTTGAAAGTTGGGGAAAATTTGTTGAATATCAACGGTTTTTTTCCTTGTCCGAAGCCGATTTACGCTACTGCCACCAACGATAGCATTATTCCGGTGCCGGATTATTGCATGATTCGGGAGATGCTGAATGAATTGAATGGCATTAATTCGCGAATGAAGCTGACAATGCAGGCATTAAAAGTGAGCGGTGCTTATGATAACGCCTTTCCTGAGTTGGCGGATATTTTGAGTAAAGATGTCACGCTGGTGGCGGTAAGCGATTTTGTGAAACTACGGGAATCGGGAGGTATTCGCGGAATTGTCGATTTTGCGCCGATTGAGCAGTATGTGACAGCGCTGGAGCAATTGGCGTTGCGGCGACAGGAAGTGATTGCCAGTATTTTTGACGTTACTGGCGTGAGTGACATTATGCGCGGAAATTCCAATGAGAGTGATACGGCGACGGCGGTGATTAAGAAGACCAACTTCGGCACTTTGCGTAATCAGGATCGGCAGAATGACATGCAGCGCTTTATTCGTGATTTGTTGCGGATTAAGGCTGAAATTATCTGTGAAATGTTTGAGCCGGAGCGTTTGGCAGGTTTTTTGGATGAGGCCAAACGTCAGGATGTACAGACCGTGGATGCGGCGGTGAATATTCTGAAAACCGAAAAGCTGCGCGGAATGGTTTTCAGCATTGAGACCGACGCGGTGTTTAACCGTGATGAAGAAAGCAACCGGGCGATAATGGCGGTGAAGACGATTAATGAAATGGTGATGACGGCGCTGACCACGGTTACTCAGCAGCCGTTGTTGCTGCCGCTGTATAAAACCATGATTGAAGTAGTGGTGGATACGCTGCCGCGCGGCCGGGTTTTTGAGAATATGCTGGAAAAAGTGTTTGCCGACGTTTCGGTATTTTTGGAACAACAGCAGAAAGCACAGGAACAGCAACAACAGCAGGCAGCTCTTCAGCAGCCGCAAGAAAACCCGATCTTAACGATCGAATTGCAGAAAAACCAGTTAAAAGCCAAAGAGCTTGAAGTGAAAGAGAGGCTTGAACAACAACGGATTGATCTGGAAAACCGTCAGCTGGCGGCGGAAACGATGATCAAGACACAAAAGCTTGAACTGGAGGCGAAAGGAGAGGTGAGACGGTGACCTACTTTAACAAGCAGTGGACGGAAGAGATTGTGCTTCCGGACGGTTCTACGGCATCCTGCCAGCAGGATGTCGATCGTTTTTTAAAGGCAAACAATCTTGCCTTGGCAGGAGATTATTCGGACGAATTTCGCAAAGAAGTGCGTCTTAATAATGAACGGGCTTTGCGCAAGGATCTGTGGGCAGAGTTTATTCGTAATTATAAAAGGAGTATATGGTATGCAAAAAAGTGACACCAGACGGTTCCTGGAGGAACAGTTTGAGAAATATGAGAATTTAGGACCGGCTTCGGCGGATTATCCGCAAAGTCCGGAAATGGAAGAAGAGCTGATGGATGCAGATGAATATTTGCAGGCACCGCCTTCTTATAAGAAAGAGTATTGGGAAATTTTTAAATCTCTTCCGCCCGTTATGAGGCGTTATCTGTATGAACGGGAGAGCGAGATTGAAAGAGCTTTTTCCAGACTCAACAATGAACTGCAGGCTAAACGTTTTTTAGATGAAGCTTTTTCGACCAAAGGGTGCCGACACGGTTTTAAGTCGGCGCGTGACTGGATTGAGAAGCTGATTTTTGCCGAAGAAATGTTGGAAGCTTCACCGCGCGAAACCTTGCACCATTTGGCCAAGGCGTATGGTGTTGAATCTGATTTTGCGGGAAAAACGGATCGTGCCTCGGAAATTAGCGAATTTAAAATTGCCCTGTTGACGGAAAGTTTGCGCCGGTTGCAGCAACGTTTTGACGAACGTGAACGCCGGTATGCGGAAACTGCCGCCGCAGCGGAAGCCGCCCGCAAGGCAAAGGCTGCCGGTTTTTCGCCGCAAGGCAAAGCGGCGGCGCCGGGTGGTTTGGAAAATCTGACGACTCGTCAGATTTTGGAAAGAAAATTCGCCGAATTGGAAGATTAAACAAATAATTATGAAACAACAATCTATTAAATCATTTTTTATAAAGGAAAAATAAAATGGCTAATCAAAACTATAATGAAATTTTTACGTTCACTTTGGAAAACCGCAGCGGCCAGATTGCCGATGCCGTTTCCAGCAACAATGCGCTTTTGAATCGTCTGCGAGCCAAAGGGCACAATCGTGTGATTCACGGCGGTTCCAAAATTTTGGAAGAACTGGAATATGGTCAGGGCGATATGAGCTGGTATTCGGGTTATGATTCGATTCAGTATACGCCGAAACAGCTGTTTACCGCTGCCGAATACAGTCTGAAACTATGCGCGGTTCCGGTTGCGGTTTCGGGTGAAGATATGTTGAAGAACTCGGGTAAATATCAGGTAATGGATTTGTTTGAAAAACGAATTGACAACGCTCAGAAAACCATGTGCAACAAGATGTCCGAGGCCGTATACGGCGACGGTACCGCTGCCGGCGGCAAAGCAATCGGCGGTTTGGCCCTGTTGGTGGCCGATGCACCGGAGACCGGTACGGTGGGCGGAATTAACCGTGCAACTTCGGGCAACGAATTCTGGCGTAACAAGTCGGTGATGGCAACCACGGCTTTTACGGCCGAAACCCTGCGCCCGGCAATGGATAAAATGTTTCTGTCGCTGTGTCGTGGTTCGGACAAACCGGATCTGATTATTGCCGGCAACAACATGTATGTCAATTTTGAACAGTCTTTGACGGCTTTGCAGCGTTATACCGAACCGAAACTGGCAGAAGCCGGGTTTACTTCTCTGCGTTATAAAGGCGCCGATGTAGTGTTTGATGGCGGTCAGGGCGGTAATTGTCCGGATGACAAAATGTATTTCCTGAATACGAACTACATTTATCTGCGTACCCATAAGGATCGTGATATGAAAGTAATCGGCGGTGACCGGATGGCGGTTAATCAGGACGCGATTTATAAGATCGTTGGCTGGGCCGGCAATATGACAATGTCTAATGCCGCTTTGCAGGGGGTTTTGATTGATAAATCCGCTGATGATTCTGCTGATGCTGAAACCAAAACAGAAAGCAATCCGGAATAGGGATGTAAAAAAACGGTGTAATGGTAGAGGAGAAAGCCCGGGTTAGCCGGGCTTTCTTTTTATATTGATGAGATTTTAAAGGCGGTTGTCGTGATATGAGGAGGAAGCTGCTACAGATTTACGGGACACAGATTGGCGGAGAATATAGGACTCGGATTGAAAACTGTCTGATTGAAGTGTGAACAGTGATATGCGGTATAGCGGAGAAGCAATTTATAATTTCTATTATAAATTGTAAAAACCGATTACGGTTAAAATAGGAGTTTTGAAAGCGGCAGGTAATGAGTTGCCTGCATTTTTTTAATTATTGCGGCAAAATTGCCGCTTTTTTGTTTAGGAGAAAAAAATGGATTTTGCGATGTTTGAAAGAATTGCAAATAACAGTTGCAGCGAAGAAGGCGTGGTTGCCCGCTTTTATGACCGGGCGGTGAAGACCGGTGAAGTGGGGGCAAACGGGCTGCCGAAATTCAGACTGGCCTGTTTTTGCGAGATCAGGATTAAGGACAATAATTCCGAAGTTTACGATCAGCCGGCGACGGCGGAAAAAATCCGGCGTTTTCCGGTCGAGTATGCCCGTTATCAGCTGGGTAAGAAACAAGTGGTGGAAGGAACCCCGCTGGAACAATTTGCCTTTTTGAACCGGGCTGAAGTGGAAACGCTGAAAGTACACGGGATTTTTACGGTGGAAGCTTTGAACGAGATGCCCGAAGACAAAGCGGCGCAACTGGGAATTGCCGATGAACGACATTTGGCCCAGAAGTTTTTGCAGCAGGCTAAGAACAACCTCTCGCTTAAGCAGTGGCAGCAAAAAGAAGAGCAATATTTGGATCGGATTAGGTATTTGGAAGAACAGGTTGCCGAACTTAAGAAACAGAAGGACACGGCCGCGGTTGAAAAGAAAAGCAGCAGGAGAAAAAAATGAAAAACATATTACAGATTTGTCAAGACGTGGCGGCGGTTGCCTGTGTGCAGGCGCCGACAAGTTTGTTTAAAAATGCCGGACAAAACGAAAAGATTTTTTTGAGTGTGGCAAATGATGCTCTGAACGGTTTGTTGCGTTACGGCGACTGGCAGGAACTGACCAAGGACGGTGTTTTAAGAACGGTAGCCGGCAAGAGTGATTATCCGATTTGTGATTTTTGTCCGGATTTTTATCAGTTATTGAATAATACCGTTTATATTCGCGATGGTGCCGAAAAACTGATCGGTGCGGTAACGCCCGAGCAGTGGCAGCGGGAAAAATATTTTCATGACAACAGCGGCGAAATTAAGTTTAAAATTCAGAATTCGATGTTTCGCTTTTTAACGCCGCCGCCGGGAGATATAAGAATCGCTTTTCAGTATCGTTCGGCCGTTATTGCGTATGACCGGCAAATGTTTACCGAAAAAACAGAACTCTCCGAGGACACCGATATTCCGGTGTTTGACGAATATTTGGTCAAGTTGGCCATTCGGTGGCGGTTGCAGGCAAGAAACGGTCAAAGCTACGAAGAAGAATACAATGAGTATGAAAAAGAATGCCGAAAACGCTTTGGGGCGACGCTGGCGACCCGTGACATCAATCTTGCCGGCGGTTTGGTAACGGATTTAACCAGTTCAGGAGTGATTATTCATGGAAAAGCAAGCAGTTAACCGCGGATGGCGGTCTTATAACTATACCCTTCCGGCGCCAACCGGCGGTCTTAATGCCCGTGACAGTTTGGATATGATGAACGAAACCGATGCGATTGTTATGGATAATTATTATCCGTCGGAAACCAAAGTATGTCTTCGCGGCGGCTATCGTTCATATGCTCTTAATGACACCGGTATAGCAATAGAAACTCTGATGGAATTTCACCACTCCGAAGGGGATCGTTTGTTTGCCTGTGGCGACGGAAAAATATGGGATATAACCACGCCGACAGCGGTTACGGAAAGCGGCAGCAGTTATTTGAACAACAAATGGCAGCATGCACAATTTAAGGAGCGGTTGCTGGCTTGCAACGGTTATGACCTGCCGGTCAGTTATCATCGCAACAGTAACGGCGAATGGGGATGGCATAATTGTGAAATCAGCGGTACCGGGCTTGATCCCCGCAAACTGATTTCGGTGGCGGTTTCCAAACAACGGTTGTTTTATATTGAGCACAATTCTTTGAAGTGCTGGTACTCCGAAAATGCCGGTGAGGTGCAGGGAAAACTGATCGAACTGGATTTTTCGACTTTGGTAACCCGCGGCGGTCATTTGAAAGCCGTTGCCTGCTGGACTCAGGACGGCGGACAGGGAATTGATGACCTGACGTTGTTTATTACCTCGGAAGGTGAAGTGTTGGTTTATGCCGGAAACGATCCCGGAAATGCCAATGACTGGAGTCTGAAGGGAAAATATTATGTCAGCCGGCCGATCGGTTGGCGCTGTGTGTTCCAGTATCAGGGCGACGTCGTGATGATTTCCGAAGACGGATATATCCCGCTTTCCCAGGTGATGCCGTTGGCTCAGGGCGGGACGGCAGGCATGGCGTACAGTGACAAAATTCGCGGGTTGGTGCTGGAAAGGGTTAAGGACAACAAAAGCCTGGCCGGGTGGCAGGGAATTATTTATCCGCGCGGCGGTTATGCTTTGTTTAATGTGCCGGTGCGCAGCCAGTTTGAGCAGCATGTTATTAATTTGAGTTCGGGGGCGTGGTGCCGCTTTACCGGTATTCGTTCTTTATGCTGGGGATTGTTGAACGGAAGGCTGTATTTCGGTTCGGCAAGCGGGGTGTATTTGTTTGACGAAGGGTATTCGGATAACGGGTTGCATATTTTGGGAAATATCCGGCAGGCTTATTCGAATTTCGGCAATGAGAATTTGAAAAAAATTCAGATGATCAATCCGAGAACCAAAAGTTCGACCCAGTTTGCGCTTAATATCTTTGTTGATACCGATTTTGACGATACGGAACAGAATTATGCTGAAAATATCGGCAATACCGGGATGACAAAGTGGTCGTCAGGCGGTATCAGAACCAAGTGGAGCCGGTTGGCCTCGCCGACCGGAACCAAATGGGCCACTTTGAAGGGAGCAGTATATAACCAGTGGATCTGTAGCAGTGCCAGCGGTTTTAAAGGAGCGGTTGTGTTTAAAACCAAAACACGTGGCAATTTGGTGGAATGGTATAATACGGGAGTACGTTATGAACAAGGCAGCGGAATCTTGTAAGATTGTCATAGATGATGATGGCAGGATTGCCAAGCTGATTGCCGGTAAACTGGAAATGGAAGATGCAAATCCGGAGAATTCTGCCGCTCTGGGATTTTTGATCAACGGGAAAATGGCGGGCGGTATTTTATACACTGCTTTAAAACCGGGAAATGATGTATGGCTCAGCATTTATACCGACGATAAACGTTGGTGCACCCGCCGGGTGCTGAAAATAATTTTCGGTATTGTCTTTGATCTGTGGGGCTGTCGGAGAGTGAACGCACTGATTGATGTTGATAATCAGGCGTCTCTTCGGCTGGCGACCGGGGTCGGTTTTCGCAAAGAGGGAAAAATGCGGCAATATCGGGAAAACGGCCGGGACGTGTACGTTCTGGGCATGTTGAAAAACGAATGTAAATTTTTTAAAACAAAGGAGAAAAACAATGTCTAACAATTTTGGGGGCGGTAACAGTTCACGTTCTGTAACCACTCGTCCGCAGGCTCTTTGGGCTGCCGGCAAATTTTCTAATTATCTTGACGGGCTGGACACCTCGACGGTGGACAACACTTATAAAAATGTGGCCAACAACGCCTATGCCTTATCTTCTCAACTGCCGAATTATGTTTATAGTGCGGACGGTTCGGATGAGGCCCGGCAGCGTATGGAAAATGCCGTATATAACCAGGCCGCGGATAAATTGAACAAGCAGTTCTCGCTTGATGCGGCGGATTTGAATACCCGTTTGCAAAATCAGGGGCTGGCAGTGGGGAGCAATGCCTATCAGAATGCGTTCTCTACTTTGCAGGACTCGCAGTATGATGCGTTGCAGAATGCGGCCTACAACAGTATTATTCAGGGACAGAATGCATTTTCAAACAGTTTGAACGATATGGTGACGGCCGGTAACTTTACCAACAATGCCCGTCAATTGTCACTGAGCGAGATTTTGCAGTCCCTGCAGAACAGCATCAGCGGATATCAGGTGCAGAAGGATAAATTTGATGCCTGGAATGCGGCTTCGGATCAGATTACCGATCAAAGTCAACGGTCGTCTCAAGGTTTGACTCTTAAAGACGGGGTACAGCTTGTGAATTCAATAGCGATGCTGGCCTCAGCGTCTTCGGATCTGCGTCTGAAGGAAAATATCAGTCCGGTCGGACAGCTGGATAACGGTTTGACGGTTTACCGTTTTAATTTTATCGGTTCGCCGCAGACACAGATCGGTTTGATTGCTCAGGAAGTGCGTGATGTTAAACCGGATGCGGTAACGGTCGGCGAAGACGGTTATCTGCGGGTTAATTATGCGCTGGCGTGTGAAAAGTAATTATTTTTATTAGTTGTTTTTGTTGAAACATAAACCCGGAACGATACTTCCGGGTTTTTTTATAGGGAGAAAATCGATGCCTTTTGATTCACAGGGAAATTTTACCCGGCTGCACAGCTGGGAACAGGACAGAATAGATGATATTGACATTGTGACTGATCATCACGATGCTGAAGATGATAATTTTGCCGAAGGGCTAAACCAATGTTTTTTGCGCAGCGGGACAGTAGCGATGAAAGGAAACGTTAATGCCGGAGGTTTTAAGGTGGTTCGGCTGGGTAATGCGGTGGAGGAAAGTGATGCCGTAAACCTGAAACAGGTTGATGACAAAGTGAAACTGGTTAAGACCGAAGTGACCACGACCATCAACGGATCGCTGATGGTGGGAGATATCAAATGCTCGGCATTGCAGAAAGATCACGGAAAGTGGATGATCTGTAACGGACGTGCGGTATCGCGTGATGAATATGGAGATTTGTTTAAAGCGATCGGAACCGCTTTCGGTGGAGGAAACGGGGTAACAACTTTTAATTTGCCGGATTGTCGCGGGGTTGTCGTACGTGGTTATGACAACGGTCGCGGTTATGACAGCAGCCGCGTTTTCGGCAGTTATCAGGCAGATCAGGTTCAAAGCCATACACACGGATTGCCGGGGGCTCAGTCTGCTTGTGCGGGTGGCGGCCGTACCATTGGTATTTATTATGCCAATGATGCTTCCGCTGCTGCAGGTTTTAAAACTTCGGGCGGAGCATCGGGACGAGTTGGCAGTGAAACCCGGATGAAGAATATTGCGCTTAATTATTTCATTAAGGTGAAGGAGGACTAAACGATGGTAGGATATATGACATCTAACGGGATAGTTGTGCGGCAGGGAGACAGTTTTGATATTTTGCTACATTTGCGGGACAGTCGAAGCAAAGATGTGGATTTGAGCGGATGTGTTTTGCGGATGACTGTCAAAGATCAGAAAGAAAATAAGGTCATGTTTACGGTGGAAGGAGAAATTCTTGATGCAGGAAAAGGGAAAGCCGTTATCGCTCTGACGCCCAAAAATACCGATATTGAGGTTGGGGACTATGTTTGCGACATTGAGCTGAAATTTGCCAATGGTGCGGTTCATACCATTTATCCGCAACAAGTTGGAAAAGTCGGCGTTTTTAAAATAACAGAACAGGTGACGAGGTGAGAAATGGCAGAAAAACAAACAATATTAGCACTTGCGGCGGCCGAAGAAGCCTCGGTAGAAGTGTTGTTTCAGAAAGAAGTGAAATTGGAAATTGATGTGCCGGTATTTCATGTTCAATATGGACGCGATGAAATTTGCCAGTATGTTAAAGATGTTTCAAAACCGGAACTGGAAGCTTTTACTTCGGTTAAGAAAACAGAAATAGAGCAGAGCAAAACCGAGGCAGTGAGTGCCGCGGAAGAGAAAATTGACCGCTATGCCGAAGAAAATATAAAACCGGCCCTTGAACTGTTTGATCAGGAGACAATCCGGCCGGCCTTGCATGATTATGTGGACGATTCACTGAAGGCGGATTTGCAAAATTTTGCCGATAATCTTAGTGAGGAGTTTAATCAGAACGCCGAGGAAAAAACCGTGATCATCAATCAGGCGCTTGAAGATACGCAAATGGCTGCTTCTGCTACTTATAATATGAAGATGATAGTTCAGAACTATCAAATGGATGTGGAAAGAGACGTGGAAAGAGTTGAACGTTTACAAGAAGTAATACTTGCCAGTACGGAATCTGCTTTGTCTTATAGAGAGGAAGCACAAAAATGGGCGATCGGGTCGATTTCTCAGCATCCGCAAGGATCGGCGAAATATTGGGCGGAGAGTATCAATTCTACTCATTTTGTACACCCGGGAACAGTTATTATATATCCGCTGGCGTCTTTGAGCGGTTATTTGATTTGTAACGGAGCTGCCGTCAGCCGTACGACTTATGCGGATTTGTTCAGTGTTCTCGGTACCACTTACGGCAGCGGTGACGGTTCGACCACTTTTAACCTGCCGGATTTTCGCGGTGATTTTATTCGTGGTTATTTGTCGGGGATTACATCAGCGATCGGAAAACGGCAAGGCGAAGGTTTACCGGAAATTACCGGAACTTTTGCGTCAAATACCGGATGGTTTAATGGATCCAGCAGTGGGTGCTTTTCTTGCGGCAGTCCGGAGTCCGTCACAACGTTTACGAATGCTTGTACGGCAAATGCCAAGACTGTCTATACGATGAAAGCATCGGCGTCGTCTTCGATTTACGGCAGTTCCATGCATGTAACGCCGCGCAACCATGCGTTGAACTTTTTAATTAAATATTAAGGAGAAACCATATGTTAGCATATAATTACAATCAAAAAGGTGAATATTTAGGGAGCGAGGAAGTGCAGCCGGATCCGTTGGAACCGGGCAAATGGCTGTTTCCCGCGAGCGCTACGTCTGTGGAACCGCCGGAATTTGATCCGGTACGGCAGAACTGCTGCTTTGACGGCGAAAAGTGGGTGATAGAGGATTTTCCTGAGCAAGAACCGGAACCGGTGTTGAGCGAGGAAGCCAAAAGAGAACAACAATGCGCCGAAATCCGGCTTAAACGCGATATATTGCTGTTGAGTACCGATAAAATGATGTTGGAGGATTATCCGGTGACCGTTGAAGAACGGGAACAATATCTGCGGTATCGGCAATATCTGCGTGATATTCCGAAAGCCGAAGAATTTCCGGAGTTGGAAGTCAAAACTTTTGAAGAATGGAAGGGAGCCTAAGGCTCCCTTTTTTGATGGAGGAGAAAATGGATTGGGGATTAATCAGCGGCAGTTCCGCGCTTTTGGGCGTGTTGTTCAATTTTGTCCGCCTGGGAGAGTGGAAAGCCCGGCAGGAAACCAAACTGGACGGGTTGGAAAAAAGGCAAGACAGCTATGACGGACGGGTGGAAGGGTTGATTTTGCTGATAAACAAGCAGAACGAACTTTTGACCGAATTAAAGGTAAAATTGGATTTGATGCTGGCAGATAAAAATAGGAGGAAACGCAAGGATGAGTAACAGAGATGTTGAAATTATGGCCAAAACGATTTACGGCGAAGCACGGGGTGAGGGGGCAGAAGGTATGGAAGCGGTGGCGCTGGTGATTATTAACCGGTTTAATGCCCGGAAGTGGTTTACCGGTTACCGCACCGAATACGGGGTGAAAATTCCGGGAATTGCCGAGACTTGTTTGAAGCCGCGCCAGTTTTCGTGCTGGAACGAAAAAGATCCGAATTACCGGCTTTTGCAGAAGGTTGATGAAAATGATCCGGTGTTTGCCGAATGCTTGCATTTGGCAGCGCGGGCTATCGGCGGCTTGTTGGTGGATTTTACCAACAATGCCACTTTTTATCATACCAGGGCGGTTCGTCCCAAATGGAGTGCTCACAAAAGTCCATGCTATGAGGTAGGGAATCATTTATTTTACAATGATATAGATTGAGGAGCAGTCAAGTTTATTTGGGAGGATGTTGGCGTATTATTTGTATGAGAGCGGGATGCCGGAGATCGGATTTTTCCTGCAAGGGGATTTTTTTGTTGGTGAAAGGTGAACAATGAAAGAACATGAAAATTGCCGGTACCGGTTTTGGAAATGGCTGATCCGGCTGGCGCTGCGGCATCGGCGCGTATATTGGCTGTTGTGGGGTATGTTGGCGGTAGGTGCCGTATGTGCCTGGCGCTTCGGGCTGGCCGGGCTGGCCTTGTTATAATTTTTGAAGGAAAGGATGAAAATGATAAGAATTTTGTGGATGGCCGTCGGGGCATTACTTAACCGGGTGCGCGGCGGATTGTTTGATTTTAGCGGGAACAAGCTGTTGTTTCCGCTTTTTTTGGCTTTGTTTGCCCGGGATATCGAAACGACGATTTGCGTATTTGTTGCTGCCTATGTGGGACAGCAATTCGGATGGGGAACTTATATCGGCGCTTTGTTCGGGGCGGCGCCGTCGCAGGCGGAAGTGCCGCAGATTGATGAAATTGTCAATTCGGTTCGGATAAAATTACACGGTAAAGTTGTATATTTGTCGGAATATCCGCGGATATGGGGATTTGCTGCTTTGGGGTTACGCGGGTTGATGTGGAGCTTTTTTACCGGGCTGGCAGTGAGGTCAATCCCGGTTATACTTTGCGGCGTTTTAATGCCGTTGTGCTATCTGTTTGGGGAGGCGCTTGACCGGTTGCTGTTCAAGAGAGGCGGCAAAACGGCGTGGAATCTGGGAGAATGGCTGTGGGGAGCGGTGCTTACCGGGTTTGTGATATGGTAAATTCGTTCGTGCGTTGGGTGGTGACGCTGGTAACAGCGGCCGCCCTTTGTTTTGCCTTTTATGAAACGGGAGTGAAAGTGGGCGAAAGCCGGGCAAAAATACAGATTGTTGAAAAAGAAAGGGAGGTTATCCGGTATGTGGAAAAGAAAAAAGCGCTTATTCAGAGCCGGCCTAATGCCGGTCGTGATGATCTGCTTAAGCTCATGCGCGCCGGTGAATTGTAACATTTGTTATGTTTATCCGCCGGCAGGCCAGGAAGTGGCTTTAGAGTTGGAGAAAGTCAGCTATGAACAGGCACCGCGATTTTGGGAATGGCTCGGAAGGCTGGATAAACTACGGCGTGAATTGGAAGTTTGCCGCTCGTGAAGGAAAAATTGCATAAAATTGTTGGCTTTTGGAGAAAAAACGAATATAATGCCCCAAAATGTAACGGTGTATGTTGTAACATGTTTAAAAAATTAAAAGAAAAAATAGACTCCCTGTACGTTATTCAAAATTATCGAAAAATTTTCCCGTATATCAAACCTTATTGGTGGCGGGCGTTGCTTTCGGTTTTGATAACGATCCCGATAGGATCGATGGATGCGGTTATTGCCTGGTCGCTGAAGCCTTATATGGATGTGGTTATGGTGGAAAAAAACACCAACGCCACCAATTATATTCCGATTTTAATCATTATATTCAGTTGCTTGCAAAGTTTGCTCAATTATGCTGCAACTTATCTGAATACGTGGGTCGGGCGCAAAATTGCCAACGATGTTAAAATGGATTTGTTTGACCGTCTGATGGCCAACGAAGCCACTTTTTTTGACACGACGACCTCGGGGCAGGTGATGATTAGTTACAATACCGATGTTGACGTGGCTTGTAATGGACTGCTTTCTAATCTGAAATTGTTTACAACCCGGGTGTTTTCCTCAGTATCATTGATTTTTGTGCTTTTTTATAATTCGTGGCAGCTGGCGCTGATTGCGGTGGTGATACTGTTTGGCGCTTTGTATCCGCTGACAACGGTGCGACGCCGGATTAAATCGGTGATGGACAAGACTATTTTTTCCGGTGCGGCGGTAATGAGTCATTATAACGAGACTTATAACGGCAATCGGATTATTGCTTCGTACAATCTTTACAAGTATCAAAGTGCCCGTTTTCGCGAAACGCTACGGTCGGTGTTTAAGCTTGGGATCAAAATGATTCAACGGACGGGAATGATGTCGCCGCTGATGCATTTTATTGTGTCGCTGGGTATTGCCGCGGTCATCTGGACCGGGAGCTATTTGATCGTTCACCAGCAAATCAGTGCCGGAAACTTCGTTTCTTTTATTACGGCGCTGATCATGCTCTACAATCCGATTAAGTCGATCGGCAACAATTACAATAACGTGCAGATGGCGTTGATGGCAATGGAGCGTGTCTTTGGAAATTTGGGACGGGTGCCGTTAATCCGGGACACCCCTCAAGCTCGGGAACTGACGACGGTCGGTGATTGTATAGAATACCGGGACGTTTGTTTCGGGTATAAACCCGGTCATCCGGTTTTGAAACACGTCAATTTGAAAATTGCGGTTGGACAGACCGTGGCTTTTGTCGGCAATTCGGGCGGCGGTAAAACAACGTTGGTTAATCTGCTGCCGCGTTTTTATGACGTCAATTCGGGGCAAGTGACAATTGACGACATCGATATCCGTTGTTTTTCGCTTGATTCGCTGCGAGACAAAATTGCGGTGGTTTTTCAGGATAATTTTTTGTTTGACGGGACTATTCGCGATAATATTCTGTTGGGGAAAGAAAATGCCACCCAACAGGAGTTGGACGCTGCGGTTCGCGACGCTTGTCTGGAAGAATTTGTCGGCGGTCTTGATTTGGGGCTGGATACCCGGATCGGCGAGCGGGGGGTTTTGCTTTCCGGCGGGCAAAAACAGCGGATTGCGATTGCACGTGCCTTTTTGAAAAACGCGCCGATCGTTATTTTGGACGAAGCGACTTCGGCGTTGGATAACAAGTCGGAAGCCGTGGTGCAGAAAGCTATTGATAATTTGATGAAAGACCGTACCGTGTTTATTGTCGCCCACCGCTTGTCAACGGTTCGGAACGCTGATCGGATTGTGGTGGTGAATTACGGCACAATTGTAGAAAGCGGAACTCATCAGGAACTTTTGGAAAAAGAAAACGGAGTTTATGCTTCTTTGTATAAAAGTCAGCTGCGATAGGAATGGGAAAAATGAAAAAAGAACTTTTGTCACCGGCCGGCGATCCGGAGGCCGGGTATGCCGCTTTATATTACGGTGCCGATGCCGTTTACCTCGGACTGAAACATTTTTCGGCCCGTGCGACGGCAACAAATTTTGACGAAGAGGCGCTGGATGAGTTTGTCGGATTTGCCCACAGTCAAGGAAAAAAAGTTTATGCGGCGGTCAATACCTTGATCACGGAAGCCGAATTGCCCCAGCTTTTGAACAGTTTGGATATTTGTTCGCGTTGCCGGATTGATGCCGTGATTTTGCAGGATTTGGGCGTTGCACGGGTTATTCGGGAAAAATATCCTGAGTTGGAATTGCATGCCAGCACCCAAATGGCGGTTCATAACAAACAGGGAGCGCTCGCGCTGCAGAAACTCGGTTTTTCGCGGGTGGTTCTGGCACGGGAGCTCAGTTTGGCAGAAATCAAAGACATTGCTTCCATTCCGGGGCTGGAAACAGAAGCTTTTATCCACGGGGCCTTATGTTATTCTTACAGCGGAATGTGTTTGTTTTCGTCGTTGGAATGTGGCCGCAGCGCCAATCGCGGCAAATGTTTGTATCCCTGCCGTTCGGAATTTGAGGGTGAAAGCGGAAGTCGGCATTATTTTTCAATGAAAGACATGGCACTGAAAGAAGATATTTTGCAAATGCCGGTGACCTCGCTGAAGATTGAAGGTCGTAAGAAAAACGCTTTGTATGTGGCGGCGGTTACGGACTATTACCGGCGGATTTTGGACGGTCGGGGATGTGACGGCGAAAGAGAAGAAAACATCAAACAGATTTTTTCACGGCCGTGGTCGTCGTTTCATTTGCGCGGCAAAGACAAAACAGTGGTAGAGCCGGATTTTGTCGGACATCGCGGTTTGCCGGCCGGTCATATTGAACAGATTTTGAAGGGGCGGATGATTTTACATATTCGCCATGACATTGCCCGTCATGACGGGATTCAGATTGATGTGCCGGGAGAGGAAAAACCGTTTGGTTTTTCGTTGCAATCGATGCAGGTTAAAGGGAAAAGCGTTTTTGAAGCCAAAGCCGGCGATGAAGTGATGATCTTTTTGCCCCCGCAAACACCGCGTTTGGAAAAAGGGATGAAAGTTTATTTGGCTTCGTCAAGCCGGGTTAAGGGCGCTTATGATTATAAAAAACCAAAACAGGGTGAGTTCAGGCAGCGTTGTCCGATTGATGTTTCGGTAATAGTTGAAGCCGAAAAAATAACAGCAGCGGCAAACGGTTTTGCGGCTTCGGCAGAGGGAGAATTTACGGTTGCCAACGATCCGGAAAAGGTAAAAAATGCTATAGAAGCAGCGTTTGCCAAAACCGGCGATACCCGATTGAGTTTACAAAAAATAGAAATCCGTAATCCGCAAGAACGTTTTGTGCCGTTATCAAAATTAAACGAACTGCGACGAGAGCTCTATGCAAAAATTGTTCCGCAAACGGTAGTTTCGACTTTGCCTGTTACCGGAGTGCCGGCGGCTGCAACCGGCGTGCGTTGGATTATACGGACGGACAATCCGAATTGTCTGGCTAAAATCGATTTGAAACAGGTCGATGAAATTGTATGTATTTTAAAGCCCGGGTTCGAAAGCGAATGTTTGAATCGATTGCCGAAAAACAAGTTGCGGCTGGCGTTGCCGGCTTTATCGCGTTCGCCGCTGCAATTTGCTGAAACAGTCAGATGCTTGCTTGCCGGCGGTTATAAGAAATGGGAAATCGGTAACTGGTGGGGGCTGGAGATGCTGCCGGACAAAGGCATCGACCTGAGTTTTGATACGAGCCTTTATATGTTGAACACTCAGGCGATTGAGGCGGCGAAAGAAATCGGTGCCTCGCGGGTGAGCTTGTCGGTTGAAGATAGTATTGAGAATATGAAAAAAATAGCGGAAACGGCGTCGTTGCCGGTTGTGATGCCTGTTTATCAAGATGCGCCGTTGTTTACCAGTGCGGTTTGTATTCGCGCCAATCCCTGCAAGAGCTGTCCTAAAGGTGAAAAATGGCTTAAACTGCGTCACAACGGAAAAGAGTATATGGCTTTGTCGAAAGATTGTCAGACCGTTCTTCTTGCCGGTCGTCCGTTATGTTTTGCAGCCGAAGCGCGTGCAGTGCCGGCGGCATTCTATCGGGCAGATTTTGTTTATCGGCCATATACGCCGGAGGCTGCCGTTGCCGTATGGAATAAGATATACCGTTTTGAAGATGTTTCAGGGTGTGCCAAAGGCAATTTGATTTCGGGAAGAGACTTCTAAAAGCCGCTTCCCGGTTTTATCGTCAGCTGTTGCCGAAATTTTTAAGCTCCCAGTCGGAAGAAAGCGGGAAGTTGAAAGTACAATTGAAAAAAGCCTGCTGTAAAGCAGGCTTTCAGATTATGGTAGGCGCGTGGGGGTTCGAACCCCAGACCCACTGATTAAGAGTCAGTTGCTCTACCAACTGAGCTACGCACCCATAATTCATATGAGCGGACTATAAACCGCAATATTTTTTTTTGCAACATTTTTTTTGCAGCAATGGATAAAAATTTTATTTAGAGAGAAAAAATATTGATAAAGAATAAAATTTTATATCTGTTGTCGTTAAAGATGAATTATCGGTTGTCAAATTGGTGAAATTTTTTTATAACCAAATACGATAGACTAACATAAAAACGAGGAACTTTAGATGAAAAAACTTATGATCGTTTTGTTGATTTTGGCGGCAGGCGGTGTTGCTGCCTATTTTATGACGCCGTCGGTAGAAGATATTGTTAAGACCGTGGTTCACAAATACGGAAGTCAGGTAACCGGAACCGAAGTTAATTTAGGCGGTTTTCGTCTCGATATTTTTAACGGTGAAGTTGAAGTAAAGAAACTGACGGTAGCCAATCCGCAGAATTACAGCCAGCCGAATATTATGAGTGTCGGACGGGTTGCAGTTAAGATTAATCTCAAATCATTGCTTGACAAGACTATCGTGATTGAAAATGTAGAAGTCGAAAAGCCGGAAATTACCTATGAACTGCTTTCGGTGACCCAGAATAACATTTCCCAGTTGATGGAGAATATCAAGAAAAATACCGCCAAAGCCGATCAGAAAGCGGCCGCGGAAAAAGTTGAGAAAGATGCAAAAGCGGAAAACAAAACGGGAGAGAGCAAGAAAGTAGTGGTTAACCGTTTGAAAGTTGCCGGCGGCAGCATCAACGTGGCTGCTTCGTTAGCCGGTCATGCCGCTTCGGCTTCGGTTCCGTTGCCGGAAATCAAAATGCAGGATATCGGCAAAGAAAAAAATGACAACGGCGCCAGCATTGCAGACACATTAGCGGTGGTTTTGCAAAAGATCTTTAATACCGCATATGATACGGTTTTGAGCAGCAAGCTGGCCGATTTGAAAGGCGCGGCCGAAGAAAGCCTGAATTCGGTTGTTGACAGCGTCAAAGAAAAGTCCGGTCTGAAAAACTGGTTCGGTTTTGGAAAATAAACCGCTTTAAAAAAGCCCCGGGGAACCCGGGGCTTTTTTGTTTTTTAAATGTGATTGTAAAAAACGGCTTGCTTCCGAGTGGGAACAAGCCGTTTTAAGAGTCATGGGAAATTTACATAGATTGCAGCAGAGCATAATCAGCCGCTGCGGCAGCGTGGAGATTCGTGGTGTTGAATAATGGTACGCCACAGCATTTTTCCTGATCTTCGTTGAACAGTAACGGCAGTTCGGTACAGCCGAGAATAATGCCCTGGCATTCTTTCTCTTCGACCGGCCGCCGGATGAAGTTTTCCAGTTTGTTTTTGGCTTCGGTAGAAATAACGCCCTTGACCAGTTCATCGTAGATGATGCTGTTAACCTGATTGATCTCCATCGGTTCGGGGACGGCAACCTCAATTTCGTAATTGCGGAGACGGTTCTTGTAGAAGTTCTCTTGCATGGTGAAACGGGTTCCGAGCAAACCAACCTTGGTCAGCCGTTCGCGTTTGATGGCGCGGGCGGTTACATCACCGATATGCAGTACTTTTTTGCCGCTGATTTGTTCGATCTGTTCGGCAACTTTGTGTATGGTGTTAGTCGCAATGACCAGAATGTCGGCTTCCGACAAAAATTGCTTGGACAGTAAAGCCAGCATTGAACCCAGTTCTTTCCAATGACCGGCTTTTTGCATCTTTTCGACGGCAGCGAAGTCGACGCTGTAAAGGATGATCTGAGCCGAGTGGTTTCCGCCGAGTGCTTCGTTAACACGTTGGTTGATAATGCGGTAATATTCAATGGTTGATGGCTATGACATTCCGCCTAAAATTCCAATTTTTTTCATACGCAAATCGTTTAATAAGTAATAAATAATCAATTTCAGGGATATAATTAAATGATTTGATATGCAAAGTCAATTCCCCGGTTGTATCAAGATTACAAACAAGGCGGATCCCGGACGTGCAGAACGAATCGGCCGGAAAATTACGGCCGACGGCTATGTTTCTCGTCGTTTTGTTTAATTATAAAGGGCGTGGGGGCAAAAGGATATTTTGACAATAAGGGGAAAATGTTAATTGCCAATGCCCGAAAAGCCCATGAACGCCATTGAAAGCAACGCTGCCGTGATCAGAACAATCGGTGCACCGCGCATGCCCCGCGGCAAAGCATCCGGATTTTGGTTGATACGTTCCCGCAGTCCTGCCATCAGAACAATTGCCAAAGTGAAGCCGATTGCGTTCGCCAACCCGAAACAAACCGAGTGCGAAAGCGAAAATTCTTTCTGAACTGCCAGAATTGCAACCCCGAGAACCGCACAGTTGGTGGTAATCAACGGCAGAAAGATACCCAAAGCCTGATATAAGACGGGTGAAACTTTTTTAATGATGATCTCCACCATTTGGACCAATGCGGCAATCACCAGAATAAAAACGACGGTGTTCATAAATTCCAGTTGATACGGTACTAGCAGTTGATAATAAATCAGATAGGTGGCAACTGATGAAATCGTCATCACAAACATCACGGCCAGTCCCATTCCGAAAGCGGTGGATATTTTTTTAGAAACCCCAAGAAACGGACAAATGCCCAAAAACTGAGATAAAACAATATTATTGACCAAGATGGCCGAAACGAAAATCATGGTAATGCTCATCGGTTTACTCCCCGCAAACGGTTAAATGCCATAATTAAACCTGCCAACGCCAAAAAGGCGCCGGGCGGCATGATGAATAACAAAAGCGGGTAACCTTCTTCGCCGATAAAATTATGCCCCAGCAAACTGCCGGCGCCGAGGATTTCGCGTACCGATCCGAGCAGACAAAGGGCCGCCGTAAATCCGATTCCCATACCCAGGGCATCAAGAAACGATTGCACAATGTTGTTTTTGGAGGCAAAGGCTTCCGCTCGTCCCAAAATGATGCAGTTAACCACAATCAATGGAATGTAAATGCCCAGCTTGGCATGCAGCGCCGGATAATAGGCCGCCATCATCATGTCAATGACGGTAACGATGGAGGCAATCAGAACAATATAACAGGGAATCCGCACCATTGAAGGAATAAAGTTTTTGACCAGCGAAATAAAGCTGTTGGACAAGAGTAGGGTAAAAGTGGTGGCAATTCCCATGCCGAATGCGTTTTCCAAGGAAGTGGTTACACCGAGAGTGGGGCACATGCCCAACATCATGACAAAAACGGGGTTGTCGCGGACAATGCCGCGGGTAAGGTTGGAAATGCTGTTGCTATTCTTCATATCCGGTTGCTCCTGCATTAAACTTCTTGTAAGTCTGCACGGCTTTTTGCACGGCATCAATGACGGCGCGCGAACTGATGGTTGCGCCGGTGACGGCGTCGATTTCACCGCCGTCTTTTTGCAGCTTAAACTGATCCTGATAGGCGTTGAGGCCGACAAACTGACTGGCAAATTTTTTCTCCGCAATTTTGGAACCCAGTCCCGGGGTTTCTTTTTGTTCAATAACTTTGTACCCGGTGACGGTTCCGTCCATCAGCATACCGATAATCAATTCCACTTTGCCGCCGAAACCGCCATCTGAAAATGTTTCAATGGCAACCGCCGTGATGGTTCCGTTTTCGCGTGCCGGATACAGCTGAAGCTTATATTTGCCGTCGGGTGTTGTAATGGTGGTTTTTTCGGCGAAAGGATCGTTATCGAAAGAGCCGACCACTTCGCGGATGGCGTCCAGAGTTTTGCGGTTTTTGGCTTCTGCAATCGGCTCTTTGGTAATTTGGTAAACATACCCGAGGGCGAAAGCCGATGCGGCCGCAACGACCAGCAATGAGAATATCATATTGAAGAGGGTAGATTTTATCGGTTTCATTTATTTTCTCCCGGTTCCGAAAATGCGCGGGTGTGCATATTTGTCGATCAAAGGGACGAAAGCGTTCATAATCAGAATGGCAAACGAAACACCTTCGGGATAGGAACTGTATCGGCGGATAACAAAGGTGAGAACACCGCAGCCGACGGCAAAGATGATTTTGCCGTTTTCACTCATCGGCGAAGTGGTGTAATCGGTTGCCATAAAAAATGCCCCCAGCAGCAGGCCGCCCGACAAAAGATGGGTTACCGGTTCAACGGCTGGCGAAGATGTGGTCAGCCAGCAGATGCCGGTAAGAATAAAGAAAGAGCCGAGATAATAGAACGGAATGTGCCAGGAAACGACCTTGCGATACAACAGGTAAAGAAAGCCCAGCAAAAGCGCCAACGCCGAAACTTCGCCCATTGAACCGCCGGTGTAGCCGAGAAACATTTCCAGATGATCGGGAAGCTTGTCCAATTTTGCGGTCAGTTGCGTTGCAGAACTGGAAGCGTCTACATGTTTGAGGATATTCAAAGTGGTGGCTGAAGTGGTCACGTCGGTGTTCATAAAATCAAACAGGTGCGGGCGAACCCAGGTTGTCATCTGCACCGGAAAGGAAATGAACAGGAAAACCCGCCCGGCCAGCGCCGGATTGAAAAGGTTTTTGCCGATGCCGCCGAAAGCGGTTTTAGTGATGACGATGGCGACAAAGCAACCGATCAGGGTCATCCATACCGGCATGTTGCAAGGAAGGTTATAAGCCAGCAAAATACCGGTGACAACGGCCGAAAGGTCGCGGGTGGCCGGCGGTTGTTTAAACCACCATTTGGCGCTTGCATATTCAAAAAATACGCATCCGGCAACGGCGGTAATAAGCGTGGTTAAGGCAGTGATGCCGAAAAGGGCGATTGCAACCGCACCTGCCGGAAGCAGAGCAATAATCACATCCCGCATGATTGAGCGGGTATCGGTGGAAGAATAAAAGTGAGGGGCAGTCGAAATTTTAAGCATTGTCGGTGTAGTCCTATTTCTTTTTGCGTATTTCGTATTTGGCCAGTTTACAGTAGTCGGTAAGCGGAATCCTTGCCGGGCAGGTATAGGAACAGCTGCCGCATTCCATGCAATCAAGAACATGAATTTTTTTGGCTTCCTGATATTCACCGCGGCGAACATATCCGGTAATGGCAAACGGCTGCAATCCCTGCGGACAAACCTCGATGCAGCGGCCGCAGCGGATGCAGGCGGTTTGTTCGGGATCAATAACCGAAGCCGTCTTCAACAGCAAAATTCCAGATGTGGTTTTGGTAACCGGTGCTGCCAGATTGGTGGCCGCCGTTCCCATCATCGGACCGCCGAAAATGATTTTGCCCGGTATTTCCAACGGTTGGGCCTGCTCAATCAGATAAGAAGCGGGGGTGCCGATTCTGACACGGTAGTTGCCGGGGTTTTTAATGTCGTCACCGCTGACGGTCACAATGCGTTCAAACAACGGTTTGTGTTTTTGAACTGCTTCATAAACCGCATAAACGGTACCGACGTTTTGTACCACGCAGTTGACGTCAACCGGCAGGCACCCGGGGGGCACTTCGCGTCCGGTGACGGCGGCAATCAATTGTTTTTCCGAGCCCTGAGGGTATTTGGTGGCGCAGACGGCTACATTGACACCGACATAGCTTCGGGTCAATTTACGCATGGTTTCGATCGCATGCGGTTTGTTTTCATCAATGGCAATAATCGCTTTTTGGATTCCCAGTGCTTTATTGAGGATTTTGGCGCCGATGATGATTTGTTCGGCCTTTTCCTGCATCAGGCGGTCATCGGCGGTCAGGTAAGGTTCGCATTCAATACCGTTTAAAATGATACAATCGATTTTTTTGCCGGCAGGTACGGTTGCCTTAATCGGCGTCGGATAACCGGCGCCGCCCATGCCGACAATACCGGCAGCGCGGATGGTGCTGACGATTTGTTCCGGAGAGGCCGTAATTTTGCGAATGATGTCGGGAGTGCGGTCAATGCTTTCTTCCCACTCATCGCCGTCGGTTTTGATGGTGACCATCTGTTCGAGGTAACCAACTTCGCCGACAATTTCTTCAATTTTGACCACTTCGCCGGAGGCAGGTGCGTGGACATCGGCGGAAACGATGCCGTCGGCATCGGCGAGCAACGTGCCAGTTTTGACCCGGTCGCCTTTTTTGACCAGAATTTTCGCCGGTGCGCCGATATGTTGTTTGACCGGAACATACAGCATATCGGGAATGCCGGCGTCCCTGATCGGAAGGTCAGAGGTTATTTTGTATTTGTCGGGATGAATACCGCCGACAGAAAAGGTTTTAATCTTGCTCATCTTTCACTCCGGTATAAATGATAGCGCCGGTCGGGCAGTTGGCCGCCAGTTCAGCCCCGTAAGCTTCGGCCGAGACAGTAGCGGGAATATGGGAGAGATTGTTTTCTACCTTGACTTCCGGGCAGATTTTTGTGCATTTCATACAGGCAATGCAGGCGGCTTTGCAGTTTTTGCGGGCCAGTGTGCCTTTTTGGCGATTGCTGCAGGCAACGTAAACGCGAACGCCGTTTTTACCGCGCGGCCTGATCTCGTATAATCCGCGCGGACAAATGCGTACACAGGCCCCGCAGGATGTGCATTTGTCGGGGTTGACTTCGGGTAATCCGGTTTGCGGATTCATTTCAATGGCGCCGAAAGGGCAATTGCGAACACAGTCACCCAGGCGCAGACAGCCGTCGGGACAACCGGTTTTGCCGACAAAAGCGCGATTGGCAAGCCGGCAGCTTTGCAGGCCGATATACTCAACTTTGTCGGGAGCGTTTTCACAAGTGCCGTTGCAATGCAAAACAGCAATTGTCGGCTCATGTTCGGTGGAAGAATAGCCGAGCCGTGCGGCAATAGTGTTCATCACTTTGGTGCCGCCAACCGGACAGTAGAGGCGGGCGAAAGATTCGGCGTCGGCAGCGGCACAGGTGTTGGCGAAATCCTGACAGCCGGCTTTGCCGCAGGCGCCGCAGTTGGCTTGTGGCAGCATTGCTGCAATTTCGTCGGCTACCGGGTTGTTTTCAGTCTTAAATTTTTGGGCTGCAAAATATAATATGATTGCCGCGGCGACGGCAATTGACGATAAAACGATAATGTTGGCTACGATAACTTCACTCATCAATCAGTCTCTTGCTTTCGTTTACAATGCCTTATTCATAGCACAAATTCGGGGGATGCAAAATGTTTTTTTTCAGTTATCGCAATTTAATTTTTATTCGCGATTTGAAACGACGGCGAAACAGGTACAGAAAGGCATAATAGAGTGGCAACACGGCAAGTGTCGCGGTTGCTGCCGTTGTTTCGTTGCTGCCGAAGGTAAGAAATGCAGCCAGAACCGACAACATCAAAAACAATGGCAGGACATATGCCCAAAGGGCGGCCGTCAGTGCGTTTTCTACCGAAATTTCGAGGGTGACATTTTGGCCGATTCGATAATTTTGCGGCGCATTGGTTTTGACTTCGACGCTGAGCGGTTGGCCGCCGCTTAAACCACAGGCATTTTTGGCCGCACAGCCGCTGCAGGCTTCATTGCGGATGAAAGTGACGGTAACTGAACCGGGATTGACAGTTGTAATGATGCCGCAGCGGGTAATGTTTTCCATTGCTATTTCCGTCCGACCAGTCTTTTGGCTCTTTCCGACAACAACGGTTTGACGGTGTTGTCTTCACCGCGGACAAATAAAACGGCGGCAACATTATAACGGTTGGCATAATCCAACGCTGCTTTTTCGCCCATAGCCATCATCGCCGTTGTCATACCGTCGGCAATCATGCAGCTGGAATGAAAGACAGTCGCGGAGATAAGGTTGTTTTCGACCGGATAACCGCTTTTGGGGGAGATAGTGTGCGAGTATTTTTTATCATCGACGTAGATGAAGTTGCGGTAATCGCCGGAAGTGGCCACAGCCTGGTTTTTGAGGGTGATGACATAAGCGTTTTCGGTATAATCGTTTTCGGGGCGGATGATGCCGACATTCCAGCCGTTCACTTGTTCGGATTTGCGGCCGCCGGCACGTACTTCGCCGCCGATTTCAACCACATAATCGTGATAACCCAGTTTTTCCAGCAGTTCGGCAATCCGGTCAACACCGTATCCCTTGGCAATTGCCGACAAGTTAATCATTGTTTCGTCGTGTTCTTTTTTGATCTTGTCAAAATCGTGGGTGAAGCGGATTTTATTAAAACCGGAGGTTTTCAGAACCTCGCGGATATCTTCTTCGGAAGGCACTTTTTTAGGACGGATGGTCCCAAAGCCCCACAAGTCTACCAACCGTCCGACTGTCGGATCGAAGGCACCGTTGCTCTGACTGTAAATGGTGTAGGCATTTTGAAGAACTTTTTGCATCGGCGGCGAAAGTTCAATCCATTTATCTGCCGGTTCGCGATTAATCCGCGAAATTTCGGAGTTGTTGTCAAATACCGACATTTCAGTATTGACAGCCTCGAGTTCTTCTTTAATATTTTTATGCAGCAGCTTGTTTTCACGTCCTGTTTTTACTTTAACGCTGTAATAGGTTCCCATCGTTTGTCCGCTCATGATCTGATAGGGGACCGGTTCGTGCCAAATATAGAAAATGGCGGCTGCCGCCAGAAAAAATATTGAAATATATTTAAAAATGCGCATATGTTTTACACCTGAAATTAGTAATTATTTCACCTTTTTGTGCTATCTCGTTCTTATTAGAAACCGTTTGATTGGAAAGGCAGCTTATTATGAAAGAATATTTTGAAATTCTCAAGAAAAAAGTACAAGATATTTGGTCTCGCATCCGGGTGAAAGATACTTGTCTGTATATAAGCCGGCTTTCGCAAAAAATCTATGCACAAGCCTATAATAAAATCAATATTGCCGGAACTTACCTCGGGCAGATCGGCATTTCTGCCAACGTTGTCAGCTGGACCGGTTTTGTAATCGGAATTTTTGCCGTTAACTTTATTGCGATGGAAATGTACGGATGGGCATTGCTTGCCATTTTGCTCAACCGGTTGTCCGACGGTTTGGACGGCGCCATTGCCCGTTCGACCAAAGTGACCGATTTCGGGGTATTCCTTGATGCTACGTTGGATTATATTTTTTACGGTGGGGTTATTTTTGCTTTTGCTTTAGCCAACCCGGCGGCTAACGGCGTTGCGGCGGCTTGTATGCTGTTTGGCTTTGCTGCGGCGGCTTGTGCAATGCTGGCTTATTCGGTCATCGCCTACAAAAATCATGCCGGGCACCAGCTTAATCTCGATCATTCGCCTTTTTATCTCGGCGGTTTGGCTCAGGGGTCGGAAACGCTGTTCGCCTTAGTGGTATTATGCTTGTTTCCCGGATGGTTTCCGGTGATGGGGATTGTTTTGGGCGTTTTTTCGCTGGTAAAAGCCTTCAGTGTCATTGTGGCCGCTTATTACAGTTTTGTGATTGTTCCCTACCGTAAAGGAAAATAAATGAAAGTCTTCTTTATCCTGCTTACGGTACTGGCAACAGTGTTTTCCGCAGAGGCAGGCGCCGCGGTGAAAAAACAGACGTTAAGGAATTCGGTTGAAGTGTCGGCGGTCGAAAAAGAAGACCGGATTGAAGTGCGGCTGAAAATCGAACCTCAAAACGGTTGGCAGATCTATTCTCATCAGCCGGGCGACGTCGGTTTGCCGACTGATGTTAAGTGGAATCTTTATGATCATCGTCTGGTATCCGAACAGTGGAGCGAAGGCGAAGACGTTATTTACGAAGGGTTCGGGCTTAATGTTTACCGCAAACCGGCATGGTATACCGCCATGCTGGGAAAAGCGGCCGGGGAAATGCCCGACCTTGAAATTTCGTGGATGGCCTGCAAGGGGGAATGTGTCCCGGAAAGTCTGATTTTTAAATTGACCCCGGAAGTGTTTGCCCATCTCATGCCGCCACAGGGAGGGACAGTTCCGGCGGTACCGATGTCGGAAGCTTTTTACCGTTTACCGATGTCCGAACCGAAAACGCTGCCTGCAGAAACGGAAAGCGGATGGCTCAGCATCCTGCTGTTGGCATTCGGCGGCGGAATTGTACTCAATTTTATGCCTTGCGTTTTTCCGATTTTATTCATTAAAATTATGTCGATTGCCGGCCAGAAAAGCAAACGCCGCAATGTTACCGAAGCCTTTCAATATCTCGGCGGCGTTTTGTCCTGTTTTGTGCTGATGGCGGCGTTGTTGGCCTGGCTTCGGCATCATGGTGCCGATATCGGGTGGGGCTTTCAGTTGCAGTCGCCGTATTTTGTTGCCGTAATGGCAGTCGTGTTTTTGCTGCTGGCACTGATGTTTTTGAATGTCATCCGGGTGAATTGGAGTTTGAAATATTTGCCTGCGGGATCGTTTATGACCGGTTTTCTGGCGGTGCTGATCGCCAGTCCGTGTACGGCGCCGTTTATGGGGGCTGCCGTCGGCTGGGCACTGACGACCGAACGTCCGGGATATTTTTATTATCCGGTGTTTTTGTCTCTGGGTGCCGGTTACGCGCTGCCGTTTTTTCTGGCCGGTATTTATCCGCGTTTTTTGCAAAGAGTTTTGCCGCGTCCCGGCAAATGGATGGAAATGCTAAAAAAATTGTTTGCCTTACCGATGCTGGCGACCTGCGGATGGCTGTTATGGGTTCTTTGGGGAGATACCGACACCGGACGTTCGCAATGGCAGCCTTATCAGCCGCAAAAAGTGGAACAGGCGCTGCAAAACGGTGATAAAGTTTTGATCAATTTTACCGCCAAATGGTGCATTACCTGTCTGGTTAATGAAAATGCCGTTTTTTCAACCGGCGAATTTGCACAGTTGGTTAAAGAACACCGGATCAAACTGTTCAAGGCCGACTGGAGCAACCGCAGCTCGGAAATTGCGCGGGCACTGGCAAAATTCGGACGCAGCAGCATTCCGTTATATGTATACTATAACGGCGATGGCGGTTATGTCTTGCTGCCGCAGCTGATAACCATCGGAGATTTTTACAAGCTGTTAAGGGCAAATGATACCGCCGCCCAGCAGTAAATCGTCATCGTAGAAAACGGCCGATTGTCCGGGAGCGACGGCTTTTTGCAAATCGTCAAAACATATTTCCGCACGGTCGGGGGAGATCGGCGTAAGATGCGCGGCCACCGGAGTTTGTGAAGAACGGATTTTGACGGTGAGTCGCCGCGGAGAAGTGATGCCTGAAATGGAAAGCCAGCTCAGATTTTGACAATACAGTTTTTGTCGAAGGGTATCATCATCATATCCGAGGACGACTTCGCGGCGTTCGGGGCGGATGGCGATAACATAGAGCGGACGCTCGGCAGCGATCCCCATTCCGCGGCGCTGGCCGATGGTATAATTCCAAATTCCCTGATGCTGCCCCAGAATTTTGCCTTCTTTGTCGACAAAATTACCCGGTTCGGGGGCTTTTTGCAAAATGTCATTGATATTGCCGGAATAAAAGTCCTGACTGTCGGGCTTGTCACATACTTCCAACCCAGCCAAACGGGCAAACTCGCGAACTTCGGATTTTTGGTAACCGCCCAACGGCAGCATAATGCGGCTCAGTTGCTCCTGACGGAGGCGATACAGAAAATAGGACTGATCTTTTTTGGGATCAATGCCGCGGCTGATCTGATAACGTCCGGTTGCGGCATCATAGCCGAGACGGGCGTAGTGGCCGGTGGCAAATTTGTTGAATTCCAAGCCGGCTTTGCGGGCGGTGGCGGGAAGAGCGTCAAATTTGATGGTGGCGTTGCACCAGATACAGGGATTGGGTGTTCTTCCGGCCGTATATTCTTCTTTGAAATTGTGCAGCACAATTCGTTTGTATTCTTCGGCACAGTCAAACACATAATAGGGGATGTCCAGTTCGCGGCAGATTTTGCGGGCTGAGTCAATATCTTTTTCTTCGTGAGGGCTGAAGCATGAATCGGCGGCGCCGTTGCTGCGGAAATTGGTGTTTTTGTCCCAGATCGACATGGTTGCGCCGATCACCTCGTGTCCGGCTTTTTTTAGCAGATAAGCGGCGGCTGCGGAATCGACACCACCGCTCAATCCGACAAGAATCTTCATTTTGTTTGGTCCTTTGCTTGCGATTTTTGTTGATTATGATCGGTTCGGAGTCAGGAATCAAGAGTTTTCTGCAACCGTCGTCAAAACTACCGATATTCTGGGGCAAATTGAATGTTTTTGTTAAAAAATATTTGACAAAATTATGACGACCGCCTATGTTAAATGCGATTTTCAATTATTAACTTAATCATTTTGCTTATGAACAAAATTGATGTAAAAGTCAGGAAGTGTAATATCCTTGCTCTGGGAGCCAAAGGTATTGTCGTTCCGCAGTTCTCCGACAATATGTGTCTGACCGGTGTTGCCGGAATCGTATCTCACGGCGGCCATTATCGCGGCCTCCTCGATTATGCAATTGCCGCCCGTCAAATGCGCCTCCCTTTCGGATATGCGCTGACGACCAAAGGCCACAAAGGTGTCAAACTGATCAACGTCTCTTTGCTTGGCGTTCCGGAAGCTGAAGCTTTCAATATGGTTCAACTGGCGACTTTCTCGGCCTTGGCAGAAGCAGAAAAGCAGGGGCTTTCGTCAATCGCTGTTTCTGCCCTCGGGACCGGAAAAAGCGGAGCTCTCGGTTTCAAAAAATCGGCCAAAGCAATGCTTTCGGCAATCGAAAGCTATCAGGAGCATGCTCAAGGGTGTCTGAAAAAAGTCAGCATCTGTGTGTTTAAAAGCGACAATGCTCTTGCCGCCTTTAACCAGGTCATGGAAACGAAGGAATATTCCGCTTATCTCAATCGGGAGCTGGATACCTGGTATCAGATAAACCGTGACAAGCTGATGCGAAAAGCCGACTGATCCCCCTGACTGTTAAAGTTTTAATGCAAGAAGCCCGTGCCCTCATGCCCGGGCTTCTTGCTTTTTAAAGTATTTATGCTATAAAAGACAAAAATGTTGAGATAAAGAGATGAAAATTTTGCTTTTGTCATGCTGTGCGCCTTGTTCTTGTGCCGTGATTGAGAAAATGGCGCTGGAAGGTGCCGATTTTTCGGTGCTTTTTTACAATCCTAATATTGTTCCGGCAGCGGAATATGAAAAGAGAAAAGAAGAGAACCGTCGTCTGTGCCGGCAATGGCAGGTGCCGTTTATTGAACTTGAGTACGATAATCTTCGCTGGTGTTCGCTGATCAAAGGACTGGAAAACGAACCCGAACGCGGGCGCCGGTGTGATATTTGTTTTTATATGCGTTTGAAGCGGGCGATGGAATATGCCAAAACCGGCGGATTTGATGCCGTTGCTTCTGTCCTCGCTGTTTCCCGCTATAAAAATTTGGAACAGGTCAACCGGGCGGCAGCCAAAGCTTCGGCGGAAACCGGCGTAGCTTATGTGGCCGTAGAAGGACGTAAAGGCGGCATGCAGGAACGACGACAGACCCTGATCAAACAGCTTGGACTGTATTCCCAGGATTATTGCGGCTGCAAACCGCGTTTGGTCTAAATCCTTACGGAGTATTTGTTATCGACGCTCAAATTCGAAAAAGACGGGACGGCGTCCTTCACGGATGGCTTTGCGCTGATATTTGGTTTCGACCCAGTCTGCCGGCTGATGTTTCCAGTCGTTGCCGCAGGTGGCGGTCCAACGAAAATCGGGATGTCGTCCGAGTTGTTTCAGCACCCAGGATTTGTAAACCGGATGGTCGGTAGCAATTTGCAGAATTCCGCCTTTTTTTAAAATCCGTGCCAGTTGCTTCAAATTATCTGGATTAACAAAACGGCGGCTTTCGTGGCGTTTTTTGGGCCACGGATCGGGAAACAATAAAAACACTTTATCCAGTGATCGGGCTGGCAACAGCGGAAATAACAGCCGAATGTCGTCACTGTATACGCGAATGTTGTCGGTGTGCCCGGGAAGCAGATTAATTTTGTCGCCGATTTCTGCCCCTTCTTTGATGCCGGTCAGCAAACTGAGGAGGTTGGCAACTCCGTTTTGAAAAACTTCGGCACCGATATAACCGGTATTTGGGTTGGCTGCCGCAATTCCTGCCAAATGCGCGCCGTCGCCGAAGCCGATTTCCAAACAAATCTGACGGACTTCGGTGCCGAATTGCAACGGTTGTCGGGGATTGAGAGCTACCTGCGGCAAAAAGTTTTCCAACAATGCGGTTTTGGCCTTGCGGATGCGGCGGCCTTTACGGCGACCGAAGAATTGAGGTTTGTCGTCTAAAAACATGAGGCAAGTTCCTTGCTTAAATCGGTTTCTTCCCATGAAAATTCTCCGTTTTTGCCCGGAAGACGTCCAAAATGCCCATAAGCGGCAGAAGGTGCGTAGATCGGACGGCAAAGCCGGAGATGGCGGATAATGCCGGCCGGCGTCAAGTCGGCCAACTCGGAGATTTTTTGCAAAATCTTTTGTTCGTCAACTTTGGCAGTTCCTTTACAGTCGATATACAATGACAGCGGTTCTTTTTTGCCGATGGCGTAGGAAACCTGCAACAGACACTCGTCGGCAATTCCGGAAGCGACAATATTTTTTGCCAAATAGCGCATCATGTAAGCTGCCGACCGGTCAACCTTGCTGGGATCCTTTCCCGAAAAAGCTCCGCCGCCGTGAGGTGCGTAACCGCCGTAGGTATCGGCGACAATTTTACGTCCGGTAAGGCCGCAGTCACCATCAGGACCGCCGATGACAAAACGTCCGGCCGGATTGATCAGCAGCCGAGTATCATCGGAAAAAAGCGCTTCCGGAATACTGCGGCGGATGATCGGCAAAACCAGTTCCCGAACTTCGTCCAGAGACAAATGCTCACTATGCTGGGTGGATAAAACAACCGAACCAACTCTATAAACCCGGTTTTGATCGTCATATTCAAGAGTGACCTGCGATTTGGCATCGGGTTCCAGTCCCGGCAAGGCTGCCTGACGCAAGTTGGTCAGCAACAGGTTGGCCAGATAAATGGCCATCGGCATATAACAGGTTTCAAAACCTATTTCTTTTTTGGCATAGCCAAACATAATTCCCTGATCTCCGGCGCCGCAATCTTTGATGCCGTTGGCAATGTCCGCGGATTGGCAATGAAGAAGGTTATCGATTTGCAGGTTTTTATAACTGAATCCGGGTTGATCATATCCGATTTTTTTAATTAAGGTACGGACTGCTTCTTCCACAATCTCAGAATTAACCGGGGTGCTGCTCAGTGTCTCGCCGGCAATGATTACCCGGTTAGTAGTGGCCATGGTTTCAATAGCCGTATGGGCGCAAGGGTCTGCCTGCAGATGCAAATCGAGCAAGGTGTCGGAAATCTGATCGCAGATTTTGTCAGGATGCCCGGCCGAAACGGCTTCACTGGTAAAAAGGTAGCTCATCGTGATTCTTTCGTGTTTGTTGTAATATCTTTTTTGCGCATAATAAAAAGCCGGCGTTCAAAATGCCAGCTTTTTTTTAAAGATGTGTGTATTTTGATTTATTATTCTTCTTCGTCTTCGTTCTCGTCGTCATCCCGGTTGAAAGTGGTTTTTGACATGGTAATGATCAGATCAAAAAGATGTCTTGCCGCTTTGCGGTTGGGGATGCGGTAATAAGCTTTGACCAGTTCCAGCGTTTCCTGACGCTTCATCGGGTCCATATCAATTTCCTGATAGTTCTCTTCAAAACACATTGCGGTTTCGGGAGAACTGAAAACACGCGGACTTTGTTGGGCAACTTCCTTATCCATATCTTCGTAAAAGAAGTTGATTGGCACATTCAGTACGTTGCCGATATCCCACAAACGGCTTGCACCGACGCGGTTGTTCCCGCGCTCATATTTCTGAACCTGTTGAAATGTGAGTCCCAGCAAAGAGGCTAATTTTTCTTGAGAATATCCGAGCAAAGTCCGGCGTAACCGGATGCGGTTGCCGACATGGACATCAATCGGATTTGGTTGTCCGTTAGGCGTCCGGCCGCGGCTGGCTTTCTTTGATTTAGTCATGTTCATCGTATAGCTCCACAAAAGTCTATCCACATATTGCAATTTTTAGTGGTTAATGTCATTATATAGACAATTAGATGGGCCGAAGGGGCCCTTATATTTCTTTATAAAAACAACTGATTAAGAGTGCTTGCGGTTTAAGGCAACGGCTAAAACGATGCAAAGAAGGCAAATAAACAATACCGGAAAGTTGTGGTACTTTTTATACCAAGTATCAATAGATAAAGAGTGAGGCAGATAAACGTCTAAAGTGCCGGAAACATTGAGCGGGAGTTGTCTGAGGACAGTTCCCGTCTTGGAAATCAGGGCACTGATGCCCGAGTTGGCAGCACGAACGATTGTCAATCCTTCTTCAACGGCGCGCATCCGGGTTGCAACCAGATGTTGACGGGGACCGGCACTGTCGCCGTACCAGCCGTCGTTGGTCAGATTGATCAGCCATTGGGGACGGTCGGCGTTGTCGGCAACTTCGGCGGGAAAAATGATCTCGTAACAGATTAAGACGCCGAACGGCGGGATGCCGGGCAGTCTTATGGTTTCAACACCGTTTCCCGGCATAAAGTCGGCAATGACGTTGGTGACCGGTTTTAAGCGGTCGGGAAGGTAGCGGCGCAGCGGGATATATTCGCCGAACGGAACCAAATGCGATTTGGCGTAAGAAGCGAAAATTCCACGGCGGTCAAAGGCCTGCATGGCATTTAACGGCCGCCATTTTTCACCGTCATAATCATAGTCGAGGATACCGGTGATCAGAAATCCTTGCGGCGGAACGGCCGGCAGCAGCATCTCCAGATATTGCGGTTCCAGCCGGAGAACGAACGGCGTTGCCGTTTCGCCCCAAATGACCAAATCAGGATTGAACGGCCGCTCGGAATCGTTGGCAACCGGCCGCGACATATTTACGTATGTTTGTAAATTTTGTTCAAGCATTTCCGGTTGCCATTTCATTTGCTGAGGAATTGCCGGTTGGACAATTCGGACTTTTATTTCGGAAAAGCGGTCATCGGGATAGTGACTGAGCCGCCAAGTTCCGTAACCGAACAAAAATCCGGAGATAAGAACCGGAATTGAAACGGCCAGAACCGCTGCTTTACGGTTGCGGCTGAAAAATAAAAGCCCCGGAGCCGCGGCTGCAAAGATGGTCAGCAGCGACAGGCCGTAGGTTCCGAAGCATGAGGCGGCCTGAATGGCCGCATTGCTGAAACTCCATACCGTTCCGAGGAGATTCCACGGAAAACCGGTCAAAACAAAACTTCGTAACCACTCAAAAACGGTCCATGCCGCGGCAAAGGCCAGCAGCTTGGCCCAAAAGGTTTTGAAACGGCAGCAAAACAAAGCCGGGAAAGCGGTGAATAAGCCAAAGAAACCACCGCTGCCGACAAAAACCAGCGGGATCAGCCAGCCTAAGCGCGGCAGGTCGAGCATCAAGGCGTTGGTAATCCAGAAAAAACCGCAGGCATAATGGCCAAAACCGAACCAGTAGCCGAGCAGAAACGATTTTTTGGCCGAAGAATTGCGGCCCAGCATAATCAGCAGGCCGCTAAAAGAGATTATCAGAAACGGGAGCAGGTAATAGGGCGGCAACGCTGCCACGGACAGACAGCCGAGGGCAAATGCGATGGTTTTGGGGTATTGTGCCAGTTTGCCGGGCATTTTATTCACCCGTTGCGGAAGGAGCGGTGATAATCATGATTTTCTTGATGCGGTTGGGATCCGCTTCCAGAATTTTAAATCGGATTCCGGTAGGGCCGTCAATAATTTCGTCGTGTCCCGGAATTCTTTGCGCCAACTGAAAGACATAGCCCCCGATGGTATCGACGCTGCTTTCTTCTTCCTCCCAGTCATCCTTAAACAAGCTGATGCCGGTCCTTTCTTCGACATCTTCCAACGGGGCTTTGGCGTCGGCAACATAGATACCGTTTTCCTGAAGGGAAATGACCGGATCCTGTTCCAGGTCATATTCATCTTCGATATCGCCGACGATTTCTTCCAACAGGTCCTCAATTGTAATCAGACCGCACAAACCGCCGTATTCGTCCATCACCATCGCCATATGGGTCTTTTCCTGCTGCATTTCCTGCAGCAGATCGGGAACCAGACTGTCCGGCGAAACAATTTTGAGGTTGGGTGCCGTAATTTGGGCAACCGGCATTTTACCGTCTCCCTTCAGCAGGCACTTGGCGAGGTCAATAATATGAAGGACACCGGTGATATCATCCAGAGATTCGCCGTAAACCGGAATGCGCGAGTGGCCTTTTTCGACCATCAGCCATGCCAGCTCTTCCACGGTTCCGTTTTGCTGAAAGGCGACGATATCGGCACGCGGAATCATTACCCGGCAGACCTTTTTGTCTTTGAGGTAGAGCAAGTTGTTAAACAACTGTTGTTCATGAGGGCTGAAACCGTCGTCACCCGAACCGGCCTCTTCAATCAGGTCTTCTATGGTTTCGCGCACGTCTTCGTTGTTGGCGTGACTGGCGAACAGTTTTTTAAAGTAACTGCTCAAACCGTGAGGGGTGTCGTTCATTTTCAGGCTTTCTCCTCATAGGGATTGGCAATACCGAAACCATGCAGCAGACGGGTTTCCAAAGCTTCCATTTCGAGCCGTTCTGCTTCTTCGATGTGGTCATAGCCCAGCAGATGCAAAATTCCGTGAATCAAAATGTGCACATAATGGTCATTAAAACCGATTTCCTGTTCAAGGCTTTGATTTTCCATTGTCTCCAGCGCAATGATGATATCACCGAGTTCAACTTCTTCCATTTGCGGCAGCGCCTCAAAAAAATCGTCATCGTCGAGGTTGGCAAAGGACAGAATGTTGGTCGGTTTGTCAATCTGGCGAAATTCGCGGTTAAGACAGCGGATTTCCTCATCGTTTCCAAGTTCCAAATTGATGCAGACCTCCCGCTTGCCGTCCAAAAAGCCGGGTTTCAATTCGGCAATGACCTTTTCGAAGACGGCGGCGGATAAAGCGGCGGCATCGGGCAGACGGCTGCTCCAGTTTTCGTCGCCGAGTGTCAGGTTAATTGTTGTTTTCATGATGCTGTTTTTCTTCCTGATGGTTTTTCTGTTCGTAAGCACGGACGATTTTGGCGACCAGTCCGTGACGGACAACGTCGTTGGCGCTGAAAGTGACGGAACCGATTCCTTTGACATTATGCAAGGTATCCAGTGCGTCCCGAAGGCCCGAGATAACGCCCCGCGGCAGGTCAACCTGACTTAAGTCGCCGTTAACGACCATGCGGGAATTTTCACCGAGACGGGTCAGAAACATTTTCATTTGCATCGGCGTGGTGTTCTGAGCCTCGTCCAGAATGACGAAAGCGTTGGAAAGCGTGCGGCCGCGCATAAATGCCAGCGGTGCAATTTCGATTTCTCCGGCAGCCAGCTTCTTGTCGACCTGTTCGGCCGGAAGCATTTCATACAAAGCGTCGTAAAGGGGACGCAAATAAGGGTCGACCTTGTCTTTAAGGTCTCCGGGCAGAAAACCGAGGTTTTCACCGGCTTCTACGGCCGGACGCGAAAGGATGATTTTGTCGATTGCTCCTTCCAGCATCATGGTAACGGCCAGCGCTACCGCCAAATAGGTCTTACCGGTACCGGCGGGTCCGAGGCCGAAAACCAACTCGTTATTCATCATTTCGACGATATATTGTGCCTGTGTGGCCGAGCGCGGGTAGATATGACGTTTTTTGGTTTTTAAAACAATTTCGTCGATATTGACTTTCGGTTTTTGGTCGGTTTCAGCACCGCTGATGCGGACGGCGGCTCTCACTTCCTGATCGCCGATTTCGATGCCGCGGCTGACTTTGGAGTAAAGGGAATCGATGGCACTTTTGGCCTGACTGACGGCTTCGTCACCACCTTTGATGTGAATATGATTGCCGAAAGTGGCAATTTCGACGTTCAAAGCCTCTTCAATGATTTTCAGGTTGCCGTCCTGCGGACCGACAAGCTGCTGAACCAGTTGATTGTTAAAAAGTTCTAATTCTGTTTCTGCCATAATTGCACCTTTAATCTGATTGTTGAATAATGGTTCCGCCAAGCGAGTTTGTGGTGGCATCGGTGACGCGCACCGGCAGAATGTGGTTGATCAGTTCCGGCGGAACCTGGGCATGCAGATTTTGCATATACGGAGTTCTGCCGAACAGCTGGCCTTTTTTTCTGCCTTTGCTCTCAAAAAGTACCGGCATAATTCTACCGATACATCCTTTATTAAAGTTTAACTGCTGGGAAAATAATTTTTCCTGCAGGATGTTTAAACGTTCCGATTTGATTTTTTCGTCAATCTGACCGGGATAGACCGCGGCCGGGGTACCGGCGCGGCGGCTGTATTTAAATGAAAATGCCTGAATGTAGCCGACTTGTTCCACCATGTTGAGAGTGGCTTCAAAATCTTGATCGGTTTCACCGGGAAAACCGACGATAAAATCGGAGGAGAAGCCCAGTTCGGGGTTGGCATCACGCAGTTTGGCGATGATGTCGAGATATTGCCCGCGGTTGTGGCGGCGGTTCATAGCCTTCAGGATGCGGTCCGACCCCGATTGCAGAGGTAAATGCAGGTAAGGCATCAGTTTTTTTAAGTCCCGGTGGCAGGCGATCAGGTCATCGTTGACGTCAGCAGGATAGGAAGTTGTGTAACGAAGACGTTGCAAACCGTCAATTTCGGCCAGACGGTGCAGCAGATAAGCGAGGTCTCTTTCCCTGCCGGCGGCGTCTTCGCCGTGATAGGCATTGACATTTTGCCCCAGCAGGTTGATTTCGAGAGTTCCGGTTTCGACCAGCCGGCGGGCTTCTTTCAACACTTCTTCCACCGGACGAGAAGTCTCAACGCCGCGGGTATAAGGAACAATGCAATAAGTGCAGAAATTGTTGCAGCCTTCCTGAATGGCAAGATAGGAACATCCGCCCTCGGCCCGGTTTTGCGGCAGATGGTCGAATTTGCTCTCCGAAGTGAATTCGGTATCGATCAGACAAATATTTTTCTGTTGTGCGATTTTGCCCAAGATTTCGGGAATACGGTAATAAGTCAGCGGACCGGTGGCAAAATTGACAAAGGGGGCGCGTTTGGCGATTTGTTCGTCTTCGGCCTGAACAACGCAGCCGACGACGCCGATGATTGTTTCTTTACCGGCGGCCTGACGTTCTTCTTTGATCAGATTAATACGTCCGAGATCGGAAAACAACTTTTCGGCGGCTTTTTCGCGGATATGACAAGTGTTGAAGATGATTATGTCCGCATCCGCGGGGGCGTCGGCGGCCGTGTGTCCCATGTTTTGCAGAATGTGGGCAATGCGCTGAGAATCGTAAACATTCATCTGGCAGCCAAAGGTTTTGATATAGTATTTCACCTTGTCTCGGATGTCCTCTAAAATTGTGTTAAACAGACGTATATTAGCTTCAAACGGAAAGATTTTCAAATGTTTTTTCTTTTGCGGAAGGAAAATTTGCTTTTTTAGAAATTTTGTCATTTTTTTGGCGTAAAAAGTGTTTTTTTGTTGCCAATTAGACGGCTCTTTGTTATCATAAGGAAAAAATAAGCGGTTAAATTAATTTTTTTGGGAGAATTCTGATGGATCAGCACTTGGAAGAAATGCTTAAACTGGATGAAGAAACGCGGGTTGCCTATCTGAAGGCGTTTGTCCGTCTGGCCTGTGCTGACGGCTATTTCGATGAAAACGAAAAACGTTTTGTAAAGAATTTGGCCAAAACCTATGAAATATCGGAAAACCGTCTTGACGAAGTGTTAAACTGCGAAGATGACGATGCGATTATTGAAGAAGTCAAAAAAATTAAAAACCGCCGGATTGCGTTGGAACTGATCAAAGAATTATGTGTTTTGGCACATGCCGACGATGTCCTGACTGACGAAGAAACGCTGTTTATCGGCCGGGTCGGGCAGGCGATGAACGTTGAGTTGGATAAAATTGAACAGATCAGCAATTGGGTTATTGATAAAATTATTCTTGCCGAAGAAGCTAAAATTATTTTCGAAGAAGTCGGAAGTCAAGCGTAAACCAGGAGGTTTTATCATGGAAGAAACTGAAAAAAGCAGAATGGCACAGCAGGAAAGGCTGGAACGTCTGCGGCGGATTCAGCTGGGACGACAGGATCGTCTCGACAGCCCGAAGAATATTATTCAACGGGCAGTTCAGCGTGAATATCCCGATATGGACCGTATGCAGGCTGAAAAGGTCACCCGCGAATTGGTGTTGGCGCCCAAAAAGTCAACAATTAAAATCGGCAATGATGAAATTAAAGTCGCCGATTTGCAGTTTCAGATTGCCGAATCTTTGGAAATGATCAGTTCCGAAACTTCTTCTTCACAGGAATATTTCAGCTGGTTTACCGAGAGTTCGGAGATCATGCAGCATATGAATGATGGTTTTGTATCCGAAGACGACCTAAAAGAACGCAACGATTGGATTGAAATGTCTTATTCCCGTGAGGCGGAAATACTGACCTGTCTCGGTTTGTATCAGGGCAGTGCCTTCCCCGAAGCCAAGAAAAAATATGCGGATATTTACAATAAACTGGTTAAGTTGCGTCAGATTCGCAATGCCATCAAAGAAAGTACCGCCAACAAGGCGGACAAGCCGCAGGAAGTCGATATTAAGAAAAAAGAAAACGACTACAAAAAGGCAGTCGTCTATGTTGCGGCGATGCGAGAGTTTATGAAACGTCCGCCGCGTTGGAACATGTCCAAGCGTACTTTGCAGAAACTTAATATGTATCACGGCGATGATGACGATCTGGACGACGATTATGATGATTTTTACGAACAGTACGAAGATGACGATCTACGCCGTTCCGACGAAGAAAACCGTATTTATCAGGGCGAAGCAAACGAAATTACCGAATTGAATTTCAGCTTTAACGATTCTCTGAAAGAAGAAATCCTTTTTCACTGGGATGACGATCGGATGCAGTCGTATGAACGCAGCGCTGCCGAAGAGTTTATCGAAAAGATTGACGAGGTCCAACCGGCGTTGCAGACTGAGGAAGATATCCGCGATCATATTGCCCGTCTTTCCGGCCGCCGCCCACCGCTGAAAAGCCGTCCGTCCGGTTATACGATGGATCGGGCGCGGGCTTTTAGCAGCATGCATTATAATTCGTTGTCGGCAACCCGGCGGCAATATGCATAAAAAACTGGACAATTGATCGGGAATTGTTTAAATTAACCCTGCAATGTTTTAAAATTATGAGGAGAATTTTTTATGGGTGCTTTGCTTGAACCGTTTGTGTGGATGCTTGGAATCATCGTGGATATCTATTTTACGGTCGTCTTGGCGGAAGTTGCCGTTCACTGGCTGATTTATTTCAAAATTTTGGACGTTAAGAACGTTTATGTGGCTAAGGCAGTCGAAATTTTAACCAAGGTTACCCAGCCGGTTTATAAGAAAATTTCGGAAAAAGTTCCCGCCTTTTCGGGAGTGGACTTCTCTCCGTTTATTTTGCTGATGGCATTGTTGTTTTTAAGCCGTTTCATCTATCGGCTTGACGTGATGCTGATGTAACCGGTGAACTCGAAAAACAGGTCGGGCGGCTATGGCTGCCCGATTATACTTTTAAAAGGAAAAAAATGTTTTTTACAGAAACGGATGACGGAATTGTTCTGCGGGTGCGCTTGACGCCGAATGCGGCCGCTGCGGCGGTAAAAGGCATCTTTGTCGACGAGAAGGGAATGGCATATTTGAAAATCAGCGTTATCAGCGTTCCGGAAAAAGGGCATGCCAACCGCGAATTAATCAAATTTCTGAGTACAAAATTGAAAGTTGCCAAATCGGAATTAGAACTTGTCAGCGGCGAAATTTCCCATTATAAGAAAATTCTGATTACCGGTGACCGGCAAAATGTTTTAAGACAGATGGAAATATGGGTAAAGGAGAATCGACATGACGGCGCAGATTATTGACGGCAAAACGGCGGCGCGGGAATTGCGTGACCGGTTGACGGAAAAGATTTCGGAATGGCAGGTCAAGCCCTATCTGGCGGTCATTTTGGTCGGGAATGATCCGGCCAGCCTTATTTATGATCGCAATAAGCAAAAAGCGGCTTTGGAAATGGGGATGAAATGCGATATTCATCATTTGCCCGAAACAACGACCGAATCCGAATTGTCCGCTTTAATCCGGCGCTTGAACGAAGATCGGGGGGTGAACGGTATCTTGGTGCAAATGCCGCTGCCGCGCCATATTGACAGCTCAAGAATTATCGAAACAATTGCTCACGAAAAGGATGTGGACGGTTTTGGCCCTTATAATGCCGGGTTGCTGCATGAAAATGATCCGCGCGCCATGGTAGCGGCAACTCCGAAGGGCATTTTGTATCTTTTGCAGCAACATCTCGGTGATTTGAGCGGCAAACACGCGGTTATTATCGGTCGTTCCAACATTGTCGGTCGTCCGTTGGCTTCTCTTTTGCTCAACCATCACTGTACGGTAACCGTAGCCCACAGCAAGACTGTCGGATTGTCGGAGATTACGCGGCAGGCCGATATTTTGGTGGCGGCTTGCGGATGTCCGCGACTGGTGAAAAAAGACTGGGTTAAAAAAGGGGCGACGGTGATTGATGTCGGCATCAACCGGATCGACGGAAAATTGTGCGGGGACGTTGACTTTGAGGAAGTAAAAGAGCAGGCTGCTTATATTACGCCGGTGCCTGGCGGGGTCGGTCCGATGACAATTGCCATGCTGCTCGACAATACCTGTCGGGCTTATCTAAACCAAAATAACAATCTTAAAAAATAGACGCAGAAATATTATATAGACTCTGAGTTGTTTATTCATCATGCCGAAAAGGGAATAAAAACATGGAGCAGACGGGGCGCATCTTTATGATTGACGGCAATAACGGTCTGAACAGCCGTTACCAGCATTTGTTGGAGGAGCATGGGTATGAGGTTTTTGCCACCGACAATGCGTATAAGCTGATCCGTTATGCGCCGGAACTTCAGCCGCGATTATATGTGGTTGACAACGAAGCCGAAAATGTCGATGCCTGGCAGGTGTTAAACTACCTTGTTGCCAACCGCTATTTGGACGAAGCACCGGCCGTCATGCTGAACGCTGAGGCTTCGCCCGATGTTATTAAAGGTGCAGCTCATTATGTTGCCCGACAGGATGCGGATCAGTTGCTTGAGATTGTCGATGCTTATTTTAAAGGCGGTGCCGGTTACCGGGTGCTGTTGTTGGAGGATAACCTTCCTTATTCGGACAAGGACTTCAACGGCATGGACGAGTTCCGCGTTTCTTATTTCAAAGTTTATGACGCCCATGGGGCCAAAATGTTTTTGCAGCGCAATGCGCCGCAGGCGCTAATTGTCCACAGTGCGGAAGAGGATTATGATAAAATAAAAAGTGAGATTGGCTTTAAAAACACTTTTTATGTGGAAAATCGCAATAATCTGCAAAAATTATTTTCGTTTCTCAAATAAGTTGTGTTATAACCCTGACTTATAAATATGACAGGGTGTTGACTGATGAAATATTTGAGAAAAATGTACGATTGGCTGATTAATGCGGCTTCGGGACCTTATGCGCTGCCGATATTGTTGGTTGTATCGTTTATGGAGAGTTCTTTTTTCCCGATCCCCCCTGATATTATGTTGATCCCGATGGTGCTGGCAACGCCGAAAAAGGCGTGGCATATTGCCGGTTTGGCAACGGCCGCAAGTGTGATCGGCGGCTATTTCGGCTATGCGATCGGTTTTTACGGATATGATCTGATTGCGCGGCCGATTTTGGATTTCTATGGTTACAGTCACCAGTTTGACGTTTTTAAGGGATATTACCATGAATGGGGGGCGTGGATCGTTTTTGGAGCCGGGATTACGCCGTTTCCCTATAAAGTAATTACGATTGCCAGCGGTGCGGTTGATCTGAATCTGTGGGTTTTCGGGCTGGCTTCGGTGGCAGCGCGCGGCTTGCGCTTTTTTATCGTAGCCTGGTTGTTAAAAAAATTCGGCGAACCGATCCGGACTTTTATCGAAAAGAATTTGGGAATACTTTCAGTGTTGTTTTTGTTGCTGTTAATCGGCGGTTTTGCCGCGATAAAATATCTGTAAGAAAGTTAACGGTTCGTAAGTATGAGATCAAGACAAAACCCGGCGATGCCGGGTTTTGTCGTCAATAGCTTGTTTCCGTCAGTCTTTGTGGCGGAAAGTGATTCGACCTTTGGTTAAGTCATAAGGGGTCATTTCGATGTCAACTTTGTCTCCGACCATAACCCGAATGCGGAATTTGCGCATTTTTCCGGCGGTATGAGCCAGAATTTCGACGCCGTTTTCCAATTTTACCCTGAACATGGCATTAGGCAGTTTTTCAATAACTGTACCGGCCAACTCCAGCAATTCTTCTTTCATAAATTGTTACCTCATTGTTTTTTAGCTAAGTGTATAAACCCTAAATTCTTTTTTGGCAAATTATTTCTGCAATCCTTTGGAAAAAAATGCATTTTTTATTAGCCAAATGTTAATAAGAGGAGTATATATAAAAGCAGACGAATGAAAATTTTTGTATAGGGCGTTAAAATGAAAAAAGATATGCTGCAGGAAAACCGCCGGGCGTTGCTTACGGAAGAAGATTATGAAGCGATGTTGAGTTGGGGGGATCAGGAAGTTGCTTTTATCAAAAGCGACAAAATCTCCGATAATGAAGTGTGGAAAATCTATACCGCTGACGGAACGCAGCTGGCAATTGCCGACAGCCGGGATTTTGCCTTTATTTTGGCGCGACAGAACGATCTTGATCCCAAAAGCGTTCATTGATTTGTAAGCTGATGTTTCGGCGAACGGTTGGAAACGAATGTAAAAAATGCGGCTGAATAAGCCGCATTTTTATATGACGTGGCGTGTTTATTCCGCCTGCTTTTCCTTGAACTCCAGCACCTTGATCTGCTGTTCGATTTTAGAGCGGTCATAGAACGGGATAAGCGGTTTATCAAGGCCGTTTTCTAGTTTTTTGAGAGTGGCGTCACGATCAAATTCTCCGGTATTGTCTTTTAAGCCCAGAGCATGATTCCACTGAAAAACGGCTTCCCGTCTGCGACCGATTTGCCAGTAGGCATCTCCGAGATGATCATAAATCAGAGCTTCGGAAGAAGCCTGATCGGAAGCTTTTTCCAGATATTCCACCGCCCGCTCATATTCGCCGATTTTGTAAAAAGCCCAACCGACGCTGTCAGTGATGGTTCCTTCGGCGGCAGCAGGTGCATAAGCGGAAACAATCAATTCAAAAGCCTCTTCAATATTTTTGTTTTGCTGCAGCAAAATGTATCCGAGATGATTTTTTGTCATGCGGTTGGGCCGAAGCTGCAGAACTTTGCGGAAATAGCGTTCGGCGGTATCGTGATCGCCGGCGGCGTCATAAGAAACCCCGATAGCAAAGTAGAGCGGCCAGACTTCGGCAACAGTTTCGCTGGGGTAGAGCTCAATCGCCTTTTGGTAATACTGTGCCGCTTCGGCATATTTATGATTAAGGCGGGCCACTTCGCCGAGGTTGGTCAAAATATCGGGGTTGGGCGGATAATCGCTGTACAGTTTGCGGAAAATTTTTTCTGCAGCGGCGGTGTCATCCATGCGCATCAGATTTTTTCCGCGTTGGAACAATGCTGTATAAGCGGCGTAACTGTCGGGTGCCACTTTCTGATAAACTTGGTTGGCTTCGGCATATAATTCCCTTTTTTCGAGCATGTCGGCGGTGAGCAAAAGCGGCAGCGGATAATCGGGATTGCTGTATGAAGCCAGCGAGGAGAACAAAAGGGCAAGATCATTATTGTTATTGTCCTGTTGCAGAAGCAGGGCGATGCTGAACAAGGCGTCGGACAGTCCGATTTCGGGGGATTTTAAAACCGGGGCAACGGACGAATCGCTTTTTTGGAGGTTTTCAATGACCGTTTTCATCATCAGATTGTTTTGGTTGACGGCATTACGGGTAGCAAACAGGGCTTTGTCGGGTTCGTTTTGCCGCAAATAAAAGTTGGCAATCACCTGCAGCGGAAAAACCGCAAGTTCCATATGTTTAATATTCATCAGCGCCGTGTAATGCGCTGCGGCAGCTTTGGTATTGCCGAGATAGTCGTTGATGGCGCCGGCCTGGAAAAAATACAGCGGTTTGAAGGCTTTGTTCTTACCGAGCGGCGCAAGAGCTTTGAGGGCTGCGGGTCCGTCGTTCATGCCGGCATGACTCCAAGCGCTGATCAACGGGTTGAAAACGGCCTGAGCAAACGGGTTGTCACATTTGGATATGGTTTCTGCCGCTTGCTGATACTGTTTGTTTTTAACCAGATGGATGGCTTCGAGGGTGTAGATAAACGGACTTTCATCGCCTTTTTCCTGAGCGATTTTGGCATATTTTATTGCTTCGTCAATTCTGCCCTGAGAGGTGAGAATAATATACAACTGGCTGGGCAGCATCTGGTTGTCGGGAGTATTGGCGACGGCGGCCATGTAATAATCGGCGGCGGTGTTGAGGTCATGGCGGATATGTGCAACCCGTCCGGCAAGATAACTGCCGTAGTTGTTTGCGGCGGCTTGCGGGGTAGGCATCGGATTTGCCGTCGTTTCCGCCGGTGCCGGGATATCGGAAACATGCACTGTTTCCGATTTAAAAAGGGTGCAGGAATTGGCAATGACAATTCCGATCAGAATGGAAAGTAGATATGCTGCTTTTTCAATCACTTTGATAACTCCGTTCATTTTTCCAGGCGTCTCCAGTTTAGTTCAGACTCGCCTATCTTACAACATAATTGTAATAATATGAAGATAATTTAATTATTTGTTTGCAAAAGAAAACAGAACGGCATAGCATAATCTCATGATGAACGAAAAAGAATTGCTGGAATGGTACATTGCCGCCGGGGTCGACGCGATCTTCGGCGATATTCCCGGTTGTGTGCAAAAAATGCCGGTACAGCCGGCAAAAGCCGAAAATCCGGCAGAGTTTTCGCCGCGCCCGGCTATTACCGATCTGGCACAAATGAGTCTGAAAGCTTGTAAAAACGCCCGTGATGTCTGCGAAGCGGCTTCATCGTTGACCGAGCTGCGGGCAGCAGTGGAGGCCTTTGACGGTTGTTCGTTGAAACTGACTTCCAACAAAACCGTTTTCGGCGGCGGCAATCCGAATGCCAAAATTATGATTGTCGGCGAAGCGCCCGGCGCTGACGAAGACAGAATCGGAGAACCGTTTGTTGGTCGCAGCGGCCGGCTGCTGGACAAGATGCTGTCTGCAATTGGACTGGATCGTACGACGGTTTATATCACCAACGTTTTGCCGTGGCGGCCGCCCGGGAACCGGACACCGACCGATGCCGAAGTGGCGGTATGTCTGCCTTTTCTGAAACGCCAGATTGAATTGATGAAACCGGAGATTATTTTGGTTTTGGGCGGAAGCGCTGCCAACAGTCTGTTGGATAATGAAGAATCTATTTCGCGGTTGCGGGGCAAATGGCTTGAATATAAGACCTTGAAAGGCGATACCTGTGCGGTGTTGGCGAGTTTCCACCCCGCTTATCTGCTGCGCAATCCGGCGCAAAAGTCCAAAGTCTGGGCAGATTTGCTACGTTTGGCGAAAAAATTGCACAATAATTAGGTTTTTATTCATAATTTGTTGGTAAATTTAAAAAAATTGAATTATTATTTGGTAAATCTTGATAAATAACTTTTGAGGAAAGCAAAATGAACATTAACAAAAAAGTTTTCGGTTTGGCACTCAGCCTTCTGTTGGCAACCAACATCAGCTCGGTGGGAGCAGCGCCGGCTGCCGCCGCTGCCGGTGACAGCGACAATGTCGAAGAAGTGTTGTTTAAAATTCATGACGTTACACCGGTTAAAAATCGTGACGGTGAAGTCATTGCCTGTGACTTTAACACCACTTTCTATAACCGTTCGTCCTACAATATCAAAGAAGCTTTGTTGGATTTTGCATGGAAAGATGCTTCTCTTGAAGAAGTTATCAACGAAGAAAAAGAAGAAGATGCTGCCAAACAAAACCGCAATGTTAACCGTTCTTATTCGGAAACCGAGAGAAGAACTTCCAAGGACGTCAGTGTCATGATTGAAGTTCCTTCCGTCAAGTCTTACAAGCAGGTTACCATTAATAACCGTATCAATACTGACCGCTGCTTTCTTTTGATCGAAAAAGTTGATTTCAATGTCAAATCCTGCAGTGCCGATGGCCTTTCCGGTGCCAACCGGTCTGCTCGCCGCAGCAGCCAGGGAAATGCCTGCAGCCGGATGTTCAAATATGTTTCTCCGGAAGATGCTCAGTATTATCTGGACTTTAAGGAAATTACTCCTGATGAAGAAAAAGCCCGCGAAGATGCCAAAAAGCAGGAAAGTAAAGATGAAGCCGAAGGCATTTATGCCAAAACGGTTGAAACTTTGGGAGCTGCCGGAAGTATTATCAGCGGAATCAAATAATATTTTAACAAGGGTGTGCCGATGAAGAGAATAAATATATTCAGAATATTTTCGGCTGTTGTTGTCGGGCTTGTGCTTGCACAACCGGCAGCCGCCCAGTTTTTTAATGCAGCAGGTAACCGTGCACCGGGTCAGTCGCCCGCAGCCGCTCCGGTTTCCGATGCTCAGGCGGCGCAAAAAGCTGCCGCCGCCCCCTCCCGGCCGGAAGCTAAGCATTCGGTTGTCGAGACGACTGAAAACGCCGAAGCTGCCGAAATCGAAAAGCAGCCGGTCAGTTCTCCTTTTGATTATGCCTACGGCAAAAAGCAACCTCAACCGCAGGCACAAAAGGCACAGGAGCCGTTCCGCCGCTATTCGCAGGTCGGGGGGATAACGGTCGAAACAACCGAGGATCATCCCGAAGATGAATTGATTATGTTGTTTATGCGCGATTTCAGCATTTATCGCAGTCCTTCGGGGAGGATCCGCTGCAGTGCCCGCTTTGCGGTAATGACAACCTTGCCGGTTAAGCTGTCCAACATCAGCTATCGGCTTAAGTGGCCGGGAATGGAAACTGTCTTGACTTTCAGCGATGTTGAGCCCGGGGTGGAAAACCATTTCGATTACGGTTTGTTGGGAGATGGCTGTTACAGTATGGACAAACAGCCTAATATCATTGTCAACCGGTGTCGGGCTAAGGGAATGACACAGCGGCAATGTGCGGCAAAAATCCGTTGGCTTAAGGAAATTTAGAAGTTGGTTTGAGTAAAAAATTGAAAAAAGTTTTGATAGTGGTTTTGACGTTGCTGATGCTTCCGTGGGAGGCCGCAGCAGCGTCAAAAAATTTTAAAATTATCGACCCGACGGTTTATCGCCAGGTACGGGAACAAGCTGCCGTTTCCGAAGCCGATGTCAAACTTTATCGTGATATTTTCGCCGCTTTGAAAGCCAACGATATTAAAACGGCGGAAGAATTGCAGAAAAAGCTCAAAGGCCATGCGTTGCTCGGGCACGTGCTGGCCGAAAAATATCTGCATAAAGATTACAAATCTTCTTATGAAGAATTGCAGAACTGGTTAAAAAAATATCCGATGCTTCCGCAATATCAGAGGATTAAAAATCTGGCGGTGACGAAAGTGCCCGGTTACAAGCCTCCCAAACCGGTCAAGGAAACGAAAAAGATTTATGCGTTTTACAGCTGGTACAAGGACAGCTATACGCGTCTGAAAGTGGCTGACCGCAAATATGTCAAAACCAAAATTGATGAATTTCTCAAATCAATCCGCAGTTCCAAACATGAGGCGGCAGTCAAAATATTAAATGATAAAAAGTTCAAAAAACTGATGCCGGTGAAGAATTATGATGCGATGAGTGCGACTTTGGCCTCGGCTTATTTTCTGGAAGGCAACAATAAAGCAGCTTTGAAATGGAGCCGGCAACCGATTTTGCGTAGTGGCGACGCGACGGCAAGCTGGTTTGGCGGTCTGGCGGCCTGGAAAGAAAACAATTATAAACTGGCGGCCGATTATTTTGGCAGGCTGGCACGCCTGAAGAATAATGATCCCTGGCTGATAGCCGCCGGCGCATATTGGGCATATCGCGCCAACATCAAATTAAAACGTCCCGACGGTGCAACCGCAAACTTGCGGCTTGCTACCAAATATCCGCGTACTTTTTACGGGATTCTGGCACGTTACATGCTGACAGAAAAAGTCAGTTATGACTGGCAGCCGCGTCATTATTTTAATCGTTTGGACGACAAGTCTTACATAAAAGAAATTGTGGCTTCGCCGGCGATCCGGCGCGGGGTTCTGCTGGCGGAAGCAGGGCAACCGGATTTGGCTGAAAGCGATTTGCGCCGCAATTACGGCAAAATGAACATTCGTCAGAAAGAACTTTTGCTTTATATCAGCAGCCAGTATAGCTTGGCGAACCTGAGCTTTATCGTAGCCAACGATTTGAAAAACTATGACAAAGGCCGCGCCTATGATCCGTTTTTGTACCCGCAGCCGGCGTGGCAACCGGAGCCGGGGTGGACGGTTAACCCGGCGTGGGTATGGGCACTCACCCGTCAGGAATCTTTATTTGCACCGACCGTACGCAGCCATGCCGGTGCGTGCGGGTTGATGCAGGTAATGCCGGCAACCGCCGCCGAAGTGACCGGCGATAAATCTTTTAAAACCAACTGGCGGCCGTTGTTTGACCGTCAGGTTAATCTGAAGATCGGTCAGGATTATGTCTCTCTGTTGCGGCAAAAGGAACATGTTGGCGATAATCTGATTTTTTTGGCGGCTTCTTATAACGGCGGTCCGCATAACCTGAAAAGATGGGTTGAAAATATTGATTATCAAAACGATCCTTTGCTGTTTATGGAGATGATCCCGTGGCGGGAAACCCGCCTGTATGTTAAGCGGGTGATTACCAACTATTGGATGTATGGATCGCGGTTGCGACAAAAACAGCAAAGTTTGCAGCAATTTCTGGAAGGTAAATGGCCGTTGTTGGATGACGTGCCGCAATCATAATTTTGCCCCGAAAATGGGGCCTTTTTTATGAAATACGGAATTTCTCCGCCGGGAAAACATCGGCAAAACAGTTGCACCTTTGAGCTTGAGCGGATGTGTTTCTGACGGCTTCGAAGTTTATTATCTCTGTGTTTTGTCAAAAAAAGCGGGTGATTTTAAAAAAATGACAAAAAAGCAGGATTTTGCTTGCAATTTGTGACAAAAAATATATAATGAAAGTATAACAAAATTAGTCTGTTCAATTTTTCTATTCAATTATTCGCAAGCTTGCCATCATAAAATTAGGTTTTACCTTTTTTATTGGTTGTAACTGTCGAAAATTTGAGTGAAAACTTGAACAGACTACAGTAATAACCTTTAAATCTAAAGATATGGAAAATATTATAAACACTCTCGGAATTTGTGCAGTAATCGCTTTAGTTGTTATCATCATCACAGGTTTGTGGTTAATAATAACAAGTAAAAAAGGCGAAGAATTCGAAAGATTTGCCGGTTTGGCTCTGAATGTCATTCCTGCTTTTTTGGGCGGATTGATTGATGCTATTATCGGTAAATTTATCCCGACATATACGGAGATGGTGGTTATGCTCATTGGCGTGATTGCTGTTAATGTTGTGTTGGTGATCGTCTTCTGGCCTTGGAAGTCCGGTGAGAGCTTTAATTTCTGATAACGCCAAGTCCCCGGCGTTGAAGAATTGTAATGGGGGCAAATGTAAAACATAAAAAAAATTTTTATCATGATAGCAAGCATTGTTTTTGGAGGCTTTATTCTTTGTGTTCTTTGCGGCGCATGCAAAGAATTGTTTTATAACGGTTTGAGCTATGTGCTTGAGCTGGTGATCACGGCGTTCCTCGGTGCGCTTATCGGCTGGATTTTCGGCGGTATGTGGGCTTTTGGAGCTGTGGCCGGCGGAATTTATACGATCTTTTGCTGGGTAACCCGTAAGAGAAACGTGTTGATTTCCTGGTGGTTCTACAGAGGATAAGCTTCTGAAAGAAAAAGAAAAGACTGCTGCCGTAAGGTAGCAGTCTTTTCTTATGTAAAAATAGCGGGATATCGAATAACAAGTTGCGGGAAAATAAAAAATCTGACGGTTGTTGAAAAGGCGGGAAGCATCATTATCTTATTTAGCGAAAGATAATTAAGAGGTATACGATGATGGAATTATATTTATTTGTGGCTTTGTTTTTAATTTATGCTCTGACGTCTCTGATGGCGGACAAGTTTGTGATGCGCCGGGTGTGGATGGGAGCTTTTTTGGTTTCTTTTATTGTCACCGCAGTGTCGATCAGCTTTTTGCGTTTTACCAACCAGGAAGTGATGATGAATGCGACTGAACTCAGCTGGTATTACATTTTGTATCTTTTTGCTTCGCTGATGGTGGTGCTCGGACTGATCAACATCTGGATGTTCAGACGCCAGATATGGAACGTTTTGTTTACCAGAACGCCGGACGCCGAAGCGGACGATGACGACGACGTTACCGCGAAAAAACACCGTAAGATTTAGTTGACCTTGCGGATATATACCGGTTGCCGCGATTTGCCGATTTCGATCGAATATTTATGAATTCCCGGAATTGAAAAATGACTAGAAGCATTGAGAATCCGGCGAGCGAGATCGGCGTTGCGGCTGTGAATCAGATAAGAGTTTTTATAGGCTTTGACGCGTGTAAACGGAACTTTCTTGACAGCTTCGAGGGCCTGTTCCAAATTTTCCCATACCGGGCAGCCGATCAGATCCTGCCCGTAAGGCGTGACGGCGGTGTCGGGGCCTTCCTGTTCAAAATCCTTAATTGTTTTTCCGAATAGCAGCAAAAGGTTTTCGTTGGTTTCCTGCGGATTGTCGCTGGCGTGTACCAAATTGCCGCCGCCGGTTAACTGACGGTACTCGTATTTGCTTTTGACAATGTTGACATTTTTGCCGTCGGTATACTGAGGGTTGTGGTCATAAACCAAATAGACCCGAAAAGCGCCGGCACCGGTTTCTTTTTCTTTTTTACATCCTTTGGGCAGTTTTTTGCCGTAGAAGCGCGCCAAATTGAGGGAAAAATTTTCCGGTTTCCAAGTCACTTCGAGAATTCGGAAAATTTCGAATTTCTTTTTGAGATCGGCAGCGATCTGTTTTTCCATAAACCGGGCGTTCTGCCATACAATAAACAGGTAAAGCTCTTTTTGCATCTTTTTCCTCAAATTAAGTTTTAAAAAATATAGTGTTTTTTAACGACTTGCGCAATACAAATTATAATTCGTGTGCAAAATGTAATCAGTGCTTGTGTTTTAATGTTGCGATACTATAATTAGTTGTGATCTGACTAAGCTAAAAGTATGTAATAATTGTATTAGTGAGGATATTCTATAATGAAGAAAGTTGCTATTATCGGAACCGGATATGTTGGACTGCCAACCGGGGTCGGCCTTGCCGAACTGGGTAACCGCGTCGTTTGCGTTGACAAACTGGCGGATAAGATCGACAAACTCAACCGGGGGGAGTTGACTTTATATGAAGATGGAATGGAAGAATTGTTTCGCAAGAACGTTGCAGCCGGCGCGCTTTCGTTTACCACCGATATGGAAACAGCGGTGAAAGGAGCAGATATTGTCATGCTGGCGGTCGGAACACCGCCGCATCCGGTGACAAAGGAAGCCGATCTTAAATATATTTATGCAGCTGCCGAAGAGTTGGCCGGATATTTGGATGGCTATACGGTTGTGGCAACCAAATCGACGGTTCCGGTCGGTACCGGTGACGAGATTGAACAAATCATTGCCAGAGTCAATCCAAAGGCCGATTTTGATGTGGTTTCTCTGCCCGAATTCCTGCGGGAAGGTTTTGCAATTCACGATTTTTTCAATCCGGATCGGATTGTGATCGGCACCGACAGCGAAAAAGCGCGCGGCGTGATGCTGGAATTGTATCGTCCTTTTGAAGGGAAAAGCGAGTTTTTGTGTGTTAAACGCCGTTCTTCTGAAACCATAAAATATGCATCCAACGCTTTTTTGGCAATGAAAATTCATTATGTTAACGAAATGGCGGATTTCTGCGAGTGCTCCGGGGCTGATATCCGCGAAGTGGCGAAGGGGATGGGGTTGGATTCCCGCATCGGCAAAAAATTCCTCAACCCGGGGCCCGGCTACGGCGGATCGTGTTTTCCGAAAGATACCAACGCGATGGCGCAAATGGGGAAAAAATTCGGGTCGCATCTCAATCTGATTGAAACGACAATTGCCGAAAATGATAACCGTAAGGTGAAAATGGGCCAACGTGTCATTGAGGCGATAAAAGAACATCCGGAAGGAAAGATTGCCGTTCTCGGGTTGGCGTTCAAAGGCGGAACCGATGACTGCCGCGAATCTCCGGCCATTGATATTATCAAGGAAATGATTAAGTATTCCCGCAATATCATGGTATATGATCCCAAAGCGCTGAGTAATGCCAAATCTATTCTGAACAATACGGTATCTTATGCCAATGATGCGGAAGAAGCCTGCACGGGGGCGGACGTCGCGGTAATTTTGACCGAATGGGAAGATTTCCGTACACTTGATCTCGGGCGGTTGGCAAAAATTATGAACTGTGCCAAGATCGTCGATCTGCGCAATATGCTCAGTGCCGATGCTGTTAAACAGGCCGGTTTTGAGTATCAGTGTATCGGACAAAGGAAATAAGCAAATGAAAGTTTTGGTGATCGGCGGGGCAGGTTATATCGGTTCTCATGTTGTTAAAGAACTTTTGGATCAGGGTGCACAAACGGTGGTTTATGACGATCTTTCAAGCGGTCACAAAATTAACCTGTTCCCCGATGCCGGCTTTGTCGAAGGTAATATCCTCGATTATCCGAAGCTCAAAACGGTAATGGAAGGCGGATTTGATGCCGTCGTTCATCTGGCTGCCAAAAAAGCGGTGGGAGAATCGATGGACAACCCCGAACTTTACGCCGAAAACAATCTGATCGGGGCGGTTAATATTTTGAATGCGATGGCCAAAAGTGGGATACGGGTGTTGGTCTTTTCTTCCTCGGCGGCGGTTTACGGCATGCCGGAATATTTGCCGATTGATGAGACGCATCTGCTTAATCCGATCAATTTCTATGGTTTTACCAAAGTTGAAATGGAACGTCTGATGGAATGGTATGACCGGTTGCGGGGAATAAAATATACTGCGCTGCGTTACTTCAATGCGGCCGGTTATGATGCCGGCGGTGCAATTAAAGGCCGTGACCGCAACCCGCAAAATCTGCTGCCGATTATTCGCGAAGTTGTAGATGGCAAACGCGAATGCCTGCAGATTTTCGGCAATGACTATGAAACCCGTGACGGGACCTGCGTGCGGGACTATGTGCATGTATCCGATCTGGCGGCGGCCCATGTGCTGGCTATTAAACGTCTGCTCGAAGGCAAGCCCTCCGCGGTCTTCAATTTGGGGACGACCAACGGTGTGACGGTGCAGGAAGTGGTGGCGGCGACGGAGAAGGTAACCGGTAAGCTGCTTCCGGTGCGGTATGCATCGCGGCGCCCGGGAGATCCGGCAGTGTTGGTTGCTTCTAACCGCAAAGCCGAAACCGAGTTGGGGTGGAAACCGGTCTACACTTCCATTGAAGATATTGTACGTACCGAACTGGCCTGAAAACGGCGCCTGAACGACAGACGGATGGAATGAAAACGCTTCAGAAGCATTAAAGGGAGGAACCAACAATGATATATATGATCCGACATGCGGAAAGTGTCAGCAATGCCGGTGCCCGAACCTCGAGTCACGGCGGTGCCGTATTGTCGGAAGACGGGAAAAAACAGGCGCTGGCTCTTGCCGAAAAGCTGAACTTCCAACCGGATCTGATTGTTGTTTCGCCGTTTGTGCGTACGCAGCAGACAGCGGCGCCGTTGTTGGAAAAATATCCTGAGACATCGGTTGAAATTTGGCCGGTGCAGGAGTTTTCATTTTTGGATGCAGAACATTGTAACAATACCACTCAGGAAGAAAGGCTTCCGTGGGTGGAAGCGTATTTTGCCCGTAACGATCCCGATTATGTTGACGGACGCGATGCCGAATCCTTCAACCAAATGTTGTCACGGGTTGATGATATGTTGACCCGTTTACGAAAGCTGCGTAAGCGTAATGTGGTCGTTTTCAGTCATGGGAACTTTATGCGGGCGGTGATGCTGCGTTTGCATAAGCTGTCGCCGGAACTGCCGGTATTTGAGCAGCAGCCGGTGTGGGAAAATACGGCGGTGTTCGATTTAACTCCTTATTTGTAAAAAGGCGAAGAGCCGGTAAGTATTGTAAATAAGTGCAATAATTTATTTGCCACGCCGGATGGCAGGTGTATTATGACAGGGTCAGCCAACTGTAAGGAAACCTGTCATGGAAAAGCTTTTTTCATCAAAAATTTTTTTAATTATCGGAGCCGCAACCGCCTTTCTGGGTTTGTCTGCCGGCGCCGTTTATTTGTACTTAACGCCTAAAAGTTACACTCTGCACGAAAAACAGCCGACAGAGGTTTCCATACATTCGGTTTCAAGTCCGATGTATACGACTGTTCGTGATGACGGGGTTGTCGTGGATACGGTTGAAGCCTATTTCAGTGATGCAGCGTTTAAGCTGGGGTTGAGCGGAGAAGAATTGAACCGGGGGTTAACGGTTAATCCGCCGGTTAAGGGCAGCTGGTCTTTGCTCAACGACCGCGCTTTGCGGCTGACGCCTTCCGCCGATTGGATTCCCGCTGCCGAATATACGGTAAGGATTGCCGACAGCATTCTGAGCGACGGGATTGTTTTAAAAGACCGGACTTTTTCTTTCCAAGCCCCCAACTTTCGGGCAACAACGGAAAATAAGGAATTTTACGAATCGCCCCAAGATGTGCGTTCTAAACATGCGGTGGCTACTTTTTCCTTTACCTATCCGCTGCAAACCAAAGATCTTCAGAAACAAATCCGGGTTTATTCGGACAACGGCGAAAAATATGATTTCACTTATAATCTGACTGACCAAGATCACAAGCTGCATGTAATGTCTTCTCCGGTGACGATAAAGAAAGACGCCGATTTTATCAATATCGAAGTAGGTAAGGTTGCCAACGCCTATAACGATCACAAATTGCAGACTGTGGTACGGGCGGTGGTTTCGGTGCCGGGAATTTCCGATTTTTTCAAAGTGACGTCGATAGACAGTCGTATAGTTCGCAATGAGCAAAAAGAAAACCGGCCGGAGCAGATTTTGCTGACAGAGTTTTCGACCGCGGTCAGCAGCGAAGAAACAAAGGCCAATATTGAGTTGTATGTCAGTGATGAAAGCTATTGCGGCAATTTGCAATCAAAGCTGGCCAAAAAGAAAGAGAACGAGAAAACAGCATTTGTTTCGGCCTTTTCGAAATTAAAATTGAATCGGATCGATTCGGGACAAAAGGCAGCTAAGACATATAATTTCCGGTATGATTACAGTGGTGAACCGCGTTGTCTGGTCGTGCTGATTAAGCGGAATATCCGTTCCGAAGAAGGGTATAAGCTCGGAAGCGACGAAGTTTACTTCCTTCCGGCGCCGGCATACCCGGTTGAAGCCGGAATAGCTTTTGACGGTGCGGTTCTTCCGCTTAAAAGTGATAAGAATCTGCCGTTGGTTTCGCGCGGGGCAGATAAGCTGAAAGTCAAAGTGGCGCGGATTGCTTCCGACAACCTCAATCATCTGGTGACTCAGACCGGCGGCAATTTTGCGACGCCTTATTTTATTAACCGTTACAGTTTTAACGAAGACAACATTGCCGAAGTTTTTGAAAAAGAATTGAGCATTAATTTGCAGCATCCGGCAGATCAGGTTTATTCGTCACTTGACCTCGGTGAATATTTTCAGGACAAAAAAGGCATTTTTCTGGTTAAGGTGAGCGGAAGCTTGCGTCAATCGGCTACAACCGCGGAAGACTCGCGACTGATCGTTATTACCGACCTGGGCATTATTGTCAAAGACAATGCTGACGGCACGCATGCGGTTTTGGTTTCTTCGATTGCCGGCGAAGGGCCGGTTGAAGGTGCGTTGGTAGAAGTGTTGGGCAAAAACGGACGCCCGGTCGTTTCCGGATATACCGATGCGCAGGGTTTTACGGAAATTCCCGATTTTTCGGCATTTCGCAATGACAAGCAGGCAGTTGTTTATAAAGTAAGCCGACAGGGGGACCTTTCTTATTTGCCGGTCAATCGTTACGATCGCCGTACCGATGTTTCGCGTTTTGACGTCGGCGGCGTTTATGATGATTATTATATGCCCAAAGATATTGTTTCCGCTTATGGTTTTTCCGACCGCGGAATCTACCGTCCCGGCGAAGAAGCTTATTTCGGGCTGATCGTCCGGCAAAAAGATCTCAGTATACCGCAGAATCTGCCGATGAGTTTGGAAATTCGCAATCAAAACGATGATAAAGTGGCCGAGAAAAAAGTCTGGCCCGACAAATTTGGCCTGATAGAATACAAATATCCGGTTCCGCAAACGGCAGGGTTGGGGCGTTACAGCCTTAATCTTCGGCAAATTCGCGGAAATAACGAATATTATCCTGTGGCTTCGGTCAGTTTCAGCGTTCAGGAATTTATGCCCGATACAATGCGGATAAAACTCAAGCTGAAAGACGCGCCGGTCAAAGGCTGGTACCGGAAGAAAGATGTGCGGGCAACGGTCGATCTGCAGAACCTTTATGGCAATCCGGCGTCGGGTCATAAGGTAAAGGGAAATTATACGCTGGTTCCGGCTTCTTTCTCGTTTAAGGAATTTGAGGGCTATCATTTTCGTGATCCGTTACGTGTCGAGGGAGCTGGTCTGGCAAGTTACCAAAAAACGCTTCCCGAGGTTGAAACCGATGCCGACGGCCAAGCTTCACTGTCGATTGACCTTAATGAATATACTGAAGGAACTTATCGTTTGAATATCAACGTTGACGGGTTGGAACTGACCGGAGGCCGCGGTGTGTCGGCATCGGCGGGAATACTGGTGTCACCGAATGCCTATCTGGTCGGTTTTAAGGACGACGGTGCCTTGAACTATATCTACAAGTCTTCGGTTCGTCAGCTGCAGTTGGTGGCAGTTGATTCCTCTCTGCAGCCGATTGCCCTCAATAATTTGAAACTGAGTCTGTATCAGCGCGAATATGTTTCCAGTCTGGTTCAGATGCCGGACCGTACCTATCGTTACAAAGCGGTTCCGGTAGAAAAGAAACTCAAAAGCGAGGATTTTTCGATTGATGCCGGTGGCAGCAGCTATATCCTCAATACCGAAGTACCGGGCGACTATTACTTGCAGGCGGAAGATGCGGACGGAAATATTGTGATGCGGATCGATTACAGCGTGACCGGAGACACGAATTCGACTTATGCTGTCGATACTGAAGCCGGGCTGGAGATTAAGCTGAATCGCAGCGAATATAACGACGGCGAGCAGATTCAGATGCAAATATCGGCGCCGTATTCCGGTTATGGACTGATCACGATTGAACGGGAAAAAGTGTATGCTTACAAATGGTTCAAATCCGAGACCTCGTCCACGACGCAGGAGATTGAACTGCCGCAGGGAATAGAGGGGAACGCTTACATCAATGTTTCGTGGATCCGGAGTCTCGATTCCGACAAGATTTTCGTTTCACCGCTGAGTTATGCCGTGGTTCCGTTTTCGATCAACAAAGCGGCACGCCGCCTCAGGATCGGTCTGAATGCACCGGCAACGGTAAAACCCGGACGCGAACTGACGATTGAATATCAGGCGGATTATCCGGGCGAAGTGATCATTTACGGTGTCAATACCGGTATTTTACAAGTGGCCCGTTACCAAATGCCGCAGCCGTTGAACTATTTTATCCAAAAGAAAGCGCTGCAGGTGGTGACTTCGCAAATTCTTGACCTGATTTTGCCCGATATCAAAATCGTACGTTATTTGAAAGGAATCGGCGGCGATGTGGAAATGGGTGCTAAACCCGATTTGCGGGTTAATCCGTTTGCCCGCAAGCAGAACCGTCCGGTGGTTTTCTGGAGCGGAATTGTGCCGGTTGAAACGACACCCCGGACTTACACTTATCAGGTTCCCGAAAACTTTAACGGCGAAATTAAAATTATGGCGGTCGGTGTTTCCGAACAGCGGATGGGAGAAGCGGAACGGCAGACGGCTGTGCGCGGAGACTTCGCGCTGGTTCCTTCCGGCGCTTATAACGTTTCGCCGGGAGATGTTTTCGACGCTGCCGTCAGTGTTGCCAACATGACGGAGAATTCACCGGCGATTCCGGTGGAAGTGCGTCTGATGGCGGGGCAGGGACTGGAAGTTATCGGCAACGACGTTCAGATTCTGAAGTTGGCTTATGGAGAAGAAGGGCAAGCGCATTTTAAGGTTAAGAGCGGTGAACGTCTGGGATCGGTGCCGCTGGTGTTCAGCGCGGCCAACCGTGATAACAGCGATCAGTCGTCCCGGATTTCTTACGAAGTGGGGATACGTCCGGCAAGTTCGTTTGTTTCTGAGAATAAAATGGGGTTTGCCGCCGGTCGCCTGAAGCTGAAAGATTTTGTGCGGCCGATGTTTGAAGAATATCGTTCTCAGGAAGTTGTTGCATCGGCTTCGCCGTTGGTGCTGACACAAGGGTTGCTGACATTCTTGAACGCCTTTCCGCATTTTTGCACCGAACAGTCGGTCAGTAAGGTGTTTCCGGCAATGGAAATATTCTTTAACAAGCCGGAATTGTTGAAAGACGTGGATATCTACGCGCTTTATGACGACGTTTTGGCCAAGTTGACGGAACGGCAAACGCTGGAGGGGAGTTTTAAAGCCTGGTCTTCCGAGTGGGCGCAGGCCAGAGAGTATGACAGCCTCTATGCTCTGCATTTTTTGCTTTCGGCACGCAAAAACAACCTTGAGGTTCCGGCTTCGTTGCTGAACAAAGCGTTGCAGTATGCGCGCAATGTGGCCGCGCGTCCTGTACTGGGAGACATGGATGACAATCCGGCTTATGCGGCTTATTTGTTGACGTTAAACGGGGAAATGACCTCGGGATATCTGACACAAATTGAACGGTATCTCCGATTGCCGGATTCTTCTCAGGCGCGTTCTTCGCTGGCATCGGTTTATTTGGCCGCTTCTTATAAACTGCTGCAAAACGACGTCAAAGCGCGGCAACTGACCGGTTATTATGAAACCGGACGGAATGCGATAAAAGATGCCCGCTATATTTATCTGACGGCGGTTCATTTTCCCGATGATCTCAAAAGCCTGGAGCAGGAGAGTATTGAGGCGTTGCTGAAACCGTTAAAGCAGGGCAACTTTACCACTGCTTCGGCCGGAAATGCGTTGTTGGCATTGAATGCGGTCGGACGCCGCGATACTGATAATGATATTTTGTTTAACGGTGTAAAGTATCAGGGAAAAGGTTTTGCCCGTTTTTCGCTGGATGCTTCGGTCAAAGAATTGGAAGTTGCTTCCGACCGACCGTTTTACTATGTGATCAGCGAAAACGGCTTTTTGAAAGACCCGATTGACAAGCCGCTTTTGCAAGGGCTGGAAATCAGCAAGACCTATCTTAACAAAGACGGTGAGCGCTTGCAAAAAGCTGAAATTGGCGATGAAATTACGGTGGTTTTGGAAATCCGCAGCCAAAACGGCAAGTATATTAACGATGTAGCGATCGTTGATTTGATACCCGGATGCTTGGAGATGGTGCAAAACTCGCTTAGGGGAGAAACGGATAACTATGAACTGCGTGAGGATCGGGCGCTGGTGTATCTGACGGCGTCACCGTCGGCCAAAACAGTGACTTATAAAACCAAAGTGATTGCACGGGGAAGTTTTGTTGTACCGTCTGTGGTTGCCGAGGCTTTATATGATCCGGCCGTGCGTGCGAACTCCAAAGCAGACCGGATCAATGTGGAACCATAAGCAAATTCTTCGGAAGATATTGCTGGGGGCAGTTGTAACAGTGGTTGTTGCCGCTGCCCTTTATGTAGCGGTGCCGCGGCCGGAACTGTTGGAAAAATATACTTATTCCACGGCTGTCTATGATTGTAACGGTCGTTTGCTGCATTTGGGACTCAGTATGGACGACAAATACCGGTTGCGTGTTTCTTACCGGCAAATTCCGCCGGAAGCGGTAAAAGCGTTGTTGCTTTATGAAGATCGTTATTTCTTTTTTCATTTCGGGGTAAATCCGCTGCGGACGGTTAAATCGGCGTTGCTGATGCTGGCTGGTGCACGCAAACAGGGGGCATCGACAATTACGATGCAGCTGGCCCGAATGGTGTATGGCATCGATTCGTCAACTCTCAGCGGTAAATTTGAACAGATTTTGCGTGCATTGCAGATTGAAATGTTCTATTCCAAGCAGGAAATTCTGGAAGCCTATTTTAATTTGGCGCCCTATGGCATGAATATTGAAGGCATTGCTGCCGCCGCGCAAATTTATTTTGAAACCGTTCCTGAAAAGCTGAATCGCGATCAGATCATGACATTGACGGTTATTCCGCAAAATCCTTCAAAAAGAGGGCTGGGCCGTCATGACGGCAAAAGCGAAGCCGTACGAGCTTATCAAAGACTGGCAAAAATATGGCAAAAAGAATACGGCGATGACGGTAAATCGGCTGCCATGCCGCCGGCAGTCAGCCTTCACCGGCCGTTTGCGGCGCCGCATCTAGTACAACAGCTTAAAAAGCAGCGGCGCGGCAGCGTGTTCGCTACAATTGACCTCAATTATCAGCAAATGACGGAGGATATTGTCTCGCGGTATGTTAAAGCAAGCAAAAAATACGGCATTGACAACGCGGCGGCACTGATTGTTAACCGTCGGGATATGAGCGTGTTGGCTAAAGTGGGGTCGGCTGGTTTTTTTAATGCGGCGATTAACGGCCAGGTAGACGGTACGCGGGCTTTTCGATCGCCGGGTTCCGTGATGAAGCCGTTTATTTATGCTCTGGCGCTGGAACAGGGGCTTATTCATCCCCACAGCCGTTTGAAGGACGTACCGCGCAATTTTGCTAATTATATGCCCGAAAATTATGATCGCCGGTTTTACGGAATGATGGATGCTACTTCGGCGCTGGTGAAAAGTCGCAATGTTCCGGCAGTGGAATTGCTTTTGAAAATCGGAATTGAAAAATATTATATGTTGCTGAAAAAAAGCAAAATTAAGAGATTGAAAAACGCCGATTTTTATGGTCTGGCACTGGCGTTGGGCGGTTATGAACTAACGATGGAAAATGTGGCAGAGATGTATGCAATGCTGGCGAGCGGCGGCCGTTTTCGCAAACTGAGATGGAGCAGGGAAGCTCAGACAGACGACGGAAAGCTGCTGCTCAGTCCCGAGGCGGCTTTTCTAACTATGGATATGTTAAGGCATAATCCTCCGGCGGATCGGGATTATTATGCTTTTGCCGCGGTGCATGACCTTTATAAAGTATATTGGAAAACCGGAACGTCGTTTGGTTATCGCGATGCCTGGGCAGCGGGTGTAGCCGGTGATTATGTGGTGGTGGTATGGTTGGGCAATTTTGACGGGCGGCCGAATCCGGCTTTGACGGGACAAGACGCTGCCGCACCGCTGTTTTTCAAAATTGTCCGCAGTCTTGCCAAAAATTTGGGAATAAACGGAGATGATATCTCACCCGCGGGACTTAATCTGTCACAAACGGATGTTTGCCGTTCCACCGGTGACATCGCCGATGCCGATTGTCAGGAAACGATCAAGTCCTATTTTATTCCCGGAGTGACCCGGATTAAGGTTTCGAACGTATCACGGCGGGTTCCGGTTGATCGCGTTACCGGAAAAAGGGCCTGCCGTCACCGGCCGCCGCGGACAGTGATGAAAAGTTTTGAGTTTTGGCCGTCGGATGTGTTGGCGGCGTATCGTGCTGCAGGGGTGGCGGTGCGCCGTCCGCCCGAATTCGGTGAGGATTGTGATTTGATCGAAACCGCGCACATCGGCAATGCACCGCAAATATTAAATCCGGCCGACGGCAGTGTTTTGTTGACCGGTCTGGCCCGCGGCGGCAGGGAAAAACTTTTGCTGAAAGCTTCTGCCGATGCTGACGCCCGGCGCATTTTCTGGTTTCGGGATGGAACGCTGATCGGGGATTGCAATGTCGGAGAAAGCCTGGAAACGGAGCTTGGACAAGGGGAGTGGGAGCTAAAAGCAGTCGACGACAAAGGACGCTTTACGGCTGTTCGGGTCACGGTGCGGCCGGTTTTGAGCGAGTAAGTTTGGAAAAGCCGCTGCTGCATCGGCTTTTGCCGCCAAATCAGGTATTTTAGGCGGCGGATGTTGAAAAATCAGTTTCTGCTATAATATCATAAAAGTATTAAAAAACATACAGGAGATAAGTTATGAATAATTTGATTTACAATATTGCCTTGATTTTGACCATTATCGGCGGTTTGAACTGGGGGCTGATCGGTTTGTTCGGCTTCGACGCCGTGGCTTTTCTTTTCGGTCCTCTGAGCGTTTTAAGCCGTATCGTATATATTTTGGTCGGCGCTTCAGCGGTGGTACTCATTTTTTCGTGGTTTGTTCCGGTAACCAGATTGTCGGATACCAAATAAACAACGATACTTCCAAAGTAAAATTTAAACAAATAAAAACCCTAGGTTTCCCTAGGGTTTTTTGATGGTAGCGAGGGTCGGATTCGAACCAACGACACGCGGATTATGATTCCGCTGCTCTAACCACCTGAGCTACCCCGCCATCGTGACAGCACATTTATTAAGGTTATTTTGTGCAATTGTCAAGCATTATTTTTGAGAAAAATCACAATCTTCCCACAGAGCGCCGAGAATCGGGCGAGCATTCTTCTCATATTCTTCAAACAGTGACGTCCACTCTCTTTTGCGGTCAAAATAGCGGCTGCGGTTGTGCATATCATAATAGCGTGCCTGCAGGACTACGTCCATTTTATCCATTTTCTTGACAAACACGGCTTCGGGGGTGTCGCGCCGCTCATATTCGACAAACAGGTCGACCAGACGCGGGCAGTTGGCTTTGGCGGCGATATCCTGCATGGCCTTCAGCTCAAGGGCATATTTTTGTTGCGGTTCAATATGGTCGCCGGGCGTATAGTCACCGGTGACAGATTCCGCAAGATCGTGCACAATGGCAAATTCAAGGCATTTCAGGCGGTCGAGTTCCGGCGGGCACAAAATAAGAGTCAGCAGGCACAATCCGTAAGAATGATCGGCAACCGATTCCGGATTTTCGACCTCACGGCGAATCCAGCCGTTGCGGGGAGTGTCTTTGAGGGTACAGATGACTTCAGCAAGTTTGTCTATGTTCATAATGTTTTTCCAAATATAAAACCGAAAATTAAAAGATCGGATTAAAAACTTGTTAGTATTGCATATTTTTATACTTGTCAAGCGAACTCTCTCTTTATATACGTTAAGGTGCTAATGAACTTACAGACAGCGGAGGCTACATGACTATCAAATATAACTTGTTGACGGCGGTTTTATTTTCCGGCGTTTTTTTGGGACTTAATACAGCGGCGGCAGAAGAGGGCGAAAAAAGTAATTTGCGGGCGAATTTTCGGCGGGTGGCGTTGGAAATGTCATCGACCGAGGTAAAAAATGCCGATTTATATGTTGACAATCCCAACTCTCAGCTCAGTGCCGACAGCAAAACAATGATCAAAGGCGTGTTTGACTTTGTGTTGGAATACGAACAGCCGAACTGGCAATGGAACAACAGCTTGTTTATGGAATATGGGCGTACCGAATTGAAACCGGTTGACGAAGAGCATACTACCAACGAAGATGCCGATAAAATCCTTCTGACCAGTGATTATAACTGCAAATTGTGGAAGCTGGATTTTGATGATGCCGATGCCGGACCGTTTGCGAGCGTGGCGTATCAGACTGAGTTTACCCGTAACAACGACGCTCCGCGGATGAAAGTTGTTCGCGGCAAAAGCGGGTTGAAGCTGTTTAACGGTGACGTTATCAAAGAATTGTACGCGGCGGCGGTTGGTGAATATGACTTTACCTACAGCAATGCCGAAGTGACAAAAAGCGCCTATGAAATCGGAATCCGGGCCGAAAAACCGATTTCCGACCAGGTAAAGTTTCAGCTGGAAGGATATTTTCGCGACTATTTGAGCTACAGCGAATATGTGGCGACGGATTTGGAATATGAACTGAGCGTGACCGGACGGATGGATGTGAAAGTCTATCAAAAATTCAGTCTGGCTCCTTATGTCAGCTATTTTCAGGGAAAAGCAAGAAGCGCCAGCCGGGAAGGATCAAATTTCCTGATCGGGCTTTCGTTCGCTTATGCGGATTTGTTTGACCTGTAGTTGGTATTATTACAGAATAATGACATTTTGAAACAAGGCGGCGCGATGATTGACTATTGCGCCGCCTAATGTTATTATTTGATTATGATTCAAACTATTATGGAGAGAATGCCATGCCTGATGTAAACGTTTTATACCGGGAAAAAAGAAAACAGGAACTGGAACAGCGTTTGCAGGATTCGCAGCGGAAAATGGCGCAAAGAAGTACGACAGTAGAGTTTCAGGCCGATACACTGAGTCGTTATTCCGCCACTGCTGCCTATTATGATCCTCAAAGCGGCCGGGTTGTGAGAAACGTTTATTCTAATCAGGATACCGAAAGCAAAATAAAAGAAAATATTTCGCACGAGGCCAAGCATGCGGCGAATGCCCAGTTAGGGATTCCGGACCTTAGCGCCGAACAATTTTATAAGCTGAGGGTGTTGGATGAAGTTTCGGCGTGGACGGTTTCGGTACTGTGTTGGCGTGAAGAATATCTGGCGGCCGAAAACAAGGAAAAGTTTTTGGAAGAGGCCGGCAAATCGTCCTTCTGGAGCAGTGCTACCGTTCCTTATGACTATTTGGAGGCGGTCCGGTCGGGAAAAGTCAATCCGGAAAGCAAAGATCCCAAAGAATTTGACAAGGAAATGGAACTGTTGGTGGGTGAACAGTTCAGAAATATGGCGGCAAAAAATTCGGGATATGTCAAAGATTTTGAGGCGGCAACCCGGTTGTTTATGAATACTTCCGGTCGTAAGTTTCAGCAAGATGACGCAGAGTTTGAGCGTTTTTCCCGGCATTATATGACAATCGGCGGCCTTGATTTTCGCAAATATCTGACAAATGACTGGCAAGACCGTATTTATGTTCCCGAAAGAATCGGTAATGCCGGCGCCAGTCTGGCGCAGGACGGAAATGCTGATAATGCCCAAATGCTGGCAGTTAACGGCTTGGTCTATGACGGAACAGTGAGTCTGGAGCAATATCATAATCTGCTTCAGCATAAAAAAATTGCCGAAAATGTTTTCCATAATCTTGATGATAATATGAAAAAAGACCTGCAGTCCGGCGGCTGGATGTATGATGAGCAAATCTCTCAGAGCTATGATCTGTTCAATAAACTGAGCACTTATCGCGGGATGTCCGGCAATAATGAAATGGAAAGCTTTTTGGATGTTAACATGGCGCTGGCTTTGAACAGCGGTGATGGCAAGGTCGAAGAAAATCAGGCCGCATACCTGAAAAAGCTCAAAGAGATATACACGGTACCGGGTACAGATATCGATTTGAGCACGCATATTGACGGTTTTGATCCCGACAATGTTCCGATTAAAGAATGTCCGGCGATTGATGAGTTTCGTCGCAATCCCGATCAATATCGGCAAGATCATCCTTATCAGCCGATGCTTTCAAGCGCTCTTGAATATAATCAGGGAGATGCCAAATGGCAGGAACACTCTGAAGAAAACAGAGTTTCCGATGTTTTGAAAATAGATGTGCTGGACAGCGGTTCCGACTTTCTGAAAGCCGAGCGGGAGAACCGGGCGATCAATCAGGAATTGGAAAGAATAAAAAAACAGGAAGAAGCGGAAAAAGTGGAACCTTTGACCGCCAAACCGCAAACGCGAAGTTACAGAGTGTTGGACGGGGTTAAATTCTATCTCAACCGTCCCACGGTGTTTCAAAAGGCAGAGCTGAAATCGTATATCAACGAGCAGGGCGAAAAAATTGAAGTGACAATGATTGACGGCAAAAAGCATGGCGCCGCTTTTTTGCGGGATGAAAATGGAAACATCAAGGATGTAAAGCTTTATGATCAGGGTAAAGAAATTGATTTAAGCAAACATAAGATAAACATCAAGGACGGAAAGCATGTCGAAAACGGTCAAGAAGTTTCGCGGACGGAGGTTACGTTGGACGGAAAACCCTTTGGAGCCGTTATTGAGAAAAGTTCTGCCGGAACCAAAGCTGATTTTTACGACAGTAAGGGCGTCAGGATGGAAGGTGCGCCCAATGTCAAAATGACGCGGACGGAAGAATACGTCTACAGCGGCAAACCGGACAGCGGTCCGGAAAATATCGAAGCCGCGGAGGCGACACCGGCAGAGGAAAAAGCGGAAGTTCAGGCGCCCGAGGTTTTAACCCAACCGGCCGATAGCGTGCAGAAAACTGCCCCGGAGAAGACGTCGGAAAAAACGGCAGAACCTGTTACGGCAGAAAAAACGGAAGCCGAAAACAGCGGCAATCAGGGAACAGAAGTTGAAAAAACGGAGCTGGGATCGGCACCGGCAGAGGAAAAAGCGGAAGTTCAGGTACCCGAAGTTTTAACCCAGCCGGCCGATAGCGTGCAGAAAGTGGCGGAGGATATGAAGCACGGTCATGATCGAATTGCGGCCATGCGGGCGAAAGTTGCCGCCGGGCATGAGGCGGAAAGAAAGGCGATGTACGCGGAGTTTCTGGAACGTCATGACAATACGGAAGCCATTCGCCGTTTGCGCAGTTCTAAAACGATCAGCAGCGGTATTGTCCGTCCGACTTCAATCCGTGCCGATTTGCTGCAAAAACAATTACAAGAGTTTCAGACCCGGCCCTGAATGGTTGAAAGTCTTGTAAAAAGCCCGGGTATCCGGGCTTTTTGTGTTTACGCTTTTTTGATGTAATCTTTTAACAGTTTTTTGTGGCCGTTTTGGTCAAACCAGATCTCAAGCTTGTTGCCTTCAATTTTCAACACTTTTCCATAACCGAAAGTTTCGTGAAAGACACGAGAACCGACCGGCGTGTCAGAAGCATCGTTTTTGGCTTTTTGTTTGGCACGATACATGCTGCCGCTCCAACCGAAATCGTCACGGACATAACTGAAACGTTCGCTGTCATGAATGACTTGTTCGTCCGCAGCCTGTTTCTGATTGTACCAGTTGGAACTGCTTTTGTATTTGCCGCTCCAGTTGTTGGAATAACTTGTACCGCCGTTGCCGAAGTAAGCCGCGGCCTGATTACAGATCTCGATGTTTGCCGGCGGAAGCTCATTGATAAAACGTGACGGCATGTTGTTTTGCCATTGACCGTAAATCCGCCGGTTGAGCGCCGTCAGAATATACAGTTTTTGTTTGGCGCGGGTCATGGCAACATAGGCCAGCCGCCGTTCTTCTTCCAACGAATTGCTGCCACCTTCGTCAAGAGCGCGCTGATGCGGGAACAGTCCTTCTTCCCAGCCGGGCAGAAAAACAGCGTCAAATTCCAATCCTTTGGCCGAATGCAGCGTAATCAGCATCACTTTGTTGGTATCAAAATTGTTGTCGGTGTCCATCACCAGACTGACGTGTTCCATGAAATCGTTTAAAGTCGGATATTGCTCGGTGTCGCTCATAACGTTGATCAATTCCCTGAGGTTTTCGATTCTTCCTTCGGCTTCGGCAGATTTGTCGTTTTTCAGCATTTCCATATAGCCGGAATCTTCTATCACCTGAGCGGCCAGATCATCGGGGGAGACCGCGTTGATAATTTGCCGCCATTGGTAAAAATTGGCGATCAGCTGTGCGGCGTTGGTTTTGACTTTGCCGCTCAAAGTTCCTTCGGCAAGCATTTTCTCAATCGCCATAAACATGGAAATATGGTTGGTGCGGGCCTCAATCTGAAATTTCTCGATTGTTTTGGCGCCGATGCCGCGTGCCGGCTTGTTAATAATACGTTCCAGGGCCAGATCGTCGGCCGGTTGCATCACGACGCGCAAATAGGCGAGGGCATCGCGGATTTCGGCCCGTTCATAGAATTTTGGTCCCCCGATGACCTGATAGGGTATTGCTTCGGCAATAAACTTCTCTTCAAATTCCCGGGTTTGGGCGGCGGTGCGTACCAAAATGGCCATTTGGCTGTATTCGGTACCGTCCCGGCGCAGGTTTTCGATTTCGTCTGCAATATAGGCGGCTTCTTCCGAACCGCTGTAGGTGCTGACGACTTTGATTTTGGCGTTATCGCAGCGGGCGGCGGGTGAGTTCTCGGCTACTTTCAGTGTTTTGCCGAGGCGGCCCTGATTATGGCGGATCAAAGCGGAAGCGGCGGCCAGAATGTTGGCAGTGGAACGATAGTTGCGCTCCAGCCGTACCACTTTGGCATCGGCAAAATCTTTTTCAAAACGCAGGATGTTTTCGATTTCGGCGCCGCGCCACGAATAAATAGACTGGTCGTCATCGCCGACGCAGCACAAATTGCGATATTTTTGGCAGAGCAGGCGCAGAAACAGATACTGGGTGACGTTGGTGTCCTGATACTCATCGACCATGATGTATCTGAAGCGTTCCTGATACTGGTCCAAAATTTCGGAATCCGACATCAAAATACTCAGTGTATAGAGCAGGATGTCGCCGAAGTCGACGCAATTGAGTTCCAGCAGGCGGGCCTGATATTTTTTATAAACTTCGGTAACGACGTTGGCGCGGAAACCGCTGTCAATTTTATCCACGGTCAATCCTTTGTCTTTCCATAGCTGTATCTTGTCCAAAATTGATTGCGGCGGATATTTCTTGTCGTCGATTCCTTCGGCCTCAAGAATTTGTTTGATTAAACGGCGCTGGTCGTCTTCACCGAGAATGGTAAAATTGCTCTTTAAACCGACGACTTCGGCATGACGGCGCAGAATTTTGGCAGCAATGCCGTGAAAAGTCCCCATCCAGACCGAATCTGCAATATTACCGATCAGTCCGTGGGCACGGTTTTGCATCTCGCGTGCGGCGCGGTTGGTAAAAGTAACAACCAGGCAGTTCCACGGGTTTGCTTTCATGGTGGCCAAAATGTAGGCCAGCCGAGCGGTCAGCACTTTGGTCTTGCCGGTACCGGCGCCCGAAAGCACCAACAAAGGGCCTTCGGTAGTGGTAGCGGCCAGTTTTTGTTCGGGATTAAGCTGTTCCAGCCACGGCAGTTCGGGCATCAGCCGGGTGGTATTGTCATAAGTAGCCGCGGGCTCTTCGCAGGCCAAATCAAATATGTCGTTCATTGTCAGGATACTTCTTGTTTTTTTATTTGTCTCCGCCTATATTATATTATTATTGATCTAAATAAAAGCGCTTTATTAAACTATAAACAAGAGGATAGTTATGTCAGAGACACGCGATAAAATCATCGGCTTAAAGAAATATATGGAAAGCAGAATCATCGGTCAGAGAGATTTGGTGAAAAAAATGATCATCACCCTGTTGGCCGAAGGACACGCTTTGGTCGAGGGGGCGCCGGGTCTGGCCAAAACCAAGGCGGTCAAAACGCTTGCCGACGGTATTTCCGCCAGTTTTAACCGGATTCAGTTTACGCCCGACCTGCTGCCGTCGGATATTACCGGAAGCGAGATTTATGTCAGCCAGAAAGGCGAGTTCGAATTTCGCAAGGGACCGATTTTTGCTAACATGGTTTTGGCCGATGAAATTAACCGTGCGCCGGCCAAGGTTCAGTCCGCGCTGCTGGAAGCGATGGCGGAACGTCAGGTCAGCGTCGGCGGCCAGCGTTTTTTGCTGCCGCGTTTGTTTATGGTGATGGCAACCCAGAACCCGATTGAGCATGAAGGTACCTACAATTTACCCGAAGCCCAGTTGGACCGCTTTTTAATGTATATCCGCATTGATCAACCGGGTGCCGAAGACGAACACAAAATATTGGAGTTGGTTCGCGGCGAAGGAACGCTCAGCACACCGAATCTGCAAAAAAGCTTTGACAAGATTGAAATTGCTGATGTGGAAGCGGCAACGCGGGAAGCGCTGTCGGTACATATCAGCAAGGAACTGGAAGAATATCTGGTCCAGTTGATTGTGGCGACCCGCAAGCCGGAAAAATATGATCAGGAATTGTCGGGGATGGTGATGTTTGGTGCCAGTCCGCGGGCGACAATCGCCCTGGACCGTTGTGCAAAAATCAATGCCTGGCTGGACGATCGTGATTTTGTGACGCCGGAGGATATTCATGCCGTGGTTTATGATGTTTTGCGTCATCGGATTATTCTGAGTTTTGAAGCTCAGGCAGAAGGTTACAGCACCGATGACATTATCGGCCGTCTGCTCAATTTGGTACCGCTGCCGTAAGCAGCTGCGACGGCAGGAGGAATGTTATGCAAAAATTTGCCGAAATGGCAGCCGGTTGGTTCCGGCGCCGCGAAAAAAACGCCGGAGGACTGTATGCCTCGCTGGAAGAACTGATGGAACAGCGGAAAAATCTGGCGTATCTTCGCCAAAGCGGCAAAATGCAGCCTTCGGACCGTGCCGGCGAGGTGAAGTCGGCTTTTAAGGGACGCGGCATCGAAATGGAAGAAATCCGCGCTTACAGTTTCGGGGATGACGTGCGCGATATCGACTGGCGGGTTACGGCGCGTAAAAAAAGCCCTTATACCAAAATTTATGCCGAAGAAAAAGATCGTGAAATCTATGTGTTGCTCGATTTGTCGCCGAGCATGATATTTGGAACCCGCAAGGAACTGAAATCGGTCACTGCCAGCAAGGCGGCCGCTTTGATCGGCTGGCTGGCGCAGGAAAACAAAGACCGATTCGGCGCGACTCTTTACGATGGGAAAGAAACCTGGACGTTTAAACCGCAGCAAAACCGCGCTCATCTGCTGGCGGTTTTGAAAAAAATTTCGGAAACCGGGCGCAAGGTTTTGCCCAACGCCGGAAAGGCAAAAGCGGGTGACGGTTTGACGCGGCCGTTGCAGATGATGACCAAAATGATCAAAAGTCAGGCGGTGGTGTTTGTGATCAGTGATTTTGCCTTTTTTGACGATGCAGCTCGCAAAGCGTTGGCCGCATTAGCCAAAAAAAGTCAGGTTTTTTGTATTAACATTTTTGATATGTTGGAAGAACTGGCGCCGAAAATTGGGGAATATATGGTAGAAAATAACGGCGAAACGCTGGTGTTTGACAGTCGTCCGCCGGCTTTTCGTAAAGAATATCAGAACTTTTTTGCCCTCCGAAGGGCTGCCGTGCGTGATTTTTGCCGCAAATTCAATTGCCGGTACATGGAAGCCCGGACTGATGTTGAACTGTTTCGCCAGTTGAAATTTATTTAACGGCGATGTTGACAAAAAACGTTTTTGGTGATAGTTTCAAATTCAAATTATTTTGTGAAGAGAGAAATTAATGGTTAAGACAAATGAAAATAACGCATACCGAAGAGGTCAGGAGCTGTTGGACCAAGGTATGTACAAAGAAGCAATTGCCCAGTTTGACGAAGCAATTAAAGAACAGCCGCAATCTTGGAAAGCTCTTAATTCCAAAGGGTTTGCCCTGCAGAAACTGAGCAGATATACCGAAGCCGTCGAGTGTTTTGACAAAGCGCTGGAGCTTAATCCACAATCGGTTGAAGTCATTAATAACAAAGGTGTGACGCTGTCCATGCGCGGCCTGTACAAAGATGCCATTGCCCAGTTTGATCAGGCGGTGGTAAATGACCCGACGTCGCTCGAAGCTCTGAACGGCAAAGCAATTGCCCTGCAGCATATGTATTTGTACAAAGAAGCGTTGGATGTGTTGGAACAGGCAATGAAAATTGACAACAAACACACCCAGACACTGCTCAGCATTGCGGTAACACTGCAAAAGCTGAAACAGTTTGAACGCGCGATTTCGTTCTTCAAAAAAGTTCTGACATACGATAAGTCGAACATCAAGGCGTGGAACGGTATCGGTGTAACTTATCAGCTTATGGGTGATAACAATTCTGCTTTGAAATGCTTTACCAAAATTCTGAATATCAACAGTCGCGAAATTCAGGCATGGATCAGTATCGGTTTTGTTTATCAGAAAATGATGAAGTTTAATGATGCTCTTAAATGTTATAAAAAAGCGCAGATGATTAATGAAAACCGTTATCATCACAAGCTCTATGATGGTCTGGCCAGCTGTTTGACCAAACTTTCCGAGTTTGATCAGGCAATTGAGATTTATAAACAGATTTTCCAGATCGAAGAAGGCAAGAAAAAGTGGGATGCTCAGCGTTCGATTAAGTTTGTCAGCAAACTCAAACGCAAAAAGGCTACCGGAATGCTGCCTGATTTGGTGCCTGCTGAAGAAGAATAGGCTTGATCCGAATTTTGAAACTCCCCGATTTTTCGGGGAGTTTTTTGTATGGAAAATTTTATGGTTTGGACGTTTGCGTAATCAGGCGGATGTCAATATTCCGGCTTGCCGTCAAGCTTGCGCAGTCCGTGGGTCGGGCAAGTATAGTTCGGAACGGTTTCGTAGCCGGCGAAAGTTTGTTTGTTTTCTTATGTATCTTTGGCTAAAGGCGCGGATCATTTTCGCCAAGACTGTATCATAGGCGTTGCGGGCGGATGAACTGACAATTTATCTTTACAGCAGTCATGTTTTATCCTAAAGTTTTATGTGGGGAGAATGTATGATGTTGCAAGTTTTGAAAAATGAGAAATTTTTGAAATATTTCCGGATATTTATGGTAGTGGCGCTGGTGCTGTATTTTACCCTCAGTGTCATGGTTGGGTCGTTTTATCTGGTTGTGTTTTCAGATCCGGATGGTAAACTCACCGTCCTCCAAGGCATATTGCATGGGATAAAAGGGTTATTTACCGATCCTCCGGCAATAGCGTTTGTGGCTTATATCTTTGCCGTTTTCAGTTATAGTAAAGAGCAATTCATCAAGCGGGTGATCCAGATATCGTTGATCATGCTGGTTATTTTTTTTATAATCGTTATGGATTTTTTTCATATTATATTTGCTGAGGCGATAGGAATAGGTTCTATATATATCTTCTATGCTTCCACTTTTTGGGGATTGGTCGGCTTATGTTTGCCAAAACAATGTTTCTTAAACCATCAGCCGACCCGCATCACCCAAGCGTTAAGGATAATCTTTTATTTCATCCTTGTGCTCACTTATTTTGTTTCTGTTTATTTTATATATTTTTAATCATCTTCGCCGTGATTGTACCATAACCTGATATGTCTCCGGGTAGTCAGGGTTTTTATCAACGATGTAGTTGCGTTGATTATCGGAAAAACGCAACATTTCACCCTGCGGCCGGTCGATGTTACTCCAATGAATATTGCTGATTTCGGAAAAATCGATATTCGGGTTATGCGCAAGCAAGGCATTCCTAGCCGCATCGACAATTTGATAATGGTCGTTATAGTTCGTGGAATATATAGAGTATTGTTTATCCCCTACTACTGAATTATCCATAATCTTACTAACGTGTTTTTCTCCCAGTTTTGGAAAATGATTGTCCTTTTTCCATTGGGTGGAAGTATTACAGTTATCTGAAATTTTTCCATATGCAGGTTTTTGTTGATCGGGCACGGCGTTTATCAGCTCGTTTTCAAATCCCATCAGGTTATAAATGCGTACGGCCTCATTCCCGCGTGCCACATTGTGGTGAGACACGTTTTTGGCATTGAGATAGTCTATCATATAAGGATATATAGCTTTCATATCTTCTGGAATTTCGGTACTCCAGGTGACGACGCCATGGTCGGTGAGATAATTTTGTGCCGGAGCATAACTGTGCTTAAATATAATCCTATTATCATCGGTTCTTTCCAAATCCTGCAAATTGATAACCTGACGGCCGTCATCGCAAGTAGCGACCATGCTGTAACCGGTATGGTCCGGTGGCAAAAAACCGGTATATTTGTTACCCCGATTTAACCTTCTCAGGTGCATCCGCAAGATATGTTCCGGATTGTGGCAATTTTCCGGCAGTTGGAAATAATTATGCGGTTTAGGGTCAAAATCCTTCTTCCGCTGCATTTGCGGCAATGTAGAGGTTATCAGTTGAGCGAAAGGAAACGGGGGCTCTGATCCTCGCTGCCGAAGTAATAGGCGGAACGAAAACCGGTTTGCGGGTCGGTGCGGACAGTGGGAAGAGTACCGTTAAAACGGCCCTCCAGTTCTTCGTGCAGACTTAGGCCGGAAGTGTCGGGCAGCGGTGTTGTGATCGGCCGCCAATTTTGCGGATCACGGCTGAACTGATTAAGTTTGTTTAACGTTTCGCCTCCAAGGGTGATTATGCCGTCCATCTTCAAGCCGTGGTCTTTCTGAAACTGTTTTATGCTGCTGACCAAACTGTTGTCCAATCCGCCATACCCGAGCCGGTTGAGCCGGTTTTGGATCTGCCGGACCGGTTCCTGATCAAGGTCCGATAAAGTATTGATCTGCCTGCTGAACGTCGACGGGACGAAATTAAACCGGTCTTTGTTAGTTCTATGATTATAAGTAATATTTTGTCTGTTATTAGTCACTTTAGTCTATCCTTTGTTGTATATTTAAAACAAAACCACCATAGCACGGAGCTATGGCGGTCAAAAAAAGCTTGAAATAGAGCAGACCTATTTCAAGTAACACGTGAATAATAACAAAAATACTCTCAAAAGTAAACAATTTATTAATCTTATCCACAACTTTCTGTATAAAATGTGATAAATTACCGTATGGATAGTGGTGTAAAGTGCCTTGTTATTGGATCTATGGCAACAAAAAGGCTCTCCGTATTTGACGGAGAGCCGAGGACAGATAGGGGAAGTGATGTCAGTTGGCGGGTTGTTGCGCCGGGCGACGGGCGGCGGTACGTTGTGAATCGGCAGCCGCGGCAACACGTTGAGAGTCGGGGGGGGTCGGACGGGCAACCGGTGCCTGATCGGCAACCCGGGCAGCATTACTGCTGTCGTCGTCAATTGCACGTTTGGTTTCGTTGACCAGTTGTTCGGTGCCGGCGGCAATATTACTGCCGACTTCTTTAACTGTGGTGTCTTCGGTAATTCGGCCTTCGTAGATACCTCTGGCGACCAGATAGATGACCAAGATAAGTGCAACGTAAAAGATATATTTTAATATGGTTCCCATGGCATTTTCCTCTTTTTTGTGAAAATATAACTGATTTTTAGATAAGCAGCGGTTGTCGCTTTTCAAGGTTTCGGACGGAAATAAATAGATTTTGAAATTTGAATTTATGCTTGCCGGTGACTGGGTAAAATATGACCTGAAAATGTTTGAAAAAATATCTCAAAATCGTCCGCCGGCACCGCCGCCGCCAAAACTGCCGCCGCCGCCTCGGAACCCCCCGCCACCGCCGCCGCGGCGAAAGAAAGATCCGCCGCCGCCCAAAAAACGTCCGCGTCCCGAAAGAATAAGATAAATCATAAGCAAGGTCAGCAGGGTGGAAGCGGCCTCTTCCAGAGGAGAGGCTTCTTCGGACGTCAACCCCGGTTCGCCGCCTGCCAATACCGTCATCACGGCTTTGGTTCCGTTAAACAAAGCGGTGCAGTAGTCGAGATTGCGCTGCAACGGCGGAAAAACTTCCTGTCTCAAAATCCGGCCGGTAAGGCTGTCGGGTAAAACATCTTCCAGTCCGTAGCCGACTTCAATGCCGGCGTAGCGGTCTTTGGGCGAAAGCAGAATCAGCACGCCGTTGTCCTTGCCTTTTTGTCCCAGTTGCCAGCGGCGGGCCAGTTCGATCCCGTATTCGCGTCCGTTCTGTCCCCGCAGGTCTTTGACCACAGCAACGGCCACCTGATTGTTTTTGTCGGTGGCCAACAGTTGCAGCAACTGAGACTTTTGTTGCGGGGTGAGGACACCGGCTTCGTCAACCACTTGTCCGGTCAGGGGCGGATAATCGATTTTCTCCGCCCGAACCGGGGTAATAGAAATACAAAACAGTATGAATGCAAGAAGAATCTTTTTCATTTTATTTTCCGCCTAAAAAGCGACAATCGGCGCTTTTTGTGCATCTTGGGCCGCATCAAAAGTCGGTTTGGCCCCCAACCCCGAAATCATTGCCCATAAAACGCCCGGAAAGGTACGAACCTGCTGGTTGAAATGCCGGACAACCGCAATATAATCCTTTCGGGCCACTGCAATGCGGTTTTCGGTTCCTTCCAGTTGATCTTGTAAGGCCAGAAAGTTCTGGTTGGCTTTCAGATCCGGATATCTTTCGGAAACGGCCAACAAGCGGGAAAGCGCCGAACTTAAACCACTTTGAGCGTTCATGTATTCCTGAAATTGCTTGGCGTTATCGAGATTGACCGAAACCTTGGTGGCGTTGGCACGCGCTTCAATAACCGCCTGCAAGGTTTCTTTTTCGTGAGAAGCATAGCCCTTGACGGTTGAAACCAGGTTGGGGATCAGATCCATGCGGCGTTGATATTGGTTCTGTACCTGTGCCCAGGCGGCATTGACGTCTTCGTCCTGGCGGACCAGGCCGTTAACGCCGTTGACGCCCCAAATGCCCAGCAAAATGGCGATAATGACAATCGGAATTAAAATTTTCATTGAGATAATCCTTTCTGAACAAAACTAAAAAGACAAATCTTAATAAGAAAAAAGCTTTTTACCGAACTTATATATTCTTTTTTCGGTCTTTTATAAGGCACCTGCAAAATATTTATTTGTAAGGACGGTTCCAAAAAAAACACCCCGGAATAATCCGGAGTGTTTTTAATCCTGAATCGAAGTTGACCGTCGTTCAGTTTTGCTGAACTTTGGCTTTCAGGTCTTTAATCAGCCCGTCAATGCCGTTCGGCGACTTTTTGATAAAGGCAGTGTATTCGTTACGGGCAGTAATAGCAAGGCTGACGTTTTCGATAATAATGTCAACGATTTTGAAATTGTTGCCGCTTTGTTTGACCCGCCAGACCACCGAGGCCGGATTTCCCTGATCCATCGGCACCGACGAGTTTACAAAAATCTGGTTGGCAGAGGAAGAGGGTGAAGTTCCGTTAAAAATGAATTTCTTGCCTCTGAACTCGTCAAAGCGCTTCGACCAGGTCTTGACGTTCAGCTGGCGATAAACCTCGATAAACTCTTTCTTTTGCTCCGGCGTGGCAGTTCTCCAGTAACGGCCGAGAACAAACTGGCCGATGAACTTAAGATCCAACGCTTCGTTGAACAGTTTTTCAAAACGGCGGTCTTTTTCCTGTTGCGAAACATTGGAGTTGATAATGTCGACCAACCCTTCCTGAGTGACTTTTTCGACAAAAGCCTTTGCGTTGCCGGCGTCTACTGCGGCCGAGGCGGAAAATGCCGTCAGCATCAGGCAGGAAATTAAAACGCCAAAAATATTTTTCTTCATCAGACAGTCTCCTGTAAAAAATTAAAATTCGTCTTCGTCTTCGGTTTCAAAATCAAAGTCATAGCTGGCTTTGCCGTTATCCTTGTTCGAACGGCACAATTGTCGGAGAGTCTGGCGGTTTTGCATATAAGCGGAACGAACGGTGGTATAAAAATCAACCGAGTTCTTTTCCAGATCGTCAAGCAGGTCCAGCGAGCGTTCGCGGGTATTGACAACAACGACGGCCGCATAGCTGTAAGATATCTTATCGGCATAGTTCTTATCCTGCAACGATCCCCAATACATCGGGTTGGCTGCGGCATCACCGGCATAAGCAACCAGCGAACGCGGCGTTGACGGTCCGAGCAGCGGTACGACGAAGAACGGGCCGTCCGGGACACAATAGGTTGCCAAAGTCTCGTCAAAACCGGTAGAGTTTCGTTTCAGTCCCCAACCCTCGGCAACGTCAAACGTACCGCCGAGACCGAGGGTGCTGTTGATCAGAAAACGTCCGACCGACACAAAGGTGTCTTTGATGCTTCCTTGCAGCGTATGGTTAACCGCCGTTACGGGTTCGCGCATATTATTAATGAAAGATGTTACCCGGCTGCGGACGGCGGGCGTGGTAACAGCGCGATAACCTTCGGCAATCGGCTTGAGCGTATATTTATCGAGTTGGTAGTTAAAGTTGAAAACGGCGCGGTTATAGCTTTCCAGCCAATCGGAATTATCTTCGGCAGCATGAACGCCAAAAGCAGTTCCGCTCAGTAAAACGGCCAGCAGAAATGAATATTTGGACAACATATGACCCTTTCTCGTTAAATCAGTAAATTTTTGCCTAATATAGCAACAGTATAACTTAATATCAACGGGAAAAAGCATTGTCGTGGGTATAACTTTGCCGATTTTCGGGAAAAAGCCGGACAGCGGGACAATGATTGTTACAATCCGGAAATTTTTTGTGTTTTGCAATCGGCGTTTTTTTGACATAGTATGCCTCTCAGTTAAAAACTTTTTGATAAGGATACCAAATATGACGAGCAAACCCAACAAACCGATTATGTTGTTTGACTGCAAAACTTCCCAGAGCGTTATCGGTCAGGACAAGTTTTTGAAAGCTTTTGAAAATATTCTTAACCACGGTGCCTATTGCCAGGGGCCGGAAACCAGAGAACTGGATGAAAAACTGGCTGCTTATTCCGACACCAAATATTGCTCAACCTGCGGTTCGGGAACCGATGCGCTGACCTTGGCCCTGATGGCCTGGGGCGTTAAGGAAGGCGATGCCGTTTTTGTATCTTCCTTTACTTTCGTTGCCTCGGCCGAAGCGCCGGTCTTGTTGGGAGCTACCCCGGTTTTTGTAGATTCCGATCCCGATACTTACAACATGGATCCCAAGGATTTGCAACGGGCGATTGACGAAGTCAAGAAAGATGGAAAACTGAATTTGAAAGCTGTGGTTGCCGTTGATATTTTCGGTTCTCCGTGCGATTACGATGCCATCATTAAAATTGCCCATGACAACGGAATGAAAGTTTTGTCTGACTCCTGCCAGTCTTACGGTTCGGTTTACAAAGGCAAAAAAGCCGGTTCAATTGCCGATATGTCCGCCACGTCTTTCTATCCGACCAAACCGCTCGGTTGCTATGGTGACGGCGGCGCCGTATTCAGCAATTCCGAAGAAGAAAACGAACTGGTTAAGTCTTGCCGTGTTCACGGTATGAGCCCCGAGGACCACTATGATAATGTCCGTTTGGGAATGACAGGCCGTATGAATTCTTTCCAGGGTGCGGTTTTGTTGCAGAAACTGACGGTGTTTGATCAGGAACTGAAAGACCGTTGCCGGGTTGCCAAACGTTATGATGATGAATTGAGCAACTATTTCGGCAAACAGAAGATTCTTGACAACTGCCAGTCGGCTTATGCTCTGTATACCGTTCATTGCGAAGAAAGAGACGAATTGATGGCCTTTTTGAAAGAAAACGGAATTCCGTGCGGGGCTTATTATCCGCGTCCGGTCAATACCCAGACGGCCTATGCCAAATGGAACACCCGCTCACTGCCGGTTTGTGAACACCTTTCCAAAACGGCCCTGTCTATCCCGATGACTCCGTATCTGGATGACGAAGATCTGGATTATGTTATTGCAAAAATGAACGAATTTGCTTCCAGAAAGATGAGCAAAGCCGCCTAAGCGGAAAGATCAGTCTCAAAAAATATACAACAACTTCCCCGGATAACTTTTTGTTAACCGGGGATTTTTTTTGTGGCTTGCGGTTTCGGGCAAGAATTCGGTGTAATAAATACGTCACAGAGGTTGCAGTTTAAATATAATTACCTATATATTAGAAATCATAATTAATCAGGACAAAGAGCTAATGAACAAAGAAATATATCCAATCCTTCCGCTGCGTGATATCGTTGTTTATCCGAAAATGATCGTGCCATTGTTTGTCGGTCGGGAGAAATCGATAAAAGCCCTGCAGTTGGCGATTGATAATGATCAAAATATTGTGCTGGCAACTCAGAAAGATGCCGCCATCGAAGATCCGGTCCCCGATGATATTTTTAGAATAGGGACGCTGGGCACCGTCGTACAGCTGGTCAGGCTGCCGGACGGAACGGTGAAGGTGTTGGTCGAAGGGCTGGAACGGGTAAAAATAGACGAGTTCATCCCCGGTGAAGGTTTTATGAAAGTGACGGTGGAAATGCTGCCGGAAGACGATGTCAACGATGTTGAAACCGAAGCGTTGGCCCGTGCGGTTCTGTCGCAATTTGAAGAATATGTCAAGTTGTCTAAAAAAGTGCCACCGGAAGTTTTAGTGTCGGTCAGTCAAATTGACGATTATAACAAACTGGCGGACACCATAGCTTCGCATCTGACGTTAAAAATTGACGAGAAGCAAATTCTTTTGGAAGGGCGTACTCTTAAAGACCGCTTCAATAAAATTCTCGAATTCATGGACAGCGAAATCACCTTGCTGGAGGTGGAAAATAAAATTAAGTCGCGCGTAAAAAAACAAATGGAAAAGAGTCAGAAAGAGTATTATCTGAACGAGCAAATGCGTGCCATTCAAAAAGAACTTGGCGACGGCGATGAGGAAAGCGAAATCGACGCCTATATGCAAAAGATCGAAAAGACCAAACTTTCCAAAGAAGCCAAAGAAAAAGCGCTTTCCGAAGTTAAAAAACTGAAAACCATGAGTATGATGTCGGCAGAAGCCACGGTCGTGCGCAACTATCTGGACTGGCTGTTGGATATTCCGTGGCATAAGCGTTCCAAAGTTAATAAGGATTTGAAAAAAGCGGCTGAGATTCTTGACGCCGATCATTACGGGCTGGAAAAGGTCAAAGAGCGGATTATCGAATATTTGGCGGTACAGTCACGGGCCGACAAGATTAAGGGACCGATTTTGTGTTTGTTCGGGCCTCCGGGCGTGGGCAAAACTTCGCTGGGTAAGTCGATTGCCCGTGCCACCGGACGCAGTTTTGTCCGCACATCGTTGGGTGGGATGCGGGATGAAGCTGAAATTCGCGGCCACCGCCGTACTTATATCGGATCAATGCCGGGAAAAATCATTAAAGGAATGAAAAAAGCCGGAACTTCCAACCCGCTGTTTTTGCTTGATGAAATTGATAAACTGGGCAGCGATTGGCGCGGTGACCCGTCATCGGCGCTGCTGGAGGTTTTGGATCCGGAACAAAACAATAGCTTTAACGACCATTATTTGGAAGTTGATTATGATTTGTCGGATGTGATGTTTGTAACCACTGCCAACAGTCTGGATATGCCGCGGCCGCTTTTGGATCGTATGGAAATCATCCGTTTATCCGGTTATACCGAAGATGAAAAAATTCAGATTGCCAAGCGCCATCTGATGCCGAAAATTTTTGCAGAAAATGCGGTTAAGCCGGAAGAACTGTTTATCAGTGACGAAGCGATCCGCGATATTATCCGTTATTATACGCGTGAAGCCGGGGTGCGTAATCTGGAACGTGAGCTTACCAACATTGCACGCAAGGCGATAAAAAATCTGTTGTTGAACAAAAGCAGCGACAAGGTGACGGTCGATGCCGCCAACCTCGGTGACTATCTCGGTGTGCGCAAATTCCGTTACGGCGAAGCGGAAGACGAAGACCATATCGGCGTCACAACCGGACTGGCATGGACCGAAGTCGGCGGAGACATCCTGTTTATCGAAGCGGTCGATATGCCCGGAAAAGGAGTGGTCAAACAAACCGGAAAACTGGGTGACGTGATGAAAGAGTCGATTGAAACCGCCTATTCTGTGGTTCGTTCTCATGCCGAAAAACTGGGAATTAAGCCGGAAGTATTTGAAAAAACCGATATTCACGTTCACGTGCCGGAAGGTGCAACTCCCAAGGACGGTCCGTCGGCCGGTATTGCCATGTATACGACTCTGGTGTCGGTTTTGACGAAAATCCCGGTACGCAAAGATGTTGCGATGACCGGTGAAATTACACTTCAGGGCAGGGTGCTGCCGATCGGCGGCCTTAAAGAAAAACTGTTGTCGGCTTTGCGTGGGGGCATTAAAACGGTTATTATCCCCAAGGATAACGAGAAAGATCTGGTCGAGATACCCGATAACGTTAAAGAAGGGCTTAAGATTATTCCGGTTTCGACAGCCGATGAAGTTTTGGAGATTGCGCTGCATCGCGAATGCAGTTGGCGGGGATAAAGCTGTTCTATTAATTGAGCCCGTTATACAAAGTCCCTATTATTAGGGGCTTTTTTTATGATAATTAATCGAAAGAATATGAAATAGTCAAAAGGGGTTTTGTTGTCTGCCTCAAAAAAAGGATTGTTTTTTTGCTATAGTCTAATGCTGATAAGAAATTTTGCAAAAAATAAATAAAATTGTTGATTTCAAATGGCTTACAATTGATTTCAGAGTAAAATTAGTGTATGCTGGCAGAGTATCAAAAAAACGATCGTTTAAATGCATTTAGATAAGGATTGTGTACAATGACTAAATATACTTTTTTGGCAATTGCGTTAACGGCAACCACTTTTTTGAGTGCACCCGCAATTGCCGCCTCTCTAACCCCGACACTCGGAGAAAACAGTGCGTTTGCGTATTCGGAGAGTTCGGAAAACGATTATAACTTCACGATGCAGGAAGCCGATGCGGACACAAAATATTATAAAATCAATCTAAAACCGGAACGATTCTCTACTTCAAAGAGCATCAGCTGGGCAGCAGTCGGCGAAGATCAGAAAGATGCTGCCGACGTAATAGAAGTTAAACTGCCGAACGATCAGGTCAAATATTTTAAATATACCTATATTCAACCCGAAGGAAGAACTGTTTACAATACCCGCCAAGATGCTCTGAACGGTGATGTTGATACCGATTTTATGAAAAGCACAATAACTAACAAAAATGGTGGCGCGATTTTCAATAATAAAACCATCGGTAATATTACCGGCGATTTTATGGGTAATTATGCTTCCTCTAATGATTATGTTTATATAGAAGGCGGTGCGATTTATAATAGCAATACTATCGGCAATATTACCGGTAATTTTATTGGTAATTACATTTATTCTAGTAGTTATGATGCTTGGGGTGGAGCACTTTCTAATAACGGTGTGATTGATAATATAACGGGTAATTTTATAGGCAATTATGCTTCCATTGATGATAACTCTAATGAGGCACGTGGTGGCGCTATTTATAATAGCAATGGTGCCGTTATCCGTAATATTACCGGTAACTTCATTGGCAACAATGCTCTTAGCATCGGCGCTTTTGGGGGGGCTATTTATAATAGCGGAAACATCGGTAATATTACCGGCGATTTTGTTGATAATATTAGTTCTTATTCTGAACGCGGCGGAGCGATTTATAACAGTGGTGTGATTGGTAATATAACGGGTGATTTTATCGGCAATGGTAAGGCGATTTCTAATAGTGGTACGATTGGCGATGTTACCGGTAATTTCATCAATAATTTTGGTGATTATTCCGGAGCAATATCCGGGAGCGGTTCTTTCAGTAATATAACCGGTGACTTTATAGGAAATTATGCACACAATGATGGTAGCCACGCTTATGGTGGTGCTATTAATAGGGACGCTGGTAGTCAGAAACTGGGAATTATTACCGGGAACTTTATCAATAACCATGTCTGGAGTAAAGGCAGTTGGGGAAATGCAGTTGGCGGTGCTATTGTAACTTTTTTTGAATCTTCTCCAACGGATATCATCGGAGATTTTATTGGTAATTATGCGGTTGCTCAACAATATGCAGTTGGCGGAGCCATTCGTGGCAGCTTTAATATGCTTAGCGGAAATTTTCTGAACAATTATGCTATTTCGGCAAATGCTTTTGCATATGGTGGCGCTATTCTGTCAAATGCTAATTTGGAATGGGACCGTTCTCTTATTTCTCCACTGACAATTGCCAGTTTAGGACATGATATTTTCTTGAGCGGTAACTATATTAAAGATCCTCGTGGTAAAATATATAATGCGGTTCATATGAATATTTTAACAGATGATGCTCAGGAACTGTTCGTTTTGGATACAACCAAGGGAGGTTCAATCATCTTTAACGATAATATTATAGGAACTCGTATACAAAATGGTGAAAATATTGATGTGTATATGTTTGTTGATCATATGATGGGTGGTGGAAATGATACCGTTGGCGAATATGAATTGCAATTTAACATGACGCTCAAAGGCAACGACACGATTGATGCCGATACCGGCACCACAACACAGTATGTGGCGATGAATAATGATATCATTAACGCTGGAGAAGTGACGGTAAGCGGCACCACCTTGCGTTTCGGTTCTTACCAGCACGAAGACCAGACGGCCAAGAACTGGGACGGCAAAGGCGCCTTTGTTGCCTCGCTGAGCGCTGACGGTACCGCCAACCGTGATGCCGATGCGGTGACTTTGTTGTCACTCAATAATGCTGTATTTGACATTGCTAACGGTTATCTGGAAACCGTGAAACTGAAAGGCTATTCGGCCACCGACAGTTTTCTGCACATCGATGTTGATGTGGAGAACCTGATGGCGGATATGCTGAAGGTTAACGGCAATGTTGAAGGCGTGACCAAGATGATTGTTCATGCATCGTCCAACACGGATATTCGCGGCAAAGGCGGGATTTTGTTTGCACAATCGGAGAACGACACCACCGGTAACGAAGGTTCATTTGTGGTTTCGCGTGTTTACAAGAGTCCGTACCTGTTTGAGGTCAAATATGACCAAATTGCCGAAAATAGCAACAAATGGTCGTTGGAAATGAATGATCAGGACAATCCGAACAAAGAAATTGAACCGGAGAAACCCGATGTACCGGATGTTCCGAC
>UQCS01000001.1 GCA_900539605.1 uncultured Azospirillum sp. | reverse complement strand
GAGCAGTTCCTACATTCTTAAAAAGCACTGTTTCAGATGAAACAGTGCTTTTTTTAATATTGGTGCTTTACAGGTAATTCCCATTTTAATGGGGTTGAATGCTAAGGTGTCGTTAGACACCGCGCCACGCCAACGAGTGTGGTCAAACCGTTAGATTTGCAACTGCTATAAACCCCCAGTTTACGGGGAGGATATCTATTGGAAACGGGAAATAAAAAGACGCCGTACGGCGCCTTTCAGATTAAATGTCCTATAGACAGCTATTTCCAGTGAAGGCGAAGTTTCGCCAGTTCACGGCCGTCGCTGCGGGCATGAATACTGTGCAACGTCGTCATATCGTCGATTTGGGTTTGAACTTCTATTTCTTCGCCAAACAGACCTTCTTTTTTAAATGCAATTTCCAACCCGGCAGGTTGATGTGACGACCGAAAATCTGCCGACACTGCTTCCGAAGCCCATAACGGGTAAACGGCATTGTTGACATGGTGGTTGACGTCGATATCGTCATAACGAACCTTAAAAACAGCTGAAAAATCCGTTCGTTCTGGTTCGGGAAGGCGGGGAAAATCGGTTTCCAGGCTACGTTCGTCAATGACTTTGTACATCGGCAGATTATCACGGAGAGCCACTGGCCGCTTTTTGGCAAAATCAATGAGAACCCATTGACTGGAAGCGCGGATAATCGGTGTTCCCTGGACGTCCCGAATCACAAAGTCACGGATGGCGCCGAGTTTTTTCTCTACCGCCGGCCATGAAATGACAGTTACCTTTTCATGCCACGAAGGCATTCGGTCAATTGCGACCTGATAGTTGGAACCGACCCAGGCGAGGCCGTGGGCCAGACAGTGTTCAATTCCGACGCCAAGATTTGAAGCGTGAGTGTCGGCGGTATCCTGAAAGATGTTCATCAGGGTCAATAAGCGTAAAGTGCCGTCACGATTACATTCGTAACTTTTGATATGATAGTCCAGTGAAATTTTATCGACTTGCATTAAGTTCAACTCCGTAATGAGAGCTTGACTTCTTGTTTCTCGCTCTCATCATCTCCCCACAGCAAACGGCTCAGCCAGTTTCGTTTTTGTTTAACCGGTTCCGGAACTGCAGCAGCAGCGTATAGGGTTGTATAGACGGCATGCCCTTTTTTTGCGGTTTCGAGAGCTGCCAACAGTTTTTTATGATAAACCCGAGCCTTTCTCGGCTTTTTGGAATGGTAATCGGTTGCCGCTTTCATCCAATCCTGACGGCGGTCATATAGGCGTTTAAGAAAACGAGCGGCATATTCCACGTTGCTTTGCGGATCAAAAGCTTCTTCCAAACTGGCAAACTCGTGCCCGTGGAATTTCATATTAATTTGCATACAGCCGACATCAAAGCTTTTAATCCCGCGTTTGCGAAAAGCTTTTGCTGCGGCGATGGCCGCTTCTTTGGTTTTATAATAATGACCTTTTCCGCGGACGTTGATTGTCCAGGGCCAAGCCATTTTCTGCTGGGTTTTGCTGTTCCATTTTCCGGTTTCGACGGTTGAGATAGAGGTGAGCAGATATTTTTGAATCTGGTACCTTTCTTCCGCTTTGGTGGTTGCGTCCATACAAACAAACGCGTCATCCACAACTACAGTGTCCCGGGCGTTTGCCGGCAAGGGCTGAAACAACATCAGCAATATAAGAAAAAACATAAAAAATTTGATACTTCCAACAGTATCCCTCTGTTTCCCCAAACTGCCACAGACATCCCTCAAACCAATGGTTGATTTCAATCTGCTTAACGGCAAAATAAATAAAAAAAAGATTGATTTGGGGGCAGGTTATACAATAACGGCCCATAGCCATAAAGCATTAAAACAGAGGCATTTATACCATATTTATTTTTTAAAATCCAGCAAAAAATTGCCAAGGTCAATCACAGCTGCACAAATGTCGGAGCTAATATACTGAAAATTAGCATTTTTTTTATACACAGCCTCGTCTTCGTATAAACTGCGGTTAATCTCTATTTGCAGTGTATAAACGTTTTTGCGCGGCTGACAGTAATTGAAACTGATGTGCGCACCGGAATACGGGCAGTCAAGACTAACATTATACTTCTGTTTCAGCCGTTGCAGCATAAACTCATACATTTCGGAAGGGCAGCTCTGCTCAAACAATGTGCCGAGACAGAACTCAATTTGCCGGTTGTCCTGCATGATATTGCAGATTTTTGAAGGCATGGAGTGACAGTCGAGTATCAGGCAAAATCCGAACTTTTTGCTGCAGCGGTCAATCATCTTTTGCAAATGGGCATGATAAGGATTATAGACGTTTTTAATCCGTTGCAGAGCTTCTTCATAATCAAGCAGACCGCCGTATATATTCTGGCGCGAAGCAGTGATGCGGTGAAACAGGCCCAACCCGACCCGGCAGCGCCGATTACCGACAACCATGTCAGCGTTAGGATAATTGTAAAACATCGAGGGATCAAGTTCTATCGAATCGCGGTTAACGTCGATAAAGGCACGGCCGATGTTTAAAGCGACCATCGGAATGCCGAGGTTGGAAGCATCCATAAACAGTTCGTCAACAAACGGATCTTCGTTGCTGCGCAATTCATTGACGTCGACTTCGACATTGTCAAGAAATTCCTGCGGAAAAACGCGGCCGCTGTGCGGAACCGACAGAACAATCGGATAACGCGGTTCTTTGGTGTTGTGTTCGCTGATGATGTTTAGTTTGGAATAATCAACGTTAAAATCAATTTTTCGCTCTGTCATGGCTACTCCTGCATCATGTTGGAAAATATATCGTACTCGTAAAAGATTAACTTTTTGATAACAAAAAGCATTTCAAAAATTGAACCTGTTCCTAATATAAAATTTATAGTAAGTGAAAAAAAGTCTTGCCAAATTGATCGGGATAGGCTAAATAGATATCCATCACATGGGTGTGTAGCTCAGCGGTATGAGCACTACGTTGACATCGTAGGGGTCACAAGTTCGATCCTTGTCACACCCACCAATTTTGAAAGCAGGTTAAAACCTGCTTTTTTTGTATCCTGAATTTCCGCTATCAGAAATAGCCGACCCGGCAACCGGTATATCCCGGTACCGGCGGATAAAGGACTAGAATGCCGCAGACAGTTTTGGTGCCAAAAGATACCCTATATAAGTGTTTGATAATTTAGAGATAACTTATCAAACCTGTTACAAGAAAATTCTCATTAACAGAATTAAGGGATTTGCCATGATATATGGATATTTAAGAATAAGCACCTGTAAACAGGATTTGGAAAACCAAAAATTTGAGATCAGGGAATTTATAAATAAAAATTCTTTGGAAATTGATCGTTGGGTTGAGGAAACTGTTTCTTCGTCAAAGGATTTGGAAAAACGAAAATTGTCAAAGCTGTTGAACAAGCTTAACGATACCGACATATTGCTCTGTTCGGAATTGAGCCGTTTGGGGCGGAACCTGCTGCAGGTGATGGCAATTTTGCATCAATGCATGGAAAAGGGGTGTCAGGTATGGACCATCAAAGAGGGGTATAAGTTGGGCGATGACATAAACTCTAAAGTTTTGGCTTTTGCGTTTTCACTTTCCAGCGAAATTGAAAAAAACATGATCAAGTCACGGACGATGCAGTGTTTGCAAAGGCTGAAAGCCGAAGGGAAGGTGCTGGGGCGCCCCAAAGGCAGTAAAAACAAAAAAGGCAGCAAACTGGCGGGAAAGGCGCCGCAGATCAAAAAGTTGCTGGACAGCGGCGCATCCAAAAGCCATGTTGCTCGCTTGCTGAAAGTCAACGAAAGTACATTATATCGTTATTTGAACAACTTACCGGCATAAGAACAAAGATCGCTTTCAGGTGATCAGTCGCTCAAAAAGCCGCAAAACCGCCTTTAAAAATCAGTGAAAGGCGGTTTTATATTCAAAATTTTGTGTTACCGGATTTGGCTGACGGTTTCGCGGAAGAATTTTTTATAAGTTTCGTTATTGTCAATCAGAATTTTGGCATTATTGTCCGTTTCCGAACATATAACCGGCAAGGTAATTTCTTTATCAAGAAATTCACGGGCAACGCGTTCGTCAAAATTATCAATTTGTTCTTTTTTGTACTGGCGGATAATTTGTTCGATCACCGCCGGTTTGAGGGCGGAGAATTCGCGCATGATGCTTTCATCCATCACGGTGTTGAGTTTGATGCGGAAAAATTCCCATGCCTGTTCCATTGTCAGATTATAGGATTTCAGCCGACGATTGATAATCTCAATTTCGGGACGGAAATATTCATTGTAGACTTTGGGAAAACGCGTCATTTCATAACCCTGCTTGCGGCAAAAACCGGCGTATCCTTCGGTCATTCGGTAAGTGCTGGCAAGAGCAAGTCCGAGCTTTTCGTCATTTTGCTGCAGCGGATGATGCCAAAATAAAGATCCGAAGCTGAGGAGAAAACCGATGGCAATAACCGTGGCTTCGCTCCAGTGCCAGCCGTTTTGCAATTGCAGTTTGGTGTTTTTTTTGCGATTATGAAAATTAATGCGTTTTTGAAGGGTAACCAGCAGATACAGGCCGGTCAGCCAGGCGGCGGTAAGCGCAAACCATACGGTATAAAGATACAGCATTCCGGTGCTGCCGTAATAAAAAGCTATACACAATCCGGTCTGCATAAACAGACATGCTGTATATGCGACGGCCAGTTGTCTAAAATGCCGTCCTTCGGTTTTGCTGCGTTGCAAATTAAGACGGATGGTCTGCAGCAACGGATAAATATAAAAGATTCCCAGCAACCACCCCCGGACGACAGGGAAAATTTGGTTGTCGTGAGTATCGCGCCGAACCGCCTGCCAGTTTTTGTACATCCAGTAAATCTGATACAGGCCGCCGCTGATCAGACTGCTGATCAGCAGACGCTTTACCGGCACCGGGTAAAAAATAACCGGACGGCCGTAATTGACGTCTTGGTTACGTTCAATAAAACGATGGATGTGGCGGAGGCGGGCCCGGTCGGCCCAAAAAGCGTTCACGATCCTGGTTCCGAGCATTACAAGCGGTATAACCCAAAGACTGCGAACGGCAGCATAACCGGCTGTCATCAGAATAAGGCCGCCGAAAAAATACAACAGAAAGTATCCCGGCATGGCGGTATAGAGATAGTAAAATGAATTGAAAATAAAAGCATACAGATTAAACCGCCCGGGATAAGGGGTGTTTTTTAACTGTTCCTGATATTTTTCCAGTGTGGTTTCCGTTCGCATCACATACCTCGTTTGAGAAAGGAGCCGTACGCTTACGTTATCGTTTTTTCCCCGCAAGGTCAAGCGGATAAGTTCGGCTTTGCCGAAAAATTGTTGCATAATATCTGCTTTGCCTATAACTTTGAAAAAAAACGAAAGCGGGAGACTGAACGGTGCGAAATCTGAAATATGTTTTGTTTGCGGCGGTATTTGCCGGCGGCTTTGCCAGCTTGTCACTGGAGCTGGCAGTGATGCGCCAGTTGAGTGGTTTTGTCGGTTCTACCGCGGTAACGGCCTCAATTATTATCGGCATTATACTGGCGTTTATGTCTCTCGGTTATTATCGCGGTTCGGTGGTTTCGATTCGCCGCAATCGGATTCGCCGGGTGCTGGCAGCTGATTTTGTTATCATTGCGCTGATGACAGTGCTGGCTTCTTCTTACCTGCTGATAGATCTTTATTTTGTGGCCATGAATGCGGCGGGTGTGCGCTCCAACGTTGTACAGACATTTATTTATTCGTTGCTGCTGTTGTCGGCAGCGCCTTATCTGTTTGGAAAAATCACCGCGGTTTTGAGCCGTTATCTTAATCGTTTTGATCGTAACAATACCGGTCAAATCATGGCGGTTGATACGGTGGGTTCGGTGTTGGGTTCGATTTTGACAACGTTGCTGATTATGCCGTTTATCGGGGTTAACCATACCATTATGCTGATAACCGCGGTAACGCTTCTGACGGCATGGATGCTGGGTTGGCGCAATTATATAGTTGCCGGGTTGATCATGCTGGCGGCGGTGTTGCTCAATCGGGACAGCCTGTTGGCGGAATTGTATCATATTGTCGAAAACAATGCGGTAACGACGGTATCGGTGGAGGAAGCCGACGGCGGCCGTTCCAAAATTATGATGATGAACGGCGGCGGTGCTTCCAAAGTTTCGGATGATCCGGCGCTGCGTTTTGATTATGTTTGTTTTGTCGAAGACAATTTTATTGCGCCGTTGCCGGTTGACGGCCGGCCCAAAAATATTCTGATTGTCGGGGCCGGCGGTTTTACGATGGGGCTTAACGACCGGCATAACCGTTATGTTTACGTGGACGTCGACGCTTCTTTACAGCGAATTTCCGAGCAATATTTTTTACCGGAGAAACTCGGACCCAACAAGAGTTTTGTGGTTCAGGACGCCAACCAGTTCCTGAAAGAAAGCACGGAATTGTACGATCTGATTGTTCTCGACACTTATTCAAGCCGTCATATTATTCCGCTTGATTTGGTAACCGCCGAGTATTTTGCACGGGTCCGGCGGCGGGTGGCACCCGGCGGCATAGTGATAATGAATATTGTCAGTTCGCCGTCGTTTTCTTCGGCACTGGCGCAAAAACTGGATAACACGATTCGGATGGTTTTTCCGTCCCGCCTGCAACGTCAGGTGATCGGCAATTATGACGCCTGGTGCCGTGCGGACTGCCCTGACCGCAATCTGATGTATGTGTGGTATAATCTGCCTGAAAACCGGGATATTTATACAATAAACAAAAATTCCGCCTTTTATGATTAAAATTTGTTGACTGCATTCGCAAAAGTGTTAAGACAAGTGCGGTTTTTAATTTTTTTCAAAGAGGTACAGATGTTTTCCGAATTCAGCATGCGCCAGTTTATCAGTGCTTTTGTTGTTTTGTTTGCAGTGATTGACATTCTTGGGTCGGTTCCGATTATTCTTAAGTTGAAGAAACGCGGCAAGAAGATCAATGCCGACAAGATTACTTTATGGTCTTTTCTGATGTTTATCGGTTTCTTTTATATCGGCGAGTTCTTTCTGGATTTGTTCAAACTTGACATGTCGTCGTTTGCGATTGCCGGTTCGCTGATTATCTTTATTATGGCGTTGGAAATGATTCTCGATATCGAGATTTTTCGCGAAGGGCCGGATACGCCTAAAGATTCGCTGTTTGTGCCGCTGGTGTTTCCGCTGATTGCCGGTGCCGGCGCTTTGACCACGCTGCTGACAATTCGTGCCCAATTTGCCAACATTAACGTTTTGCTGGCCATTGTTGCTAACATGCTGGTGGTTTATGTGGTTATCCGTCTCGCCAAGTTGATCGAGAAAAAGCTCGGTCCCAGTTTTATTTATATGCTGCAAAAGTTTTTCGGGATCATTCTGTTGGCGATTTCGGTCAAGCTTTTTATCACCAACATTACGGTTTTGATTGAACAGATTTCCAACCATGTTTACTAAACAGCAACCGCTTTCCGAAAACCCGGCTTTGAGCCGGGTTTTCTGTTTAATATATAAACAAGTCTTGATATTTGGCGGATTAAAACTTAAATTTAATACAGATAAAACAAAAAAGGCGTTGATCAATGCAGGACAATTTACCGGAGCTGCGCGACATTCACCTGCCGCTGACCGAAATATCGTTTTTTCCGCTGGCCTGGGGCTGGTGGATGATGTTAGCCGTGCTGGTAGCGCTGGCGATAGCCGTTTGGCTGATAAGGATAATGTTGCGCAAGAGCAAAAAACGCTATGCGCTCAGGCTGCTGGAGAATGCCCGCCGTCCCGATCCAGCGTCGGCGGTTAAGATGTCACAGATTTTGCGTCGGATCTGCGTTTATAAATACAAGTCGGCGGCCGCCTTGTTCGGCATTGACTGGATTGAGTTCTTAAATCGGCATTCCAAAGTGAAAATTTCCGGCAAAGCGGCGCGGCTTTTGCTGGATGCCCCTTATATGAATACGGCTTCAAAGAGCTATGACAGTAGCGATATTGCCGACCTTTATCGTTTCTGCCGCAGCTGGATTGGAGAAAACTTATGATCCGTTTACTGTATCCCTGGATGTTTGTGCTGTTGCTGCTGCCGTGGGCGGTATATCGCTGGTTACCGCCGGTCAAAGGACTGCACGGCGATGCATTGCGGGTGCCTTTTTTAAAAGATATTGCTCAGATTAATCTCAAATCGGGCAGTTTGTGGCGGCAGTCTGCTGACGGTGGCGAAGGTTGGTCAAAAGGGCTGATTTTGCTGTCGCTGGTATGGGTTTTGCTGGTTGTCGCCGCTACCCGCCCGCAGTGGCTGGGTGAACCGGTACGGATTAGGGATTACGGCCGCGATATTATGATGGTGATGGACATTTCCACTTCAATGCGGGAACCCGACTTTGTTTTGAACCGCCGACGGATTGACCGTCTGACAGCGGTGAAACTGGCAGCCGGAAATTTTATCAAACAACGTTCCAACGACCGTATCGGGCTGATTCTGTTCGGAACCCGCGCTTATCTGCAGTCGCCTGTCACTTTTGACAAACAGTCGGTCAGTGATATTTTGTGGGCAATGGATGCCGGTATGGCCGGAAATTCCACTTCAATCGGCGATGCCCTTGGGTTGGCCCTGAAAAATATCCGTGAAAGCGGCAAAAGCGACAATAAAATTATTATCCTGCTGACCGACGGCGAGAATAATGACGGCAGCCTCAGCATGGCGCAGGTGATAAATCTGGCCCGTGACGAAAAAGTAAAAATTTATACCATCGGCGTCGGTGCCGAAGATTCGTTAATGGGATCGTTGTTTGGTATTCGGTTGGCGCCGCAGGGCGGGATCGACGAACAAAGCCTCAAACAGTTGGCGGCGGAAACCCGGGGAACTTATTTTCGTGCCGGCGACACCGCAGGTCTGCAGAAAATTTATGATGAAATTGACCGCTTGGAACCGACCGTTAACGAAGATCAGTTTGTGCGCGAGGCCAGAGACCTTTTCTACTGGCCGCTGTCAGGGGCGTTGTTGCTGGCGCTGCTGGCCGTTTTTTTGAAAAGAAAGGGACTGTAGATGGAAGATTTTATCAACAATTTTCATTTTCTGCGCCCGTGGTGGCTGTTGGCTCTGCTGCTGCCGCTTGCCGGTTATTTCCGCTTTTTTGCCGGATTGAAAAACGTTTCGGCCTGGGAAGGCGTCTGTGATCAGAAACTGTTGGATTTTTTGTTGGTGCGGGGGTCTTCACGCCAGCGCAGTCTGGTGGCCAACCTGTTGTTTGCCGGTATGGCGGGGGCCATTGTCGCTTTGGCGGGGCCGGCGTGGCAGAAGAAGGACATCCCGGCATTTGCACCGGAAAATCCGGTCATGTTTTTGCTGAATATGTCTTCGGATATGGATAATACCGATGTTACCCCCAACCGGCTGACGCGGTCTAAATATGCAATTTCCGATCTTTTGAAACAGTTGGGCAGTGTGCAAAGCGGTCTGATTGTTTATACCGAAGAACCGTTTTTGATCAGTCCGTTGACGGAAGACAGCGGTGTGATTGACAACCTGCTGGGTGCGGTGGTGCCCGATATCATGCCTGAAAACGGCGACCGTCTTAATCGGGCGATTGATTATGCGGTGGCACGTCTTCGCGAGTCGGGATATCAAAAGGGCAATATCGTGGTTTTGGCCGCGGACGTCGGACAGGATTTTAATCTGGCGATGATATCGGCGGCCGCTGCTGAGGCTAAAGGTTACCGTGTGAGTACCATAATTGCGAATCAGGCAGGTTCCGACAAATTGAAAATGATTGCCGAAAAAGGCGGCGGCATCGCCGTGAACGTCGCTTCGGGCATCACCCGCCTTGCGACGTATCTGTCGCAAGATACGGCTCAAAAACTGAAACAAAGCCGCAATAATCGTGAAATCTGGGAAGATGCAGGCTATTATTTGCTGATTATTCCTTTGCTGTGCGCCTTATATTTTTTCCGTCGCGGCATTATGACGGCGGTAATAGCGTTGGGGTTTGTCCACAACGCACAGGCGGGATTCTTTCTCAATAACAACCAAGAGGCGATGAGAGCGTTTAACAATCAAGATTTTGAAAAGGCGGCTGCCGGTTTTGAAGATCCGGGCTGGAAAGCTTCGGCTTATTACCGTTCCGGTGATTTTGAGCGCGCTTACGAATATTTTGCCGGCGATGATGCCGAAAGCCTGTATAATCAGGGAAACGCGCTGGCCAAAGGCGGTAAAACAGAAGAAGCAATTGCCAAATATGAGCAGGTTTTGGAACTGGAACCGGCGCATGAAGATGCCAAATTTAATCTTGAATACCTGAAACGGCAGCAACAACAACAGCAACAATCGTCGGATCAACAACAAAATCAGGAGCAGAACCGGCAGCAGCCGAATCAGCAGCAACAGCAATCGTCGGGAGAACAGTCTTCCGATGAGAGTCAGCCGCAGAATCAGAACCGTCAGTCCGATCAGAATCCTGACCGTCAATCTTCTGCCGGCGGCCAGGGGACGGAGGCACAGCAGCAACAAACGCCGCAACCGCGTCCGGCAGAAGAGAACCGGTCCGGCGGTGATGATGAAGAAAACAGTCATCAAAGCGAGGTCGCGCAGCCGCAGGAACAACAGGAATCAAGCGCTCAACAGCCGCAGGCCGAGGCCGAAGGCAACCAACCGCCTGAAAAAGGGGAACCCGAATATACCGAGGCGGTTCAGGCGCGCGAACAGCAGTTCCGGGACATTCCCGAAGACAGCGGCGGCTTGTTGCGGGCTTTCATCCGTAAAGAGTATCTCAAAAACCGTTATAAGGATAACTGACTATGAAAAAATGGATTTTATTCGTCATTTTGAATTTGTTGATGATTAGTCAGGCCGAAGCCATGGTTCTGACGGCTAAAGTCAATCGCAATCCGGTTCCTGCCGGAGAAACTTTTGTTCTCAGCCTGGAGTATGACGGCGATCCCGGCAGCAGCCGTCCCGATTTTTCGGTGTTGAATCGTGATTTTAATGTGCATATGGTTTCCAACTCATACCGGGGAAGTTACAGCGGCGGTCAGATGAAAAAGACTTATATTTGGAATGTATCAATGGCGGCCGATCATGCCGGAACTTATACTATTCCTGCCCTGAAGGTCGGCAACGCGGCCAGTCGCCCGATCAGCCTGAAGGTGCTTGATCCGGCCGCAATGCCGGATGAATTGCAAAATGTACCGGCAGCGCCGCGGTTTGCGGTCAGCCGCAGCATCGATAATGCCGATCCGCTGGTGCAGCAGCAGATAAATTACAGTTTTAAAATAACCACCTCGGAAGCGCTGCAAGGAAATGCGCCGCAGTTTATGGCCGTGGGCAGCGGCGATGACTGGATTATTCGCAGTCTCGGTGATCCGCGGATTGAATCGAAAATCCAAAACGGTGTCGAAGTTAAAGAAATCACTTTTAATTATGCCTTGTTTGCGCAAAAAAGCGGCAGTCTGGTGATTCCGGAGGTGCGGTTTGAAGGCTATTATCTGGATCCCGAAGCGCGTCGTAACGACTCTATGCAAAGCCTTCTCGGCGCTTTTCGCGGTCTGGACGACGATGCGTTTGGCTTCGGAATGTTCGGCGCCCGCGTACCGGTCACGCTCAAAGCCCGCCCGATCAGCATCGAAGTCGGCAAAATCCCTGAAGAAAATAATGGTTATTGGTGGCTGCCGGCCAAAAAGGCGGAAATTTATTCCGACTGGCAAAAAAAACTGCCGCAGTTTAAAAGCGGTGAAGCCGTTAACCGTGAAATTTACCTCCGCGTTACCGGCGTGATCGATACCCAGTTGCCGAAAATTAAGTTTGCGGAAATTTCCGGGGTCAAACAATATCCGGAGAAACCGGCAATTCAAAGCGAGGTTAAAAACGGCGATGTTGTTTCGGTAATGAAAATCAACACCGTGTATATTCCGGAAAAGAGCGGTCCTTTGACAATTCCGGCAATAACGGTTAATTGGTATAACGTTGACAGCGGCAAAATGGAAAAAGCTGTTTTGCCGGCGGTGACGGTCCAGGTTGCACCGGGCGCGGCATTGCCGGTGGCAGAAGAGGCTGTTCCCGCGGTGTCGTCTCGCGGCGAACAATTAAAAACATTGGCCGAAGACGAAGTCAAATTGCTGAAAAATGCGGCGCCGGCACCGGTCATCTGGTATATAGTAACGGCTTTTGCCGCCGGAATTGCAGCAACGGCGGGGTTGTTCGGCTTGTGGATGCTGCGTCACCCGCGGCAAAAAAACAAGGAGGAAACGGTTGCGGCCGCTGCTCCGGCCAGCGTGGCAAAAGCGGTTCGCAACAATGATTTGCGGGCAATTCGAGACAATGTTATGTCCTGGGGACGCAAACAATATCCTCAGGCACAGGTTCGCAATTTGGACGATGTAGCAAAACTGGCCGGAGATCCGCAGTTTGCCGTTCAGCTGCAGCAATTGCGCAAAGCATTGTATTCCGGGACTCCTGAAGATTTTGACGCCGGAAAGTTTATGAACGTTTTTGCCGATGTCAGTCGCAACCGTAAAAAACAATCGTCAAAACAACCGCAGCCGCTGCCGGAATTGTACCGTTAAATTTGCTTTCGTCTGTCCGGTGAGAGAAAAGCTTATGCCCATAAAGCCCCGAAAACCGGGGCTTTATGGTTTATTTTTTCTTAAACTGGGCTTCGTACAACGTCTTGTAAGCGCCGCCGTCTTTTTGCATCAGCTGGTCATGAGTTCCGGTTTCGACAATTTCACCGTTATTGAGCACAACAATCATATCGGCGTTTTGAATGGTTGACAAACGATGGGCGATAACAAATACGGTACGGTCTTGCATCAGATTGTCGATCGCTTTTTGGACCACGGCTTCCGAACGGTTGTCCAGGGCCGACGTTGCTTCGTCAAGGATAACAATCGGCGCATCTTTGATCAGGGCACGGGCAATTGCCAGACGCTGCCGTTGCCCGCCCGAAAGCGCTGAGCCTCTTTCGCCGATATCACAATCCATTCCGTTTTCTTGGTTGTCGACAAAATCTTCCAGATAGGCCATTTTAAGGGCCCGTTTGATCTCTTGGTCGTCGGCGTCGGGTTTGCCGAGCAGGATGTTGTCTCTGACGGTGCCCGAAAACAGAAAATTATCCTGAAAGACCACGGCGATTTTGTCACGCAGCGATTGCAGGGAATAGTCGCGGATATCGGTGCCGTCAATAGTTACAGAGCCTTCCGTAACATCGTAAAAGCGCGGCAGCAGGTTGACGACGGTGGTTTTGCCGCCTCCTGAATTGCCGACCAGCGCCACCGTGGAACCGGCTTTGACTTTGAGATTAATATCTTTTAAGACCGGGGTGTTTTCAACATATTCAAAACCGACATGATTGAAGGAGATTTCCCGTTTAATTTCGGTCAGCTCTTTGGCATCCATTTTATCGGCAATTGCCGGTTCAAGATCCAGAACTTCCACGATTCGTTCAATCGCCAGAAACGAGACCTGAACATTGTTGAAGTTTTTGCCGATGCCTTTGACCGGCGTGTACAGCATAATCAAAGCGGTAATAAAAGAAACGAAATTGCCCGAACTGATGGTGCCGTTAACGATCAGATAACTTCCGTATCCGATCACCGCACCAACGCCGATTGAGACCACCACGTGCATCAGGGGCGTCATCCATCCGGTTTTTTGTACCATTTTCATCGTCAGTTTGAACAGCGAGCGCAAAATATCGTTGAAACGGCGGTACATTTTCTCCTGCAGGTTGTAAGAAGCAATGGTTTTGTTGCCGGCGTAGCTTTCGTTGTAATGTGTCAAAATAGTCGAAGAACGGTTGATGGTGTCTTTGATGATGCCTTTGATCCGTCGTTTAACCTGAGCCAGCGGCAGCAGAGCACACAACAAAACCACAATGGCAATGATGGATAATTGCCATGAATTGTAGATCAAAACCGCAATCAGCGACAACGATGAAAAAAAGCGCGAGACAAACAGTTTGAGGTTGTCAAGCAGACCGGTGCAGGCGGTATCGGCATCAGCAGAAAAGCGCTGAATTACCATGCCCGAAGCATTGCGGTCGTAAAAGCCCGGCTCCAGTCCCATCAGCTTTTTGAACAGGGCACGTTTCAAATCATGGTTGATTTTGGTGCCGACCCAGGTATTAAGATAAGTAGCGGCATAATTCAAAAAACCCTGTACCGTTGTGAATGCAACGATCAACACCGGAATATAGGCGGGGGAAGAAGCGCTTTTGTCGACTAAAACGTCATCCATGTACGGTTTAAGTGCGAGGGCGACCACCGAATCCAGCGCTCCGACCGGGATACAGATCAAAATAGCCAGCAACGCGCGCACCCAATAAGGTTTGACAAACGGCCACATTTGTTTGTAATGGTCGGAGAATTTAAAATTTCGGCTGCCGTTCGGCTCCAGCGTAAAATCCTGTGTTTTCATCAGTCGTCCTAAACTATTTTTAAAAATTTCAAAATAACAAACACCAACGCTGCTTCAAACAGCATCATCATCCAGAAAAAAGTCTGATAGCTTTTCTTTTTTGACTTGTGGCGGAAAAACTTTTGTCCCAACAAAGCGCCGCCCCAGCCGCCCAGAAATTCCAAAGTGTGCAGTGTACTTTCGGGCACCCGCCATGCCCCGCTTTGCGCCGCGTGTTTGTCAACGCCGTAAGCCACGAAAGTGATCAGGTTGATTGAAGCCAGCTGAAAAACCAGAAACAACAGCAGCGTTTTGGGATGGAAGGGCGTGGTGGTGAAATAAAAGCTTTCGACATAATAAGCTGCCATAATAACCAGTCCGGTATGTACCATGTAAAAACTGTTTTTTTTCAGCGGCGGCACCAACAGCAGCAGTCCGAGCAGAATCACCGTAAAAGTCAAAACCATTTTCTTAAAATCTTTGTTGAGATGTTAAAAATCTAATGCCGACTATAAAACAGAAAAAAAATAAAAGCAATAAAACTATCGATTTTTCATGGCCCCGGCAAAAATTTGATTGAGAAAATAATAAAAATTGCTTATACTCCGCATAAACTGATTTGATAAGGAAGGCTAAATTCATGAACAAAATATTCGTTATTCTGACCGCCGGCGCTCTGGCCGGATGTACGGCATGGCAGCATCCGCAACCGGAACCCGAAACCGTTGTACCGCACCTTGTGACCGAAACGCCCTACGGACTGAGTAACCTGTATGAAGAGACTTCGGCGTCGCAGTTGTACGCCGTGGTCGCCGCTCGTGCCACCAACAAGATGTTGGATCAAACGACCGAAATTTACGAACAGCCGGCACGCCCGAAATTGTATGTGATGCAGATTAAGAAAGCCGGTGCCGGTCATGTTCCGGACGGTTTTTCGCATTCGCGTCGCGTAACCCGCGAAATTATTGACGGTTCCAAAGCCTTTACGCTGGTCAATAAACAGGAAGATGCCGATTACTGGCTTGACATTGTTGTCAGTCGTCTGAACGTCGAAGGAATGCCCGGCAGTCTTCTGCAATATAAAATGATCCTGCTTGATCAAAACAACAATGAAGTGGGCAACTGGATGGAAACCATCCGTCAGGTTCAAAATGATGACAGAAGTTGGTGGTAAATTGAAAGCGGGTTTGTTTGCAGCATCGGTGGCTTTGTTCGGTGTGCTGGCCTTTTCGGCCCGTACGGCCGATTTGGTGAAAATCAAAGGCGAAGCCTGTGAAAAATTTGTTCCCGGGCAGTCGAAGTCAAGTATCCGCGTTCGGGTAACCGACAAGGCCAGTTACAAGGCGGTGAGCCAGGTCGAAAGCCTTTCTGAACTGCGTTCCAACATGTTGGAACACGATTTTAACGTCATTGTTTATAATCTGGTCGACAACTATGTGCAAGACCTGATGGTGCGTACCGTCAGCCAAAACGATAATGAATTGTGCGTTAAGGTGACCGGGGCGATTCCTGCTGCCGATATCGTAACCGTGATTGCCAACTATTCCCCCCATAATCCGGCACCCGAATATGATATTAAAGAAGCGGCGGGGATTGAGGAAGAAGTGCTGACCGAAGCGGATGATCCGGTTGCGGCCGAGTCTCGGGAACCCGATTCGGAAGTTTTGTACGACGGCCGCGAGGAACTGGCAGCCGAACAGGAAACGGGCATCGGAAGTGAAACCGAGAACGAAGAACCGGCCGTGGTTTACGGCGGAGAGACCGCGGATGAAACCAGCGGTTATCTGAGTACCGGGGAATTGCCGCCGCCTCCCGAAAATCTGCCCAAACCGGAAACAACCGCACCGACGGCGTCTGTCCCTGTGAAGATTGCCACCCCGGCTGCCGAAGCGGCAGCGATTCCGGCGGTGACCGAAAAAGCTTATGTTTATGTCAGCCCGGTCGAGTTCAACAACAATACACATTCGTCAAAATCGGCTCAGGTGTTGAAAGACATGTTTGCCGATACCGAAGGCTATTTGTTGGTCGACAATCCGGGAAGTGCGGCCTATGTGCTGCACCCCAAGGTGCTGAAAGCCAAGATCGATGCCCTGAATTCTCAAACCAAGCGGATCCAGATGGTTGTTTCTTTGGAACTGAAAATGCAAAATGCATCGGTCTCGTTTTCGGAACATCAAAATCGTTTTGTCTTGTTTGAAAATGGTGAAAACGAACAGGAAATTGCTCAAAAACTGCTGCATAAGTTGTTACGTAATTCGGGGCGAAAACTGTTTGCCAAGATTGAACAGGCAGAAACCAAGCGCAAAGCGCAGGGGCTGCCGCAAATTATTACGCCGGCCAAATAAAAACGGTTGCAAGTTAAAACCCCCGCCAAAAGGCGGGGGTTTTACAATTTGCGAAATAACGGTCAGAATTTCGGGTGGTCCTTGATGTTACGGCATACAAAACTGAGATTGTGAATTCGCTTAACACCGGACGTCAGACAATATCCGTCGATTTTCGTATTGAGCAGAGTCTGATATTTTTTCAGTTCCAAGTTGTAGTTGCTGAAGTAAAGCACAATTTCCAAATCCGTAAAACCACGGTTGGTATATATGTTGTAATCATAAGCGCAAATCTCGCGGCCGAAGGTGTCAATCACAATACGCTGAATGTTTTTGAAATGTTCCTCATAATTGTTGACGCGGTAAGCATCGGCAAATTGATTAAGGGCAGCAAACAAAGGTTCGGCGGGATTAAGGACCGCCAACTTTTTCAGCAGCGGCACACTACCGGTAATGAGGGCGAATTTGATCATTTCCAGCGGAAAAACGTCGATATCCTGATTGAGGTTTTCAAAATGCGGTTTGATCAGCATCATCGCCATTTCGAGCATACCGAGATTGATCAGGTCGTCCAGATACATTTTTTCAAACAGCAGCGAAATGTTTCCGCCCAGTTCCCATACCCGTGAGGCAATTGCGCGTGCCCGTTGTTCGCGGGAGTTAAGAATTTCCAAATGAGCCTGCAGGATCAGCAGTTCAACGTTATCACGATACTGCATCAGCATTTTGTCGACCATTGCCCCGGTTTTGAGTATTTCGGTGGTGTTGTTGCAATTCAGTCCCTTTACCTGCTTGTACAGATTCTGAATTTGCTGGGTTACGATTGTAAGCATTGAATAATCGGCGGCCATTTTTCCCATCCTTGTCATATTTAATTTTGCTGAAATAAGATTATATCAGTTAATAATAGCCTATAATTTGTTAATTTGGAACATTTAAATGCCTAAAATCATTTTTTTGCTGATCATTTTTGTTTTGACGGCAGGATGCCGGGCCGTCGGACGCGGAATTGCCGAAGAGCTGCTGCATGAAACTCAAACCGTTAATAATTTGGGACCCTGCATTGTTACCGGTCACTGGGTTGCCGGCGTCGACGCTCATTTGCAATCGCGACAGCCGATTAAAATTTTGATGATTCACGGCATCGGTACCCATTATCCCGGCTATTCGCTGTTGTTACAGGAAAATCTGGCGCAAAACCTCGGGTTGGATGTCATGTCACGCTCTAACAAAAATATTGCCTTGCGCAGCCCCGATAATCCGGACACCGATCTCGGCAATTTGCGGGTAACTTTTCTGGCCGATCGTGAAATGAAGAAAAAAATTCTGTTCTACGAATTGACGTGGTCGGAAATAACCGCGGCTCAGAAACAAATGCTGGTCTATGATTATTCACAACTGTATGCGAGCCGGCGGGTTGTTTTTAATCAGACGATGAAAAAGTTTTTGGACAACGCGCTGCCGGATGCGGTTTTTTACATGAGCAGCGGTCGTGATCTGATTTTGCAATCGGCAGCTCAGGCGATGTGCTGGATGCTGCGAACCGATTGGGAGGATCTGCCGTCTTATCAAAAAGGCAGTTGCCGGATTTCGGCTGCCGAACAAATGGCGGCAATCGCCGAACAAAACGTTGTTTTTATCACCCATAGTTTGGGCAGTAAGATTTTCATCGACAGCTTTACCGCCATGATCGAAAATCTGGATCAGGCCGAACAGTCTTTGCAAAATGCGGCATCGGCGCGACTGAAAGACAAAAAAATGACGGTATTTATGATGGCCAACCAACTGCCGCTTTTGCACATGCGGGCAAATCCGGCTCCGGTCAACAACCAGATACCCTCGTATTGTACGCCCGGCGGCAAAAATTATGCCAAACGCGCTGTCAGCCGCCTTAACATCGTGGCATTCAACGATCCTAACGACCTCCTGACTTATGCGATTGAACCCGATTTTGTCGACAACTATATCGATTCCCGCATGTGTCCGCAGGTAACCAACATCAGTATCAATGTTACCGGCGTGGTATCGGCGTTCGGCGTCGGCGTAGTCAATCCGGTGGCGGCCCATGTCGATTACGACCGAAGCGCGGAAGTGATTGATATGATCGGGCAGGGAACCGAAGCCTTGTCTTCTGCCGGCCGTAATCAATGCCGTTTTATCGGGCTGAAAAGCAACTTCTGATCCGTCGGTTGACATTTGGACAAAGAACAAATATAAATGAAGTAATAACCATTATTCATAAATTATGACGATCAAAGAATTGTTAAACGAATTGTCAGAATTTTCTCCCGAACTTGCAATCGGGCATGAAAATAACCCCGTTGACCGTTTGGTTGACTGTTGGCAATCCTATTATGACGAAGCGGCTATCTTTGTATGTGACGATCTGCCGTTGTACATGCCGGCTTTTAAGAACAGCGGCACGCTGGTTGTTACCGAGGATCTGATGTCTTTTATCCCTTTTTTGGCGATGAACGTCATTGTTATTCATCCGCGGGATATGGCTGCTGTTAAGGCACGGCTGGAAATGCTGCTGTATTAACGTTATTGAAAGGTGTCAAACATTTTTTGTTTGGCACTTTTCTGTTTATGTACTAAAGCTTATATATAAATGCGAACAGATGAGAGTAATTTTTGGTGTGGTCTGAATTGAAAAGTTGTTTTTTGGCCGAACAGAATCGTTGGTTTCTGTGGCTGCCGGTATTTTTCGCCGCCGGGATCGGCATTTATTTTGCCCTGCCGGTCGAGCCGTCGGCATGGATTATTCTCGGTCTTCTGGAAGTTTTTCTGTTAGCTGCGTGGCTGTTGCGGCATCGTCCGGCGGGATTGCGGATTTTGTTTCCGTTGCTGCTGGCGGTTTTGGGTTTTGCCAACATTCAACTGAAAACGATATATTTGAGCCGTTTGGAAGCGCCGGCAACTGACCACAAAATTTATTTAAGCGGCCGTATCGACAAGCTGGATACCAACTATCGCGGAAAACCGAGGATTCTTCTGAGCAATATGAGTGATTTTGACGGAAAAGCAATTGCCGGGCGCTATCGTCTGACCATGGTTCAAAAAGATCCGGGACTGAAAGCGGGCGACTGTATAGAAATGATTGCGGTGGTGTCACCGTTGTTCAAAACCAGCATGGCCGGCGGTTATCAGTTTGATCGCCAGTTGTTTTTTAACGGTATCACCGGCACCGGTTATATTCCCAGCGAAGTTTTGCCCGTGGCGTGCCCAAATCCGTTGCCGCGTTTTTCTGATTTGGCGGCGGCATTGCGTCAAACAATTTCACAGCGGATTGAAGCGGTTTTGCCGCCTGATCAGGCGGCAGTTGCGGTTGCGATCGTTGCCGGCAATCAGAGCAAAATCAGCAAACCGCTGATCAATGCTTATCGCGATTCGGGGTTGGCCCATTTTCTGTCGATTTCGGGCCTGCATATGAGCATGTTAGCCGGACTGATGTTTTTTCTGGTGCGTTTTGTCATGGCGTTGGTTCCGGCGCTTTCGTTGCGTTACAATTCCAAAAAAGCGGCGGCTGTTTTAGCGATTTTTATCAGCGCGGTTTATTTGGTTATTTCCGGTGCAGCCATTCCGGCACAACGGGCTTTTGTGATGACGTTCGTGGTGCTGTTGGCAGTATTGTTTGAGCGGCAGGCCATTTCAATGCGTACATTGGCGTGGGCAGCGCTGATTGTTCTGGTGATTTCACCGCAGGCCCTGATCAGTGCCAGTTTCCAGATGTCTTTTGCCGCGGTGACGGCTTTGGTGGCTTTTTATGAAAAATTTGCCGGTCGTCTCAATCGTTTTTTGAACGGTGAGGAAGTTTCTCTGGGTGGCCGCGTATTACGCGGTATTTGGGCCTATTTTCTCGGTGTGATCATTGCCGATTTGGTCGCTTCTCTGGCAACCCTGCCGTTTGCGATTTACCATTTTAACCGAGTTGCGCTTTATACCAGCCTTACCAACATGGCGGCGGGACCGCTGATCGGTTTTGTCATTATGCCTTTTGTGCTGATTTCGCTTTTGCTCATGCCGTTGGGGTTGGAAATGCTGCCGCTTAAACTGGTCGGTTACGGCCTCTCGGCCGTTAACAACCTCACGACCTGGGTGGCATCGTTGCCGCATGCGGCTGCCGGCGTGGTTTCGATGCCGTTGTGGGGACTGTTGTTGATTACTTTTGGCGGTCTGTGGCTGTGTTTGTGGCGTTGCCGTTGGCGGGTGTGGGGCCTGGCGGCGATTGTTGCCGGTTTTTTAAGCATCTTAACGGTTAATCTTCCCGATTTAATTGTGGATCGGGATGCCCGTACGGTGGCGGTTCGAACGGATGACGGCTTTTATTTCATGCCCGGCGCCGATCGTTGGAACAAACAAAACTGGCTGAACAAATATGCGATGTCCGAATATAAGAGCAGGCAGGAAATCACCAACGCGGTGTATCCGTCGCGGGTGGCAGTCACGCGCCGGAAAGGGATCATGGTGGACGGCAACTGTTTTGATCTTGAGCGCGCCGGCGGGGTCAGCTTTTATCTGAAAGACGGGCAGTTGCGGATGGAAACGGTACGAGACAGCATCGGTTACCGCCTGTGGAACAAATAATTTAATCGCATTGCAAAGCCGGTGTTGCCAGAGGGGAGCGCCTGAAGAAACAGGCAGAAAAGCAGATAAACCCCCTGTCGGTTTTGGCTGACAGGGGGTTTTGTTTAGAAAATCTGTTCTCTGGTTTTGTTTAGCCTTATCTCGGGAAAATCTTCCTTGGCTTTGTTCAGATGCCAGGCATTGCGTGCCAGAAAAACGTCGGCACCGTCGTGATCGATCGCCATCGAAGCGCGGTTGGTGTCGATAAACTTTTTCAAATATTCTTTATCATCCGCATCCGTCCAGCGGGCGGTAAAATATTGAGTCGGTTCAAAAGCGACCGGAATGCCGAATTCGGTGCGAATACGATCGGCCATCACTTCAAATTGCAGTACCCCGACCACGCCGACAATCCACTCGGCGCCGATCACCGGTTTAAAAACGCTGGCGCCGCCTTCTTCGGCAATTTGCTGCAAGGCATTGCCCAAGTGTTTAGACTTCAACGGGTCTAAAGCGCGCACGCTTTTCAGCAGTTCGGGGGCAAAACTGGGGATGCCGGTAAAATGAAGTTTTTCACCTTCGGTCAGACAATCGCCGATGCGCAGCTGTCCGTGGTTGGGAATACCGATAATGTCACCCGGAAAAGCGTCTTCCGCCAGTTCGCGTTCCTGAGCCAGAAACATCACCGGGGTGGCGACCTTAATCGGTTTGCCTGTTCGTACCTGATACAGGCTCATGCCGCGTTTAAAATGTCCCGAACAGAGGCGCATAAAAGCGATGCGATCACGGTGTTTGGGGTCCATGTTAGCCTGAATTTTGAAAACAAAACCGCTGACTTTGGCCTCGTCCGGATTGATCGGACGTTCGGCGGCCGGCTGCGGTCGCGGCGCCGGTGCCATGGCGTGCAGTCCTTCCAAAATTTCCTGTACACCGAAATTATTGATGGCGCTGCCGAAGAACACCGGTGTCAGAGCGCCGGCCAGATACATTTCTTTGTCAAAAGCCGGGCACAATTCGCGTACCATTTCGATATCTTCACGCAATTTGGCAACCGCATGGGACGGCAACATCCGGTCCAGTTTGGGGTCATCCAGTCCCCGGCAGGTTTCAATGGTAGCGTTTTTCTGCGATTTGTCACCGGTTTTGTTCATCAAAATCAACTGATCGCCAATCAGGTCATAGCAGCCGAGAAAATCTTTGCCCATACCAATCGGCCAACTTGCCGGTGTTACATCAAGCGCCAGTGTTTTTTCAATATCGTCCATCAGGCTGAACGGGTCCAGCCCTTCGCGATCGAGCTTGTTGATGAAAGTAATGATCGGCACGTTACGCAAACGGCAGACTTCAAACAGTTTTTTGGTCTGAGTTTCAATACCTTTTGCCGAGTCTATTACCATCACTGCAGAGTCTACGGCGGTCAGTACCCGGTAAGTATCTTCGGAGAAGTCTTCGTGGCCGGGAGTGTCGAGCAGGTTGAAAGTGATGTTTTTATAGTCGAATGTCATCACCGAAGAAGCAACCGAGATGCCGCGCTCCTGTTCCACTTTCATCCAGTCGGAGCGGGCGCGGCGATTTTCGCCACGGGCTTTAACGGCGCCGGCTTGTTGAATAGCGCCCCCGAACAACAGCAGTTTTTCGGTCAGGGTTGTCTTACCGGCGTCGGGGTGCGAGATGATCGCAAAAGTTTTTCTCGGGTTGGTGTTGATGTTGCTCATGATTTTCGCCTGTTAAGGTTAAAAATGTTCTTAAAGCGGCATATTACATATTTCTCCACATTTTGCAAGCGTTTAGAACGCGTTTTATGCGGCTTTTTTGGAATTAGGGCTTGATTTATAAAATATTTTGGGTAGTATTTTGAACGAATTTTAGATAAGTGCGGGCGTGGTGAAATTGGCAGACACGTCAGATTTAGGTTCTGATGACGCAAGTCGTGGGGGTTCAAGTCCCTTCGCCCGCACCAGATTTTGGTTTCAACATTTATAATTAGAGAAGAAAATGAAGGTAACAGAACAAAAAGCAGAAGGCCTGAAGAAAAAATATCAGGTGGTTATTGAACACAAGGATTTTGAAGAAAAAGTCGAGCAGAAACTGAACGATGTTGCTAAAAATGTCAAGCTTCCGGGCTTCCGTCCCGGCAAAGCCCCAAAGGAAATGTTGAAACAAAAGTATCGCACTTCGGTCATGGGCGAAGCTTTGGATGAAATCGTACGTGAAGCTGCCGATCAGATTGTTAAGGACAACAAGCTGAAACTGGCACTTCGTCCGAATATCAGCATCACCAAATTTGACGAGGGCAAGGACATCGAATTTGATGTTGAAGCAGAAACCCTGCCGGAAATCAAAGTCGGTGATTTTTCCGAAATCAAAGTTGAAAAGCTGATGGCGGAAGTTCCGGCCGAAGAAGTTGAGAAAGCTTTGCAGTATATCGTCAGTTCCCGTCGCGAAACCGCCAAAATCGAAGATGCGGCGCATCAGGCGGCTAAAGGCGACACCCTGATTATTGATTTTGTCGGTTCAATCGACGGTGTCGAATTCCCGGGCGGCAAGGGCAATGACTATCCGCTCGAACTCGGATCGGGAACTTTTATTCCCGGTTTTGAAGATCAGCTGATCGGTGCCAAGGCCGGTGATAAAGTTGAAGTTAAAGTTAAGTTCCCCGAAGATTATCACGCCAAGGAACTGGCCGGCAAAGATTCCGTTTTTGCCGTAACGGTTAAGGAAATGCGTGAACCTAAAGCGGTGGAACTGAATGACGAGTTTGCTAAATCGATTGGCGAGGAGAGTCTCGATTCGTTGAAAGAAAGCATCAAAAATCGTATTAAAGCCGATTATGAAAATACCTCCAAGCTGAAACTCAAACGCAATTTGCTTGACAAGCTCGACGAAGCTTACAAATTTGATGTGCCGGAAAGCCTGGTCGAAGAGGAATTCAAGTCGATCGAAGCTCAGTACAAACGTGCCAAAGAGCTGAACCAGCTTGATGAACATGAAAAGAATACGCCGGAAGAAGAATTGATGAAGGAGTACAAAAAAATTGCCGAACGCCGGGTTAAACTGGGACTGTTGCTGTCTGAAGTCGGTGCCGAAGCCAAGGTAACGGTTACCGCCGATGACCTCAACAAGGCAATTCTGAACGAAGCCAAAAAATATCCGGGTCAGGAAAAGGCCGTGTTTGATTTTTATCTCAAAAACGCTAAAGCGGTCGAGGCCCTGAGAGCCCCGGTATTTGAAGAAAAAATCATCGATTTTGTTCTCGACAAGGTCAAAGTTGAAGAAAAAACGGTTTCGGTTGAAGAATTGTATTCTTTTGACGAAGAAGCCAAACCGGCTAAAAAGAAGAAAGCTGCTGCTAAAAAATAATCAGTGCTTTCGCAAGTTGAAAAAATTGAAAAGGGAGACTTTGTCTCCCTTTTTTTTGCGGGGATATGAAAACGCAGGGGCGGTGGTCTTGCTTGACTTTGTCTCCCTTTTTTGCGGGGATATGAAAACCGGCAGAAGAATATGACTTCTCTGCCGATTTTCAGGAGTGTAGTCACTCTTAATTTGTTTCGATGGGAAAAACCTTTATTTGGTTTCTGCCGGTTGGAATTTCAAAGTAGTGTCGCCGCCCGATAAAATCAGGTTTCCGTTGTCAAAACGGATGGTTTCAACATTGTCCAATGCTTTGAAGTAGTTGGTTTCGGCGTTCATCATCGGTTCCGGTGCCGCCATCATGGTTGAGCCGATGGCCGAAAATTTGATCTTATCGCCGTTTAATTCATAATTGCCGAAATAGCGGTTGACCGCCTGGCCGTAAAACTTCGGCGCTTCGGCGTCGAAAGACAGCGAAATTTCCATTCCTTCCGGAACATCCAGCAAAATATAGTTGTTGCCTTTGATGTCGGAAGCTTTGTCGGGGTTGCAGGCTGCCAGAAACAGGCCGCATGCCAGTGCAAGAATTTTTTTCATCGGATCTCCTTCATATTTAAATTAATTCGTTTCTTATTATATAAGACTTATCGGGAATAGTTTCCACCAAAAAATGAAAAGCCCCCAAACTGAAAGTCGGGGGCGGGCAGAAAAAGTTGTCTGCTAATCTTCGAAGAAGGTATCCCGGTCGGGACTGGCATCGCTCAGCAGTTCCGTAAGAACCAGAAGGCGGATACGGATCTCGTCGATCGGTTCGAACTGTTGCAGGCGATTGATTTCGTTATGCAGTTCGAAACATGAATAATCGAGGTACTCTTCTCGGATTTCGTCTTTTAAATAAGACAGTTTATCTTTTTTGCACATATCTAATAATTTTTTAATTAGTCTTTATGATTATATTATATTTCAATAATTGTTTTTTGTCCAGAAAAAATTATTTTATTGACACCCGGAAAATAGATTTCTAGACTGTCGGTAATTTAGGAAAACAGAGGTCAATTATGATAAAGAAAACAATATTTGCCGTTGTTTGTATGGCAATTGGGGCCGGTCATGCCGCCGCCGGAGAATGGAATTTTGAGACGATGGGAAAAGCCCGGGCCCTTTATGGCTACAGCGATCCCGATTCACGTTATTCGTATCACCAGTCACGCCATCATCTGCCGATGCGTTTTAACCTTAATTTGTTGGCGCAGTACAGTTTAAACGACGACTATCAGTTGGGCGGTTATCTCGACCTGGCCTACGGCATTGATCAGCAGTTGAAAGATTATAACCATGGCTCGTGGGGAGAAGAAGCTTATTTGATTTTGGATGCGCCGTGGGGGCGTTTTATCGGCGGACAAAGTTATAATGCGGCCTATCAGTTGGGAGTCGGAGCGCCGGATGCCGGTGTGCTGGGCGTTAATCAGAGCGATATTGTCAACTTTATTGCCAACCCCAACTGGCAGCGCAACCGCCGCGGCACTTCTTACCGCACTCTTAATTCTACCGAAATTAATACCGACGGCACCGCACCCAAACTGACTTATATCAGTCCGGAAACCGACGGCACCATGTTTGGTTTGACCTATGTTCCCGAAAGTTACAGCCGTGACGGACTGATTAACCGCGACGCATCGTATCGCCGCAAATCGGGGTACATCGCCTCGCTTTATCACAACCGGGAATTTAACAATTTCAGCGTTTCCGGTTCGCTTGGCGCCGCCCATTTCACCGATATCGACAATGAGCTTTCCGGCGGTCTGAGCGTTTATTACAAAGGCTGGACGATTGGCGGCGGCGTTCGCAAAACGTTTGTCAGTCACAAAGATGCCGATATCAACCGGAATTGTCGGCGTTGTCCGGCGTATTTTGACGGTTATCGCGACGCCTGGGCATGGAACGCCGGGATCGGTTATGAAATCGGGCCGCTCAAAACGTCTTTGACTTATTTTTATTCCAAAGCCGATGACCGTGATTATGAAGACAAAATCATCCAGTTGTCGGGACGCTATCAGCTCGATAAGAAGGTTGAGCTGCAGGCAGCCGTTGCTCACGGCGAATTTGACGGACTCGAAAGTAACTGCGGTTACGCTCTTATCGGCGGTATCGCCCTCAAATTTTAGGAACGGATATGTCTAAAGTTTTACTGATCTCCCGCAATCCTGTTTTAAGTGCAGATTTAAAACAACAGTTTTCCTTGTCACAAAACTGGGAAACCGTCGAGGAATATGCTGCGGAAACTGTTTTTGACGCGGTGGTGGTGGATGAAGATGCGGCGGCGGCGCGGGACTTGTGTGCGCGGTTGCTGCAAACGCCGCTGTTTTTGTTGTGGCCGGCAGAAAACGAACCGGTTTCGGAGCAGGGGGTGACCGTGATTCGCAAACCGTTTCGGTTGGAGTATCTTTTAGAGGCTTTGCAGGCCGGCATCAACACCGCACCGGCTGCCGAAGCGACCCTGGCGCTCAACGGTTGTTTGCTTGATCTGGCGGCCAAAGAAATTCATTATGCCGACGGTAACTGCATCAAATTGACCGAGCGCGAAACCGCGATTCTCAAATATTTGTATAAAGCCGGTGCAAAGATTGTCGGCAAAGCCGAATTGTTGGCGGAGGTATGGGGGTATAATCCCGAAGCAACCACCCATACAGTCGAAACCCATATTTATCGTTTGCGGCAGAAAGTCGAATCCGATACAGCGGCCGGGCAGGTTATCCTGACCGAAGAAAACGGTTATCGGTTGAACTTAGGTTAGAATTAAACAAACCGGTATATGATCGGACGGACGTTCGTCCAGTCGTTGTGCCTTGATCAGAGAAACTTCCCGCATTTGCGGTGCTAACGCCGGACTGACCCAAATATGGTCCAGCCGCCGGCCTTTGTTATTGCTTTGCCAGTTGGGATTGCGGTAACTCCACCACGAAAAAACTTTTTGCGGTTCGGGATAAAAATGACGTACCGCGTCAATCAGCCCCGAGTTCTGATACCATTTCTGCAGCCGCAACGTTTCGGCCGGCGTATGCGAGACGATTTTCAGCAGCTGTTTATGATTCCAGACGTCGTTTTCCGAAGGAGCGACGTTAAAATCGCCGCAGGCGACCAAACGGCAATTTTGCATCTCCTTGGCGCGGCGACCGAAATACTGTTCCAGTTCTTCGATAAACGCCAGTTTACGGGCAAAAGCAGGATTTTTTTCCGGATCGGGCAAATCGCCGCCTGCCGGAATATAAATGTTATGCACTTCGATTCCGTCGGCGGTCACCGCACTGATGTGCCGGGCATCGGCTTTGCCGGCCCAGTCATAACGCCGGATGTCGCTCAGCGGCCGGCGGGCGGCAATTGCCACCCCGTTGTAACCAGGCATGCCGTAAAGGGCAATGTGTTCAAAACCGAGGGCGCGCACGGCCTCAAAAGGAAAATCTTCCGGTTTGGCCTTAACTTCCTGCAGACAGATCACATCGGGGTTTTCGCGTTCAACAATTTGCCTGAGGCCGCCAAGACGGATTCGCAATGAATTAACGTTCCAGCTGATAAGTTTAGTCAAGTTTTCAGCGTCCTTTCTTGTTTTGCAGCGGGCTGCGGCCTTTGCGGAAACGGAACATATTGTCGGCGATCGGCTGGTCAATTTTGCTACCGTAAAGCGAAACCGTTACTTCGACGCTTTGCGGATCGACGATTTTCCACTGGCGCAGTTCAAAAGGCGCGTTGCTGAAAGTCAGAGTGATCGGGCCGATGCCGCCTTTGGCATATTCTAAAGTAACGATTGTGGTTCCCGAATCGCGATAAAAATTGGTGATTTTAATGTTCTTGCCGTCGATTTTGATGTTGTTGCCGAGAATCAGGCTCGCCGGAATGTCGTCGTAGTCAATATTGCTGACCTGATCGAGATCTTTATCATGATAAACGATAAAATCGCCGTTGCCGACAATCAGGACGTTGGTCGGTTCGTTGTATTCCATACGGATCTTGTTGGGCTTTTCGATCCACAGCCGTCCTTCGGCAACATTGCCATTGCTGGCATTTTGCACAAAACGCGCTTCCAAGGTCTTAACCGAATTGAGATAGTTTTCGATCTTACGGATTTCGGCGCTGCTCTGGGCGGAAACGGGCCGGGCCAGAAGACACAAAAGTACGGCTGCCGCCGCGTAAATAACCTTCATTATGTTTTCCTTGTTATGGTGATTCTTTTAAAACTAAAGCTAATATAATTTACTTCCTGCCGTATTACAACCTTTTTGACGGCAGATCTTCTGTTTTGCCGGTGACGGCGTTGCTGCCGACAGCAATAAAAGGAGAACTTGCAAAGGATTCTTCTTTTCGTCTAAAAATTGTCTGTGGATAAAACTTTTGGCGTTGTCAATCGGGCTGTAAAGCTTGTGTATATTAACTTTTAAAATAAATTGTTGTTTTTGTGACAAAAAACATTTTTTGCAAAAAATTATCCACCATCGGCTAAAAAAAATTTTTGCCGCAACCCGAAGGATACCGTACTGTCAACCCTAAAAACGAGTTTGGCGCAATTTTTTGTGGGTTGATGAAAGCCCCCTTTTGGTGCAGTATTCCTGACAGATAATTAATCGGTTTATATCATAAATTCTGGGTTGATAAAAAAGTTGTGCATACTAGATATAGATTGTTTACTTTTTATTAATACTACATATAGTATATCAGAAAACAGTTAACTACTAGATACGGGAAGGAAAATAGTCAGCGATGTCTGAAAAAGAATACAGCGTTTGCAAAGTTACGGAAACCAAAATCGCCAACGTCATCAAACGGGACGGCACCCTGGTTCCTTTTGACAGCGATAAAATTTATAACGCCATCCGCAAGGCCGGTGAGTCGACCGGCGAATTCGGCGAGCAGGAAAGCTATTTGCTGACGGCTCAGGTTTTGAAAGTTTTGGAACACAAATTTACCGAAGCGCTGCCGACTATTGAATGTATTCAGGATGTGGTTGAGCAAGTGCTGATCTCCGCCAACTATTTTACCACCGCAAAGTCTTATATCCTTTACCGCGAACAGCGTCATCGCATGCGCGCCGAAAAAAAGGTAATGGTTGATGTCGAAAGCTCGATCAACGAATATTTGGAAAAGCTCGACTGGCGCGTCAATGCCAACGCTAACCAGGGTTATTCCAACGGCGGTTTGATCCTGAATGTTTCCGGCAAGGTAACCGCAAACTACTGGCTGAGTCACGTTTATCCGGCCGAAGTCGGCGAAGCGCACCGCAACGGCGATATCCATATTCATGACCTGGATATGCTGGCGGCTTATTGCGCGGGCTGGTCGCTGAAGAATTTGCTGCACGAAGGCTTTAACGGCGTTCCCGGCAAAGCAGAGGCCGGTCCGGCCAAACATTTGTCGGCAGCCGTCGGACAGATGGTTAACTTTATGGGCACGCTGCAAAACGAATGGGCCGGTGCTCAGGCTTTTTCTTCGGTTGATACCTATCTGGCTCCGTACGTCCGTGTCGACAAACTTTCTTACGAACAGGTTGAACAGGCCTTTCAGGAACTGATTTATAATTTGAACGTTCCTTCGCGCTGGGGTTCTCAGACACCGTTTACGAACTTTACCTTTGACTGGGTTTGTCCCGAAGACCTGCGTGACAAGCATCCGTTGATTGCCGGAGTTGAGCAGCCGTTTACTTATGGCGACCTCAAACCGGAAATGGATATGATTAACAAGGCTTACATCAATGTAATGATGAAAGGCGACATTAAAGGACGTCCGTTCACTTTCCCGATTCCGACCTACAATATGACGCCCGACTTTCCGTGGGAAGACGAAAATACCGAGTTGTTGTTTGAGATGACGGCCAAATACGGTCTGCCTTATTTCCAAAACTTTATCAATTCGGTTTTGAAGCCGGGACAGATTCGTTCGATGTGCTGCCGTTTGCAACTGGATCTGCGCGAACTTTTGGCCAAAGGAAACGGCCTCTTCGGTTCGGCAGAACAGACAGGATCGGTCGGTGTGGTCACTTTTAACTGCGCGCGCCTCGGTTTTGTGTATAAAGGCAACGAAACCGGCTTGTTCGGTCGCGTTGACGAACTGATGACGATTGCTCGTAAATCTCTTGAAATCAAGCGTAAGCTGATCCAGCGCCTGATTGACAACGGCCTGTTTCCGTACACCAAACGTTATCTGGGCACGCTGCGCAACCATTTCTCAACCATCGGTGTCAACGGCATTAATGAAATGATCATGAATTTTACCGGCGGCGAGCATGACGTTACCGATGAATGGGGACGTGCCTTTGCTGAGAAGTTTCTTGACTATATCCGTGCCAAACTGGTCAAAATTCAGGAAGAAACCGGCCATATGTACAATTTGGAAGCCACTCCTGCCGAAAGTGCAACTTATCGTTTTGCTCGTGAAGATAAAAAACGCTTTGTCGGCATTATTCAGGCCGGCACGGCAGAAAATCCCTATTACACCAACTCTTCCCAGCTTCCGGTCGGCTTTACCGACGATCCGTTCGAAGCGTTGGAACTGCAGTCGGAACTGCAGTCGAAATACACCGGCGGTACCGTTTTGCACCTTTATATGGGACAACGTGTGTCTTCCGCCAAAGTCTGCCGCGAAATTGTTAAACGCGTGCTGACCAACTACCGTTTACCGTACATTACCATTACTCCGACTTTTTCCGTTTGCCCCAAGCACGGTTACATTTCCGGGGAACACAAATACTGCCCGCTCTGCGACGAAGAGAAAATGGCAGAAAAAAGAAAAGCCGCAGCCTCGACAGAAGTTGCATAACCATTAACCATATGTTACAATAAATTTGGAGAATAAATATGACAGTTGTAAATATCAATGACGTAAAACTGAGCGACGCCGAGAGACAGCCTTGCGAGATCTGGACCCGCGTTATGGGCTATCTGCGTCCGGTTTCCGAGTTCAACAAAGGCAAAAAATCGGAATTTTACGCCAGACAGTATTTCACCGAAGCCAAGGCTGTTGAAAGCTGTGCCTGCGGTGTATACACCAACGTTGCGGCCGAATAGCCGACGATGGTAAACCCGATTAAGATCGGCGGTGTTGAGACTTTCAGCACCGTCGATTTTCCTGAAAGAATTGCCGCCGTTGTTTTTATGCAGGGCTGTCCGTGGCGCTGTCCTTTTTGCCACAATGCCTTTTTGCAGGATGCAACGGCGGCCGATGTTTTTATCTGGGAAAAGTTTGTCGAATTTCTGCAAAGCCGGCGCGGTATTTTGGACGGAGTCGTTTTCAGCGGCGGCGAACCTTTGATGCAAAACAGTTTGGCCGATGCTATTGCCGAAGTTAAAGCGTTGGGATACCAGATCGGTTTGCATACCGGCGGATATCGTCCCCGGCATTTGGAACGGATTCTGCCTCTGACAGACTGGGTCGGTTTTGATATTAAGGCACCGCTGGCGGAAGAAAAGTATCAAATTGCCGTCGGCGGCAGCAATCATCTGCGTGAGGTTGAGGAAAGTCTGTCGCTGTTGCGGCAAAGCGGTGTCGACTTCGAATGTCGGACCACTTGCGACCCGCGCATTTTGCAGATTGCCGATATTTATGCGATTGCCGATCAGTTGACTGCCCGCGGTGTCACTAAATATTTTTTGCAGAAATATCGTCCGGTGGAAAGTGACAAAACAACCACCGATGCCGATTGCGAACAGTTTTTTCTTGATTCGGATTTGCTGAATTTGCTGCGTTCAAAATTTACGGTGTTTGACATCCGCAAATAATTTTGCGTAAAAATTTGAAAAGAGTTGCTTTTGCGGCTCTTTTTTTTATAATGAAAACAACAAAATTAACAAAAAACTGGACAAAAATATTTTTTTGTGTTATGTTGAGGATATAGTTTAACAACGGGGTAGTGATATGACAGAGTTAAACCTTAGCGGACCGGAAATCGAACAACTGATGGAAGTGCTCAGCGAAGTTAAAAAGACAGGCGCTTATCAAAACTACGAAGCGGGTGTCCGAGTTGTTTCAAAACGGGCAGCTTCACTCAAAGGAGAGGGAGATGCTTTTGCCCGCATCGGCGAAACGCTGCGCAGCAGTAAAGTGCCACCGTTCTTAAGTGCCGTCGCCAAAGGACAAAAGAAGGTTGAGGCGGCATTGCTGGCTGGGCTTAAACAAAAGAAACTGCACGGCTTGTTGAAAAACGAAGAGTTTAATAATGCCATTTACCGAGAAATGTATGTCGAACCGGGCACCATCGGTCAATTTTTAGGAATAGTATCAGAGGAGGAAAACATGAGCGATAATAATGAAAATGTAACGGAAGAAGGCAACAACGAAATGTTTGACCGCCCGGAATACGATGCCGGATTTTATGAAAGCGATGCGGTCAAGGCCTTGAATTTGGGAGAAAGAATCAGCGCCGCAGATAAAGAAAAGCTTGAAGCCCTGTACAAAACCTATCAAGAAGGCAAAGCAAACGGTGGAGAATCTCAGCAGAGCGAAGGAAATGCCGCTGGCGCCGCTTCCGAAGGCCCCGGGGCCGAAGAAGAAACGGTCGACAGCGAAGGCGCTGCCGAAGAGGGTGATGCCGTTGAAGTCAGCGGTATGGAAGGTGATGCTCCCGGTCCTCGTACGAGTGAAAACGAAGATGCCGAGTGGGTGGCAAAATATAATGCCGCGTTGACCAAATGGGGTAAAGAAAACAATAATGAATGGACCCGTGATAATGAACCGGACGAAAACGGCAACCGGCCCGAAGGTCTGAAAGGGAATCTTGCCGACGGAACCGAGATCCATTATACGGCCAAAGACAAACTCTCGGTCAAAGCGCCGGAGGGGCAGGAAATTTCGGCCGAACATTTTAAGGCTGTTATTGCTATGGCCAAAGAAAATGATCAGGATATCAAACTCGGAACAACCATGTCTCCGGCTTTTAAGGCCGCATTGATCGAAGCCTGTGCCAAAGGGGGCGTTGCCATGCAGGGCTTGAGCGAAGAAGACCAGCAAAAATATGATGAATTGAAACCTCAAACCCAGTCGCCAACTCATGATGAGACGCATACAGAAGAAAATGTAGAATACAAATTAAATCCTCTGATTGCTAAAGGACGTTTGCTTGAGTATTCGGGACGTGTTTATTCGGCAGACCATTTTAGTCAGCGTGCCGTAAATGCTGGAAATGACGAATTTGATGCCGAAATCGCTAAGATGGAAGAGACTCTGAATAAAGGATGGTATAAGGCAACCGGAGAAGATAAGGCTAAAGCTGAGATTCTGTTGAAGAAATATGTTCGAGCCGAGCATCAAAAAGATTCTGAAATGATGGAGGTTTGCGCAACCGCCTTACAGCGTTACGGAATAGACAGCATTGCACGTCAACCGGAGGAAAACGGCTCTTTTGTCGTCAAAGGCAAACCCTATGCAGAACGATCGGATGAGGAAAAAGCCAAAATTAACGAGGCAACAGAGAAAGCTTTTCCAAAGAGACAGGAAATGGATCCTGCCGTTCTGCGTGCTATGCAGGAAAAACAGGGGAAAGTGCTGAATTAGAAACGGTTGCATATTCGTGATGCCAATTATTAAAAAATTGTAAAAAAACACAAAAACTTGACAAAAAATACTTGCGTGCAATTGCTTTTTATGGTATATTGCACGCAAATATGACAAAATATGGCAATTTTCAGGAGACAACTAATGGCAATGGACGCAAAACAGGCAGCTGAAAAAGTTAAAAACGGCAACTTTGACGATGTCAACGAGCTTTATGATGCTCTGGTTGGCAAAAAAGAATATGGTGCAGAGTTTGCCGATCTGCTCAAACACATCGAAACTAAGGTCAAAATGGACATGAGTTTGTATGCCGGACTGGCAACAGCCGCAAAGTCGGTTGAAGAACTTAGTGCCGTCAGTGATCCGTTAGACGAAAAAGATCCGGCTTATGCCGCTGCCCGTGAAAAGCTTTCTAAAGTTGAACTGACTCATACGGTTGAAGAAAATGGTAAACCGGTGACCAAAGTTGTTGAAGGTCAGCAGCGTGATAAAATGATTGCCCAGTTGGTTGCTGCTGCCAAGCTTGCCACCAAAGATGCTCTGCGCGGAGCCAGCAACCCGGAAAATCCGGCGGCAAAACAGTTTCGTAATGCGACCGATGAAGACGTCCGCAAAGCTATTTATCAACAGACCCTGAATGACCAGATTGATATGGCGATTTTGCAAAGCCTGCTGGTAACCGAAACCACCAAGATCAATCAGGAAATGCAGCAGAAATACGGCAACGACGAAAAGAAAGCCAACGAAGAAGCCAAAATTTTGTTGTCGGCCCGCGAAAAAGAGATCAGGCAGAAAATTGTGGATCTTGGTAATGGCGTAATGGACAAGATTTCACTTGGCGTCGAAGGTGCAGCGGCTTATTGTGCCAACGTCAAAGTAAATGCCGAAAATCATTTGGCCGAATATAAAGCGAATGTTAAAAAAATTGCCATACGTATCAATCAGGGCTTTGCCAAACTGAAGGATCAGGGCAAAGAGCTGCGCGGTCAGTGGCAAAAGCTCCGTGCCAACGCCAACAAGATTTATGATGCCTGCAATCAGAAGATGTCGGATGGTATTGTTGCTTTCCACGAAGGCTGCAAACATGTTTGGGAAAACAGATATGAGATTGCCCATGCCGCTATTAAAGCTATCAACAAAAATAAATATGAAATCGGCGCTGATATGCTTGCTGCGGCCGGTTTTGCCGCTACTGTAGCCAGTGGCGGTACGGCAGCGTTGGTTGGCGGTGCTGCTTATGCAGCCTATACAATCGGGCGTCGGGTTGTTTATGAAGCTTATAAACAGAAAAAAGAAGATCCGAAAAAAACGTATAAACAAATTTATACTAACGGCAAGTTCTTGACCAAAGCAGCGTTTGCCTGCGGTGCAGCGGCCCTCAGTTGGGGAATTGCCGATACGGCAGCCTCCGCCGGTGCCAACATTGCTACCGAAACAGCTGCAGAAGTTGCCAAAAAACTGGCAGAGCAGAAAGTGGCCAAACGTGCCGTAACCATGATCGGTTCTCTAACCAGCAATTTGGTCGGTGTCGCAACCGCGAAAGATGCCGAAGAGCGTCGGAAAGAATGGAAGAGCCTCGGAATTTCGGCTGTAGCGGCCGGGGTGACGATTTTCGTTGCCGAAACATGTTCCGGCAATGGTGAAGTTAATGCCGATGAGCAGTTGAATCAGAATGACAATTCGACTTTAACCGACGATCAGGTTTCGGTTGAAGGCGGCGATGATGATCAGAACCTGAGTGATAACGATGATCAGGTTTCGGTTGAAGGCGAAAACGATGATCAGAACACGACCGGCGGTGATAATCAGGATCAGACCGAAGGCGAAAACGATGACCAGAATACGGCCGGCGGTGACAATCAGGATCAGACCGAAGGCGAAAATGATGATCAGAATCAGAACAACGATGAACAGCAGGAACAAGTTGACGAAGGTATTACGGAACTGAAAGAGTTTCCGGAGCAGTGGAATGACCAGATGGGAATCAGCAAACGTCAGTTTGAGATCCTGAAGGGATGGTATGATAAACTGGATACCACCGACGGTGCAGGAATGAGCCGTTTCTATTCTCATGCCGAACATTATGCCGCTCAACTCAGTATTGATAGCGAAAATCCGATGACAGCCGAGCAGGTGTTGTTCAAATTCTCCCGTTTGGCGGCCATCACTTCGGTTAAAAGCGGCGAGTATGGTACCATTGGTACCGGATCTCTCGGCAAACAGATGGAAAACATCTACCATTTGTTGGGTTGTGGTGACAGATTAGATGCCGCACAAATGGAAGAAGCGCGCAAAACTTTGGATATTTGTACATTGAACGAAGCCGGCCGCCAGGATGGCCGTATGGATGCTCAGAAGTTCTTTGCAGTTGCCGGTGCCGGATACAAAGGGCTGCCGGTTGATGAAGACGGAACTTTGACCATGACACGTCGGATTCGGGTTATCGGTGAAGGAACCAACTGCCCGGGCGACAAACGGGTTATGTATGAAGAAGTTAAAGGCGGTGAAGAAAAAGTTGTTGTTGAACCGGTCAAACGACAAGAACCGATTGTAACCAGACTGGTTACGGAAGAAAATACGGGAACAGATGTACGGCTGGAGCTGGAAGATCAGGGCAATGGCAATGGCGATACCGTGCTGACCCGAGCCGTACAGCAACAAGATCCGGTGGTTGAAGAAGATGACAATAAGGTTATTATCGGTGCCACCAGTCAGACTGGTGATCGTCCGGGGTTGGAAGGAGCCAGAACCGCACAAAATCTGAAAGATGGTTCTCCAGAAACCCAGATCAGCGGCCGTAAAAAAAGACTTGGCGCCGGAATGTGGAAAGAACTCCAGGAAAAAGGACTGTCCAAATAACCGCTTCAGCGTTGTGTTAAACCATACAGCCCGCCGTTTGGCGGGCTGTTGTCATATGGAGGGAAGGCGGCGGATAACAAAACGGCCGGAAAATTGATATCTTCCAGCCGGATATGGGTTGTTTGAATATAATCAGTCGGTATAGCGGCGGTCAAAACGAGTGTTTTTGCCGATTCGGGACAAAACTTCATAACTGATGGTTCCTGCATCGCGGCCGATATCGTCCAAGGTATAAAAATCATCAACGACAAATGCCATATCACCGACTTGTAAATTTTCGACTTCGGTAATGTCACAAATAATATTGTCCATCGAAACTTTACCGATAATTCGCGCTTCACAGACTTTGCCGCCATTGTAGAAAAAGACTTTGCCGATATTGGAGAGCGAGCGTGGAATGCCGTCACCGTAGCCGATCGAAACAATGGCAATTTTACGATCGTCGGCGGCGCGATAGGTGGCGGAATAACCGACAAATTCGCCGCGGCAAAGCGGAGAGACCTCTAATACCGGAGCCATAATTTTAACCACCGGCAGCATTTGGTTTTCACGGTAAGGCGCTGTGTTGATGCCGTACATGGCAGCGCCGATTCGAACCATGTCAAATAAATATTCTTTGCCGAGAAAAGTTCCGTCGGAGGCGGACAGAGTCGCGGGCAGTTTGGGAAAATATTTTTGATGGAGACGGTTAAAGTTCTCCAGCTGGTGTTCGTTCATAAAGTGTCCTTTTTCATCGGCACAGGCTAAATGTGACAAGACCAGCGAAAATAAGTTTCGGTCGTCTTGGCTCATCGCTTCCAGCTCATGTTCGCGAAAGCCGAGACGATTCAATCCGCTTTCGATCTGAATGACCGGTTTAATGCCGGGAATGCGATGTTCTTTCCAAAACGCCAGCTGCTCCTTTCCGGCAATAACCGGAATCAGTTCGGCTTTACGGAACGATTCAAGAGAGTCTTCGCCGATTCCCTGTAACACATAAATTTTGGCGTTTGCGACGTGGGGACGGATTTTCTCTCCCTCAATGCCGTGAGCGACAAAAAAATTGCGGCAGCCGGCATCGTTATAAAGCTTGGCGGCAATCACCTCGGCCCCCAGCCCGTAAGCGTCGTCTTTAACAACTGCCGCAGCAGCGGCTCCGTCGGCAAGTTTTTGTAAAAAACGGTAATTTTTGCATAAATTGCTTAAATTGATTTCTAAAATCGGTCTTGTCAAAATACTCATCTCTGCTTATTATCCTTTCTGAATGATCATAAACTGCTGAAAGTCAAATTGCGTGAATTTTATCGATATGCACGTCCACTTGCAAGATTATAAAACAAACTGTGCAACGGATATTGTCAATGCCGCCCGTACTCAAGGAATATGTCGGATGGTGTGCGCCGCTTCGCACGAGGCCGACTGGCCGCGGGTCGGAGAACTGGCATCCCGATATCCGCAAGCGGTAATCCCGGCGTTCGGTATTCATCCTTGGTATGCGGCCGCTGTACGGTCGGGATGGGAAGAGCGCCTTTACAAACAGCTTGAACAATTTCCGCAGGCACTGATCGGCGAGAGCGGCCTTGACGGTTTGAAAGAAAACATGACGTTACAGCGGCAGCTTTTTGAACGCCAGATCGAAGCGGCATTAACGTTGAAACGGCCGTTGGTGGTCCATGCCGTCAAAGCGGTGGCGCAACTGCAGGATTTTTGGTCCCGTATGCCCGACTTTTTTATGATACATTCTTTTAACGGACGGGTGGAACATCTGCAGCCGATTCTGCGCCGGAACGGTTATGTGTCACTGAGCGCATCGATTTTGCATAATCGGCAGGGGGCGGAAATTGCGCGTGCGGTTCCGGCTTCGCGCTTGTTGTTGGAAACCGACAGCCCGTATCAGGGGCCGGTTAAGGGAGAAGAACAAACACCTTGTTTTCTGCCACAAATTCTAAAACAGGTGGCAGTCTGGCGGCAGCAAGACCCGCAACAGCTGGCAGAGGTTGTTTATGCCAACGCCGAGGAGTTTGTCAATGGAAAATGAGATATTCGGCCGTACCCGGGCATTGTTGGGAGAAGAAAAATTCGGCCGTCTGCAACAGGCGTCGGTGATGGTGGTTGGACTCGGTGCCGTAGGCGGTTATGTGTTGGAAGCACTGGCACGTGCGGGGATCGGACATTTGATTTTGGTTGATTTTGACATCGTGGAGCCGAGCAATCTCAATCGTCAGATTCTGGCGCTGCACTCAACGCTCGGCCGCAAAAAAAGCGAACTTGGCGCCGAGCGGGTGCGTGATATCAATCCCGATTGCCGGATTACCGTCAAGGAGATGTTTGTCAACCAAGACAATCTGGAACAGTTGTTTAATCAGCCGGTGGACATGGTGGTGGATGCCATTGATTCCCTTAATCCAAAATGCTGTTTGATTGAGTATCTGCAACAGCACGAGATTCCGTTTATTTCGTCAATGGGAGCGGCATTGAAAACCGATCCGTCGGCCATACGTTTGCAAACGTTGAACCAAACCAAAAATTGTCCGTTGGCGCGTTTTATTCGCAAACGGCTCAAACGGCGCGGATGCGATCTCGGCAAAGTTGTTTGCGTTTGCTCGGACGAAGTAGTGTCGGTTCCTGAAACGGCGTTGTTTATGGAAGACAAGCCTTCGGACGGCGGCCGGCAGCGCCATACCATGGGGTCGTTGCCGACGGTTACCGCGATTTTCGGGCTGATGATAGCCAATCAGGTTATTTTGCGGTTATCGGGTTATAAATGACAATAAAACTTGCAATTTAAATTCTTTTTTAATAATGCTTTGTTATCCTTGTAAAATAATCAGAAATGAGTGAGTTCCGCAATGAAGATGATTAAGCCTATCGTTAATATCTCAAAGGTCATGGATGCCTATGACGGCATTTTGTGCGGATGGAGCGGTGTGCTATACAACGGTGTTTCCATTCTTCCCGAGGCATGGGACGCTTTAATAGGCTTGCGTAAAAACGGCAAAAAAATCGTGCTGCTGAGCAATGCGGCCTATCGGGTTGAAGAAATTGTCACCCAAATGTATCGGGCCGGTTTTTCACCGCGCCTTTTCGAAACCGTGGTCACGGCAGGAGAAATCGTGCATCAGCTTTTGTCGTTGCCGAACAGCAGCTGCCGGCAGTTGGGACGTCGCTACTATAATCTCGGAGCGGCCGATGATAACGGTGTTTTTGCCGGTTTGGATTACGTTGAAGTATTTGATCCGGCTCAGGCAGATTTTTTGTATGCCGGGCGTCTTGAAAACGGGCCCGGTAAAACGACCGAAGATTATCTCGATGTTTTAAGTCATGCTGCCAGCCTGAATTTGCCGCTTTTGTGCGTCGGCAACGATACGTCGGTACCGTTCGGAGACGAAGCGGTTTTGGCTTCGGGCGCGCTTGCTGAACAATATGCGGTTTTGGGCGGGCAGATTCTTACCGTCGGTAAGCCAGATTTGCAGGTGATGGAATATGCTTTGGCGGCGTTGGGTTCCATTGATCGTAAGAGAATATTGATGATCGGTGACAGCATTGCAGCCGATATCCGCGGCGCGGCGGCAGCCCAGCTTTCGGGGTGTTTGGTCAGCAAAGGCGTTCATGTCAGTTTTCTGGGGGAGGGCTACATTCCCGATGTTACCAAAACGCGGGAACTCGGAAATATGTTTGGTGCCTGTCCCGATTATGTGATCTCGCGTCTCCGCCGGTAAAAAGCACCGAATTATTTGATGCTGAGTTCTTCGGCCTGCAGTGAAATCTCCAGCCACCGGTTTTCGTCGTCTTCTTTTTGTTTTTCCCATTCTTCCAGTTGGCGAGTCAATTCGTAAAAACGGTCGGGGTCATTTTGATAAAGCGTCGGTTCGCACAAGTCATTTTTGGCATTTTCTATTTTTTGCTCAAGCACGGCAATTTGTTGCGGCAAAACCTGCAACAGACGTTGTTGATTGTAACTCAGTCGTCCGCGCGAGGTTTCTTTTCGCTCTGATGAAGGTTCGCTTCGGGTTTTGCCGGCGGGCTTGTTCTTGACAGCCGTTGCCGGTTGTTTGTCGAAGCGTTCCAGCAAGTCGCTGTAACTGCCGACATATTCTTCAACTTTGCCGTCACCTTTCATGTAAATGATGGAGGTAACAATTTTATCAAGGAAATCACGGTCGTGGCTGACAATCAAAATCGTGCCGTCATAATCGCTTAACATTTCCTGCAGTAAATCGAGCGTGTCCATATCAAGGTCGTTGGTCGGTTCGTCCAGCAGCAAAAAGTTGGACGGTTGAGCCAGAACTTTTGCCAGCATCAAACGGTTCTTCTCGCCTCCGGACAGGGCGGCCACCGGCGCTTTGGCCTGTTCGGGCGTAAACAAAAAATCTTTGAGATAGGCGACAACATGACGGTATGAGCCGCGTACCCATATGTGATCGCCTTCGTCGCAGAGCGTTTGCCACAGCGTTTTGGACGGATCAAGTGAAAAGCGGTTCTGATCAAAATAGGCTTCTTCCAGATTTTTGCCGATTCGCACAAAGCCCGAATCCGGTTCCAACTTTTTGGTCAGCAGTTTGATCAACGTCGTTTTGCCGGCGCCGTTGGGACCGACGATGCCGATTTTGTTGCCGCGGATGATTTTGGCCGAGAAATCGTTGACGATTGTCCGTTCGCCGAAAGCTTTGCACAGATGTTTGGACTCGATGACCAATTTGGAACGCCAGGCGGTATTTTCAATATCCATGTTGACTGAACCGACCTGCCGAATTTGTTCGCGCCGTTCCTGCCGGAGCTGTTGCAGGCGCCGCAGTCTTCCCATGTTTCGTTTGCGGCGGGCGGTGACGCCTTTGTGTAACCACTCCGTTTCTTCGGCAATTTTTTTATTGAGATACTTTTGGGCGATAATTTCCTGCTCGATTACCTGATCCTGCCAGTCTTCAAAACTGCCGAACCCCTTGTTGTTGCGTCGCATTGTTCCGCGATCGAGCCAGAAAGTGGTCCGGGAAACATTGGTAAGAAAGCGCCGGTCATGGCTGATAACCACCACGGCACCGTTATAGGCAGCAATAATTTTTTCCAGCTGTTCAATCGTCGGCATATCGAGATGGTTGGTCGGTTCGTCAAGAAGCAGAATGTCAGGTTCGCTAATCAGAGCTTTGGCAAGGGTGGCCTTGCGACGTTCGCCGCCGGAGGCCGTTTGCGGATCGGCATCGGCAGCAATCTCCAACTGTTTGATCCACATTTGCACTTTATAGTCGTTGCTGCCGTCATTTTCGCTCAATCCAGACGCCACCACTGCTCTCAGGTCCGGATAGCCGCTGAGATCGGCGTCTTGCGGCATATAACCGATTTTGGTATTCGGCTGAATAAAAATCTCTCCGTCATCGGGCTCGATCAGTCCGGCAATAATTTTCAGCAGAGTTGATTTTCCCGAACCGTTCCGTCCGACCAGCGAAATTTTATCCCCCTGGTTTATGTACAATTCTACGTCTTCAAACAGCTGTTTGCTGCCGAAGCGGATTTTAATGCCTTTCAGCGTATAAACGGGCGGTTCAAATGCCGGCATGCTCGGGATCCTCTTTCTGTCATTTTCGGCGGCATTATAATCAGGATCAGTCAAAAAATAAACAAAAAACTGCAACCGTAAAAATTCTTTGATTTCAGAGGCCGACTATTGTATAATAACAATTGTAAATCGACTTTGAAGAAGGAGCCGTCCAGTGTCTTATAAAGATTTTGAGCGTTATGTGAAAAAAGGCGGAAGCAAAATGATGTTGATGCTTGCGCTGGAAGCTTCGGCTTTAAATGCGGCGGCGCAGGAACGGCAGGCATCGAATCCGGTTCAGGAACAAAAACCCAAAACCGAATATACGGAAAAAAAGGTTAACTTGTTCGGGGTAACCGAAATAGAGCAAGTTGTTCAGGACGGTCAGGTTTATAATAAAGTCGGCGAAGATTTTATTGATCAGTCTCAGCTGGACCCCAAAAAACTGCATAAGACCTGGAAGGCAGGTGAAAAAGACGCTTTTGCCAACGCCGAGCCCGATCGTACCGATACGTTGTCGGTGGCAACGGCAGACAAAGCTGGGGCCTACAGCACCGAAGACAAAAATATTGTCATGACTTATATCGAAATGGGCGATGAGCAGGAACTCCACAAATTAGAAACCCGGTTTGCCGATAAACATCCGGAAATGAGCCCTGAACAGCGGAAAAAAACATTTGTAACCACCTTGGAGATGTTTTCTGATCTTAACAACCCGCAATCTACGGTTTACAAATCGGTTAAGGCACACGAAGAACAGCATCGCAGTAACGACAAGCTTGGAATTTATGCGCCGGGACTCAGCCCGGAGCAATACGGCATTTTGTGCCAGTATGACGAGTGTGCCGCTACCGTGGCGGAACTCAACGGTTACCTTGCCGGCTATCGTAATGAACTGGCGAAAGGCACTTCGCGGGAAGAAGCCTTGAAAGTTTTTGACAAAGAACCTGATTTTGCTTTTTATAAGGAGGCGCTGGCCAAAGGGCTGGATCCGGACAGCAAGGAGGGAAAAAAGCTGATGATGGAAGGCAGCTTCGAAATGTGGAAGAACAAACGCCGCACCATGAAAGCCTATAAACTGCAGATTTCGCAGTTTGGGACCAACAGCATCGGTACCAGCGATTTGTCTGCTACTCTGATCGGTAATGAACAGGAACTGCAAAAACGGATCAATAAAATTTTTGATAACATTTGCGAAAACGACTACTGCAAAAAAGAAGGTATCAAATCTCCCGGCAACTTGAGCAAATACCTGCCAGAGCAAACGATGGAACTGTTGCCGGAAGTGCGTGCCGAAATCGAGTCCGGAGTTAAGGAAAAGACCGGTATCAGTGCCGATCAGCGCGAAGCGATTAAACAATCCGTTGACGGTAAAAGCGATAAGAGTAAAAACCGAAATCTTCTTAAAGTGCTGACCGGGCGCAAGTCGCCGCAACAAGTGGCTGCCAAAAAAGCGGCGCCGCAACCGGACCGCAGCAATACCGCCATGCAAAAAGCAATTGCCGATGAAATGGCAAAAGGGTACTGAAAATTTGTAAAAAAGTTTGAACCGGTCAAATTTTAATGTATTATAAAAAAGTTTTTATAAGAATATACGGAAGTTTATCATGTCGAAAATATTTATGCTTTTAATGTTTTGTCTGGCGTTGACATCACCGGTTTGCGCTGCTGACGATATGTCGTTGATCGATTTGTTTGGCGAAGAACCCAAAAAGGCCGACCCGGCACCGCAGTCGAAAGAAGTCCGCCGTGTTGAAACGCCGGCAACAAAAACAGCCGAAGCCGAAAAAGTGAAAGTTGACGATGAAGGGATGTTTTCTTTTCTCAATTTTTCTTTTTTGAAAAGTAAGGAAAAAGCCGCCGAATTTACCCGCCAGCCCGAAGAACTTCAGGAAAATTTTCTTGACCGGATGACACGTCTGGCCGAGGAAGGGGACGTTGATGCCTGTCTGACTCTCGGTTATATGTATCTGTACGGTGAGAACGGCGTGGCACGTGATCCCGAACGGGCTTTCAAATATTATTCGATGGCGGCCGCACAAGAAGACAAAATTGCGGTCAACAATCTTGGCAGTCTTTATTACAGCGGCATCGGCACCGAAAAAAGCGTTGTCAAAGCGGTGCAGATGTTTGATAAGGCGGCAAAGCTTGGCAATGGCGAAGCGGCAATCAATCTGGCCTTTATTTATCTGACCTCATCCAACATCAATTCTTCCAAAAACCGAATTGTCGAATTGTTGCAACAGGCTGCCGACGGCGGTAACATCACTGCTCAATATATGATCGGCTATTCCTATTATCGCGGCTTTGTGGTACCGAAAAATTTCAAAAAGGCATTTGAGCTGATGAAAATGGCGGCCGTTTCTTATGACGAAGCGCAGTATGAACTGGCGCAGCGGTATATCAATGCCGAAGGAACGCCCCGCAACTATGGCAATGCGGTCAAGTATCTGAGCGAAGCTGCCCATCAGGGAAACGTTAAAGCGATGATGGATCTAGGCAATATTCTGGCTGCCGGAACTTCTTATCAAAAAAACGAATATCAGGCGTATATCTGGTTTAACATAGCGTCGGTGTACGGAATCGAGGGCGCTGCCGAAAAACGCGACATTCTGGAAAAAATTCTCAAGATCGAAGAGGTCCTGCAGGCTCAGGCGGCGGCTGAAACCTTCAGGGAAAAACCCACCGAAATGACGCAGTATATCCGTCAAACCTTCGGTCGTGAGCTGGGTAGCTATATTGATGACAAAATGGGGTATCGAGCACCGAAAAAAGCACCTCCGGCGCCGCTTAAAAAAGAACCCGACCCCTCGCAACCGTTAAAGTTGTTGTAAAAATCAGCAAGCGCCGGATTATTTCGGCGCTTTCTTAAAAGGCTTTGTTGGACAAAATTTTGAGTTGCTTTTTCATGCAGTGCCGCTACAATAAAAACATTGTATAATCATTGTGTCCTATTATTCGAAAAAAACTCATAATTAAACCGGTCTGTTGCCTGTTTAATCTTTTCGGATAAGCGGCGCGGTTAAAACTAAAAAATTATGAGTACTTATTTGGAAAGTGAAAAAGTTGCAAACAGCGTAATGACCCGCGTTTACGGCTACATGTTTGCCGGTTTGCTGGTTTCGGCTCTGATGGCTGCCGTCTTTGCCTATGTTCCCGACTGTCGCGATTTTCTGTATCGTGTCGGCGAAACGGGAGCAATGCAATTAAGCGTGGCCGGCTGGATCATCTTACTGTCGCCGCTGGTGATCGTTCTGTTTTTTCAGGGACTGATCGCAGAACTGGAGTCGGGCGCCGCCTTTTTGGTGTTTCTGTTGTTTTGCGCTCTGATGGGGATGAGCCTGAGCTGCATCTTTCTGGTTTATACCGCGGCCAGCATTCTGATGTGTTTTGTCATCACGGCGGCGACGTTCGGCGCAATGGCAATTTACGGGTTGGTGACCAAGTCGGATTTGACTTCTTGGGGAAGTATTTTTATAATGGCGCTGTTCGGATTGATCATTGCCATGGTGATTAATATTTTTCTCGGATCGGAAACGATGGACTTTGTCATCTCACTGATTGCAGTGGTTGTTTTTTGCGGTTTGACGGCATATGATACGCAGAAGATCCGCGATGAATTGTATGACTGCTATGACAAACAGGAAGCCAACCGGATCGCCTTGCGGGGTGCTTTGTCGTTGTACCTCGACTTTGTTAATCTGTTGTTGCAGATTATCAAACTGTTGGGTAAGAAAAAGTAACTTTTTTACATTTTTTAAAAAAGCTGTCGCAATTTGCGGCAGCTTTTTTTGTAGGCAACCAGAAAAAGGCGGTTCCCGTAAAATCTGCCGCTAAATGAACCGTTTGGGCTGTATGTGCCTAAAACCAACGGAATCATGACAAAACGATCGGCTGTTTGTCGACAAACAAAAAGTGTAAAACCCGGGGCAACTTTACGTCATAAAGGCTGGAATTCGTCGAAACGGTTGATATATGGTAACTATCAATGATCATTAATTAATTATTTATGGAAAGTTTAACTAAAAAATTGGAGAGTCGCGTAATTTCCCGCCTTTTTGCATTTATGGGAGGCGGTGCGGCAATTTCGGCAGCAACGGTTTCTTTGCTAACCGCCGTGCCGGAATATCGTGAATTCCTGTATGTAAGGGATGCCGAAGGCCTGATGATGTTGAGTGTCGGCGCCTGGATCCTGCTATTGCTGCCGCTGATGATGTTTCTGTCGGTTCCCAAGGAACTGAAGACTTTGAGTTTTGCAGCGGTGCTTCTCATTTTCGGACTGTTTTGCAGTCTGGTCGGTGCTGCCCTGAGCGGTGTAGCGGTTGTTTACATCAGAGCCAATATGGCTTGTGCCCTCGGTGTGGCCGCCGGGATGTTTGCCATTATGGTTGTTACCGAAGCCGCCTGCCGCAAAGACATGATTTCGTGGTACTGCATTGTCGTAACGGCCTTATGGGGACTGTTGCTGAGCGGCACGGTTTATGGCCTGTTTGGCTTGTCGCTTATCGATTTGGCAGTTTGTGTGGCAACGGTGGTTATTTTTTGTGCCATACTTGCCTATTCGGGCAGTGAAATCCAGCGGATCGTTACCGCAGCCAAACCGGGCCGGCTGAGTCATACGGCGATTACGGCAGCGTTGGCAGTCTTTCTTAACCTGATCGGACTGGTGGTAAAAACCCTCCGGTTTTGGGAAAGCAAAGGCAATTGTAAATGAAAGAAGAGACGGCACCGGTCATTATGATTGTGTGTCGTCTTTTGCTATAAAAATTGTTGTTTTTTATCGGCACACGAACTTCGGGCGGCTCGTTAAAGTGTCCCTTTTGGAAAAAAATACGAAACTTTTTATAATACCTGACCGGGAAAGGCATTTTTGCGTTTTCCCGGTTTTTTCCCGCTGTTCAAGCTTGGTCGGTTGGCTTTTGGGTGTGTCGGGTTGGTTGAGGAGGGGCTTGTTCCTCGTCTTCTTTCAGAGGAGGTTCGGGATTATTGTTGTCTTTCGACAATGCAGATCGGGGGCTGTCACAGAGGAAAAAAACGGTGTTTTCTCCCTGAGTACCGACTGACTTATCGGGATCAACCAGAGTAAGACAGATTCTTTTATTATAAAAATTGAGCATTTTATTGTAAATGTCCCAATTTTGGGTTTGCCCGATTTCTATCTTGTCAATTTTTTGCCAGCTGTAACCGGTTTGATCGGCAACGGTTTCGAGTCCCAGCGACAAATTCTTACGGCATCGGTAAAATTCCCTGCCCAATTGTCTTTTTAGTAGTCTTCTTATTGGCATTCGCAAACTCCCATGGGTTTTGTCAGGTTAAAACAAAACTCGCCCTGGAAAGTTCAAGGCGAGGGAGTTAAGAACTGCTCATACAAAACAGCATACCTTATTCGTCGCACCCGAAAGTGCGCTTATTTCGATATCTCCCTCTCAAGGGATTTTGTGTATGAAGGAGTTCTTACACTCCGCCGGCTGTTTTTACCGGCCTTCTGATTTTATAAAATCCGGCAAAAGATTGCAAGCGTTTTGTCTGCCGATAAAAAAATATCTCCGTAAAACGGAGATCGTTATAAAAAAATGCCTTGAAAAAGTCAAGGCGAGGGAGTTAAGAACTGTTCATACAAGACAGCATACCTTATTCGTCACACCCGAAAGTGTGCTTATCTCGATATCTCCCTCTTCGGGATTTTTGTATGAAGGAGTTCTTACTCTCCGCCGGCAACCGTATGCCGGCAAAAGAAGACTATAGAAAAAGTCGGTCTTTGGCAAGTTAAAAATTTCAAATTGAAAATACAGGCAGAGGCCGGCTGCGGATGACACACAAAAAACGAACCCCGGCTTAGAAGACCGGGGTTGTTGTACTGTTCGCCGTTTCTTATTCATGCAGGTGCGGCATTTGCGCTTCCTTACTCAGGGCGTTCACAAAGTCATCCAGTTTCATGACTTCCTGTTTGTCCGATCCCAGACGACGAACGGTTACTGTGCCGTTTTCTTTTTCCTTGGCGCCCACAACGGCAATTACCGGAATTTTGGCAACCGAATGTTCGCGGATCTTGTAGTTGATCTTTTCGTTGCGCAGGTCGGTTTTGGCATACAGGCCGGCTTTGCGGAGTTTGGCCGCCACTTCTTCGGCATAGCCGTCAAAGTCGCTGACAATCGGGGCAACCACCACTTGTTCGGGTGACAGCCATAGCGGCAATTTGCCGGCATGGTTTTCGATCAAAATGCCGAGGAAGCGCTCAATCGAACCGAACAACGCGCGGTGCAACATTACCGGCTGGTGTTTTTCACCGTCTTCGCCGATGTACGAAATGTCAAAACGTTCCGGCAGATTCATATCTACCTGAATCGTTCCGCATTGCCATTCGCGGCCGATCGCATCTTTGAGGATGAACTCCAGCTTCGGACCATAAAAAGCACCTTCGCCGGCATTGATTTCAAATTTGTAACCATGGCTTTCCAAAGCGTTGGCTAATGCGTTTTCGCAAATATCCCAAATTTCGTCGGAACCGATACGGTAAATGCTGTCCGGTCTGGTTGAAAGATAAATTTTGACATCTTCAAAACCGAAATCTTTGTAAATGTCCAGAATCAGTTTCAAAGTGGTGATGCATTCTTCCTCCATTTGTTCCGGCGTGCAGAAGATGTGAGCATCGTCTTGAGTAAATTCGCGTACCCGCATCAGGCCCATCAGCGAACCCGAAGCTTCATAACGGTTGACCATCCCAAACTCTGCTACCCGCAGCGGCAGATCACGGTAGGACTTGATTCCCTGTTTGTAAACCAACAGTCCGCCCGGGCAGTTCATCGGTTTCACACAGAACATTTTTCCGTCTTCGGTTTTGCCGGAATAGTTATGGGCACCGTATTTGTCCCAGTGTCCGGAAGTTTCCCACAACACGCGGTCCATAATACGCGGGGTGGCAATTTCGACATAACCGTTGTGTTCCTGACGGTTGCGCATATATTCAATCAGTTTGCGGTAGATCTTAAAACCTTTGTCATGCCAAAAAACCGCACCCGGTGCATATTCCGGTTCAAAATGGAACAAGTCCATTTCTTTACCGAGTTTGCGGTGGTCGCGTTTTTCAGCTTCTTCTAACATCGTCAAATATTCCTGCAGGTCTTTTTTGCTGGCCCAGGCGGTTGCATAAATGCGTTGCAGCATTTCGCGGTTGGAGTCGCCCCGCCAATAAGCACCCGCTACTTTTGTCAGTTTGAAGGCATCGCCGATTTTACCGGTGGAAGGAACGTGCGGACCGCGGCACAAATCGGTAAATTCTCCCTGCGAATACAGCGAGATCGTTTGGTCTTCCGGCAAATCTTCGATCAGCTCAACCTTGTAGTGTTCGCCGATTGATTTAAAATAGGCAATTGCCTCATTGCGCGGCATCACTTTGCGGGTGACTTTTTCGTCCCGTTTGACAATCTCGTGCATTTTGGCTTCGATTTTGGTAAAGTCGTCGGTCGTAAATGGTTCTTTGCGCGCAAAATCATAATAGAAACCATTGTCAATTGCCGGTCCGATCGTTACCTGAACATCCGGCCACAACTCCTTAACGGCTTCGGCCATGACGTGTGAACACGAATGGCGAATGATCTCAAGGCCTTCTTTGTCTTTGGGAGTGATAACGGTTACGGTAGCGTCGGTGGTGATTGTTGTGCCCAAGTCCTGCAACTTGTCGTTAACCTTCACCGCTAAAGCATTTTTTGCTAAACCGGCACTGATTTTTTCGGCAATTTCCATTCCGGAAACGGCGCCGTCAAAATTCATTACACTGCCATCCGGCAATTTAATAGCAACCATTATTTTTTCCTCTTGTTAAATTTTGTAAGTTTAATCCATATTGATCAGTTCATTATAAACCGCTATTGTTTTATCACACATTATTTGCTTTGTAAAATTATCTTTTACATTTTTGACCGCGGCGGCGGAAATTTTCTTTTTTTCTTCCAACGGCAGGTTTAGTGCCCAGTCCAGAGCGTCGGCCAACGCTTGCGGGTCGTCACTTTTGTACAGGCGTCCGGTAACGCCGTCAACGGTGTTTTCCAACGAACCGCCGATGTCGGAGGCAATCACCACTTTGCCCATTGCCTGTCCTTCAATGGCGGCACGTCCGAAAGCTTCGGGCTCCACAGCGGTTGAAAGTACAATGTCGGAGACCATCAGCAGGGCCGGAATGTCAAAGCTTTGGCCGATAAATTTGACCTTCGATTCCAAACCGTGTTTTTTTACCAGTTCTTTTAATTCGGCAGTATATTTGACACGTCCTTGGTCAGAGCCGACAATCAGGCAGTAAAAACTGCGGTCTTTGAGTTTTGAAAGTGCTTCGATCAGCATATGCTGGCCTTTCCAGCGGGTAACCCGGCCGATCAGGGAAATAATCGGCAGGTCTTCGGGAATTTGATTCTCCTGAATGGCACGGATAATTCGTTCCTGAGAGACCGCGGCCGGCGAAAACTTTTCGGTATCGACACAACGATGAATCAGACGGATTTTGCCTTCCGCAACCTGATAGTTGGCCGTCATATGTTTTTTGATGTGGTTGGAAATGGCAATGACCAATTGTCCGTAAGTCATTACCCGGTTGTAAAATTTTTTGATTCCTTTCGGTCCCAAACCATAGGTGCCGTGAAAAGTGGTCAAAAATTTGACACCGGCACGTTTGGCGGCCCAATAAGCACTCCATGCCGGTGCGCGGGAACGGGCATGAACAATGTTGATACCGTTTTCCTTAATGATTTTTTCCAGTTTGAGCGAATTGAGATAAAGCTTAAACGGGTTTTTGGTTTTTAACGGCAATGTAAAATGTTCGACTTTGATTTTGCTCAGGTCGTAAACCATGCGGCCGCCGGCGGAAGCGACAAAGTTTTTAATTCCGTTTTCCTGTAAGGCGGTGGCAATTTCGACCGTTCCGGTTTCGACGCCGCCATGGTCAAGTTCGGGCAGCACCTGCAAAATAACCGGTTTTTGTTCTTTACCTTTCGACATTTTATTAATATAATCCTCAAAGTTTACAAGTTTTTATTTAGGTTGTTCAATCATGTCAAAGTACACGTTTAAATCCTCGTTTGCAACAGAATTTGAATATATTCCGCCGAAAATTAATTGCCCGACGGTTCTCTATCTGCACGGATTCTGTTCCGATTGTTGGGGAAAAAAGCCCGAGACTGTTAAAGCTTTTTGTGTGGAACGGGGCTGGGGGTTGTTTCGGTTTGACTATGCCGGCCACGGTTCCGATCGCGAAAACTTTGAAAAAGCCGATTTCGAAATTTGGAAAAATCAGATGCTCGAAGTCATTGACCAAACGATTAAAGGCGATATCGTCTGTGTCGGTTCTTCGATGGGCGGTTGGTTGTCATTGTTGGCGGCGATTGAACGACCGCAGCGTGTCAAAGGCGTGATCGGGCTGGCGGCAGCCCCGAATTTTGTCCGCCATTTTGCGTCGCTGGTTACCCCCGAACAGCAGCGGCAGTTGCAAGATGAGGGACGTTTCAGTTACGGAAACGCTGATTTTTCGTATGTGATTACGAAGCGTTTTATCGATACCGCGATGGAAAATTGTCTGCCCGAAGATCAAAGCTGGCCGGTATTGTGTCCGGTACATCTGATTCAGGGAATGCGGGATGCCTCGCTACCGTGGCAGTCGGCGCTTGATTTTGCCGCCTCAATTGCCTCGGAACAGGTTGAAGTGAAATTGCTCAAAGCTTCCAACCATCGTCTGAACGATGATGTTGCGGCGGCAGAACTATACAATTCGCTGGCAAATATTGTGAATATCTGAAAAAATTGTTTTCGTAATCAGCAGGTAATCGGGTATTTTAAATGACAGTAAAGATCAAAAAGCAGGTGAAATTTTGAAACATTCGGCAACATATTGTCCCGCTTGGCGGGACGGAATTATCGCCGCGGCGGTGAGTTTCGCTGTCGGGTTGTTGCTGGTCTGGATTCTGTTTGGCCTCAAAAGGACCGACGTGCCGGTCGCTGCAGTGCCGCTTTCGCATCAGCAAATTCGCCGTACGGAAGAGATGTTTTTGGCCAATCGGGCGATCAACCTGCTGGAGCCGTTGGTCGGAAAGGGAAAAGTACGGGTGGAGTTGCGCCTTGATTTGGATTTTGGCACCGTAACCACCGATGAAGAGATTTTTGATCCCGACGGCCAGGTGCTACGTTCGTATACCGCCGCGCAGAATTTTGCCAGCGAAGCGGAATACGAAATCAATAAATTCCGCCGTCGGATTGTTCAAAGCGGCGCCCGCCTGAAAAAAATGTCGGCACTGATTTTGGTAGACGACATCCGGGAAGGAAACGCCTACCGTCAGCGCAGCCGGGTAGAACTTTCACGCTTGGCGGAGTTGGTGGCACCGGTAATCGGTTTTGACCTCCGCCGTGGGGATGTTTTGCAGATTGAAAGCGTTCGTTTTGTCGGTAATGACAGCGCCCTTTCGCTGACCGAAGTTGCGGAAATTGTTTTGTTGGCACTGCTTTGCCTGGGGCTGGCGATACTGGTATTTCGTTCCCGCAACGGCACCCGGCATCCGGAGCTTCTCCGTCCGGCGGCTCAGATTACGCCGCAAAAGTCCTTTCCCGATGTTTGGAAAAAACTGCAAAATGCAGATGTGAAAGCCTTGACGGCCTATTTATCCGCCGAATGTGCCGCGGCTGCCGCTTATGTTATTTCTCGTCTCGATACGCCGAAGGCGGCGGCTGTGATGGCCGGATTGGATCCGGCTTTTGCCGCCGAAATTTCATCGTGTCTGCTTTCTTCTGCAATGGTGGCGCCGGAAATTGTCGCCGAAATTGAACAGACCCTGGAACGGGATTTTGCCGGCAGTCCGAGTCGGGGCGGCTTTTATCTCGGTGAAGTGCTTAAAAACATGACGCCCCGCAAACAAAAACAGCTGTTGGCGGCGCTGGAAAAAGAAAATGCGGCGGCAGCGGAAAAATTGCGTTCCTGCTTGTTTAACTTTGAAGATTTTCGCGCGGTTACGCCCAACGACATCCACCGCCTGTTCGACGAGGTGGAAGCCGAGACGCTGGCGTTGGCGCTGCGCGGCGCTTCGGAAGAACTGCGGCAATATTTGTTTGACAATATGTCTGCCGATGCCGCGGCGGTGATCGGCGAAAAAATGGCAGCACTGGGACCGGTGCGTTTGTGTGACGTGGAGATGGCTCAGGATGAAATTATAACGCTGGCGTATCGTCTGGCTGCCGAAAAGGCGCTGGTCCTTCGTAAACGCAGCGGGGAAACGGTATGATGACCGGTCGCCGTCCGTTTGAATTTGACAATTTTGTCGTGGCGGGGGGAAACGCTGCGGTGTTGGATCTTTCGGTTAACCGGCCATCGCGGTCTGAAAAAACGGAGGCGAGGCAGATTGCGGAAAATATTATAACCCGGCTCGACTTGCTGCTGGATGAGGAAAAGAACAATAACCTGAAGCTGATTCGCATGATTTTGCAGCAATTGTCGCCGTTATTGTTGGAAAAACAGAGTTTGGAAATCGTAAGCCGTTTTGTGGTTGAGCATTTTCCGGCGTTGGGAGATAAAAAAGTCTTGGATTTTTATTTTCATCCCGATACGGTGTATCAGGTGCGGCCGTTGGTGGAGCAGCTTGCTTCCGAAAACGGTTTTGCCGGTCAGATCTTTTTGCATCGTGATGCTTCTTTGCCGCGTTGCGATTGCCGGATCAGATGGCAGGGCGGCGGGGCGGTGTCGGACAGCCGGGAGAAAATCCGTCGTTTGACGGCGATGCTGACAGGAGAAGAAGATGAATGAATGCGAAAAACTGAGCCGGATCTCCGAAGTGCCGGTGGAAGTTTCGGCGGTGTTGGGCAATGCACGAATGACCGTTGGCAGTCTGCTGGCGTTGGAAACAGGAGCAGTGGTTGAACTTGACCGCGACATTGATGACGAAATTGATATCTGCGTCAACGGCAGCGTAGTGGCTAAAGGCGCGCTGATGATTGAGGACGGACGTCTGGGCATTGAGATAACGCAGATTTTGTCAAAAGAGGAAAACCGATGCGGATAAAGAAATTCGTTGACGAAGATATGATACGCCTGATGCGACGGGTCAAACAGGAACTGGGATCCGAAGCCGTTATCGTTTCGACTTCGCGTTTGGATGACGGCCGCAGTGAGTTGGTTGCCGCGGTAGAAGATGATGAAATTGATTTTTCCGATGCTGCCGGAATGCAGGTTTATCCGGCCGGCTATAATGACAACCGTATCCGTGAACGGCTTGACTATCATGAAGTGAGTGCTGCCGCACGTTCCGATTTGCTGGCCCGCTGCCGGCAATATGCGGCTTCGGCGGGTGAAAATGACGATATAAAAATCCTGACGGCGGTTTTTGACCGTTTGTTTGGTCATTATAATATTTTGGATACCCGTTGTCCGGTAAAGGTTTTTACCGGTATTCAGGGCAGCGGCAAAACCACGGCGCTGGTCAAAACGGCGGCATTGGCGAAATTCCGCGGCTTATCGGCGGTGCTGATCAGTACTGACAGCTTGCGTGCCGGCGCCAACAGTCAGCTGCAATCGTTTGCCGGTATTTTGGGAGCCGAATTCTGTTTCGTTCGCAAGACCGAACATCTGGTTGCGGCAATCAAAGCTGCACAGACCGAACATGATCTGGTTTTGATCGATACTCCCGGTTTCAATCCTTTTGTGCCGGCGGAGCGGGAACGGCTGCGGGAATTGCTTGATGTTGCCGACGGCGAAGCCGTTTTGGCGCTGGAAGCCGGTTATAATGCGCCCGACGCTCGTGAAGCAGCGGCGATTTATGCCCGTCTGGGTGCCAAGAATTTATTGCCGACCAAGCTCGATTTGTGCCGGCGGATCGGCGGTTTTTTGTCGGCGGCAACGGAAGAAAGTTTCAATCTGGGCTGGGCAAGCGTTTCCGGCAGCTTGTCTACCGGGCTTACGGCTGTCGATAACGCCGTGCTGGCGCGGCTGGTGCTGGCCTGAAAGGAAAACGCCGTGGATGACGAACAGACATTGATCACAGCGCCGAGAAGTTTAAACGCCCGCCCGTTTAACCGGATGATTGCAGTTGCTTCGGGAAAGGGCGGCGTCGGCAAAACCTGGTTTTCGATCACGCTAGCGCATGCCTTGAGCGGACTGAAGCAAAAAACGCTGCTGTTTGACGGCGATTTGGGAATGGCAAATGTCGATATTCAGCTCGGTTTGATGGTTCCTCACGATTTGGGCAGCGTGGTGACCGGGACCACAACCCTTAATCAGGTGGTGCATTATTGTGACAAATGCCGGTTTGACGTTATTGCCGGCCGCTCCGGTTCGGCGGGTTTGGCCGTCATGCCGGTCGGGCGGTTGCAAATTTTGGCCGAAGATCTGGCTTTGCTGGCGGGTTCATACGACAAAGTGATTTTGGATATGGGGGCCGGGGTCGAAAAATCGATTCGCATTTTGTCGGGGATGTCCGGACAGGTCGTGGTCGTCTGTACCGATGAGCCGACGGCTCTTACCGATGCTTACGCTTTTGTTAAACTGATGGTGATGCAGTATCCAAAATGCCGGATCGGGATTGTTGTCAATCAGGCCGATACAGTGCGTGAAGGTCGGCAGACTTATGATATTCTGCTCAAAGCATGCCAGACGTTTTTGAAAGTTTCTCCCACACTGTTGGGAATTGTCCGCCGCGATGCCCGGGTTCGCGATGCCATTCGCAATCAGATGCCGTTGCTGAGCCGTTACCCGACTTCTGAAGCGGCAGCCGATGTCGTTGAAATTGCCCGCCGAATTTTGCAGGAAGAAAAAAATGTATAACCGTGACCCTTTGCAGTATTACCATGTCCTGAACGTCTCTCCCGATGCGGATGAACGTACGCTGAAACTGAATTACCGTGATCAGGCCAAACAATGGCACCCCGATTATAACAAAAGCGATGAGGCGATGGAACATTTTCAGAAAATTTCGGTCGCTTACGATATTTTGCATGACGAGGAACGGCGGCTGACTTATGATCTGCTGGCTTGTGCCTATGCGGCCGACGATTTTCCACAAATGGATGCTCTGAGTATTTTGAAAGACCGCATGGGCGAAGAAAATCCGGATGTGCGGGTTTTTGACCTTATCTATGTCACCGGCAAGTTTTTGAAGTTTTCTCGGCGTGAAGAAAGACTGATATGCAGCGAGAAACAGGCTTTTAACGAGATTATTAAATGTTCGTTATCAAACTGGTTGTTCGGTTGGTGGGGGCTGAAGGCGTTTGCGGCCAACCTGCGGGCGTTGGGGCAAAATTTTCGCCGTACCGGGAACAATCGGTCGGATAATCTGTCGCTGTTGGTACATAATGCGCTGGCTTATCACCAGGAAGGCAAGGAAACACAAGCAGCACGTTCGGCGCTTCAGGCATTGGTTTATGCTTTGCCCGAACAACGACCGCTGCTACAGAAACTAATGGCGCGGCTGGGACGGTCTGTGCCGGCGCTGCCGCGGTGGCGGCCGTTGCGGCTAAAACTGGCACACCTGTTGGTACCGCTGGTGTTGCTGACCATAGTGCTGTCTCCGGTTTTGAATTCGACCTTAGGTGGTTTGGGCCGTTATATGAATAAACAAAATGAAATTACCTATTTTCAGAAAGTGCAGTTCAATGATGGCGGCGAAACCTTTGATGATGTTGTAGTGTCAAAAGTTTTTGATATTCCGGTGGATGTTTATGACCACAAAATGCTCTATCATCTGGCGGCGGACGGCAAAGTGATGTACGGACCGGGGACGCAATTTGATGTTTTGGCTTCGCTGAAGCAGGGACATACCGTGCGCCTGACCGGATTTACGCCGGATAAAAAATGGTACCGGATTATGCTTGATAACGGTGAGATGGGGTTTGTGCAGGCCCGTCAGCTCAAGAAAGGGATCGGAACGCCAATTCCGGAAAACAGTAAAATCTCGGCAAAATCCAACGAACTGCCTTAGATAAAATTGACATTTTAGCAACAGAAAAATTAGAGATGCCTGTTTTGCAGAACAGGAAATTGATGCCATGCTAAAAAAGGATCGTTTTTTTGATATGCCTGAATACTACAGTAACAAATCCTTTGTTGCAATATGTTTATAAAGCTATCAACAAGTTATCATAAGATATCAAAAGAGAATAAAGTGCAGCAAAAAAACGATCCTTTTTTTGATACAGATAAATGATAGTGCATAATTTCTTTCAAAATAAATAAAATTGTTGATTTCAAAAGACTTCAATTGATTTTAAACTCAAATTAATGTATTATTAACGCCGTATCAAAAAAAACGATCATTTATGTTAACGACAAAAGAGGACTATGAATAATGAATAAAACCAGCTTGCTAGGCTTATTATTAACAGGAACTTTTTTGAGCTTTCCTGCGGTGGCGCAAAAGGTCAATTCTATTGATGAACTTGAACAATATGCCGAGGATTCTACAACTGCTTCTGTAGATGTTGCTACAGATATAATGTGGAATAAGATTGTAAAAATAAATAAAGATTTTGAAATATTTAGTAACGATCATGCTGTTTTTGAAGCAGAAAAAAGACATGGACAAACTGCAGTAAAAGTCTTTGATCATAAATTAACTCTTAAAAATTTAACATTTAAAAGTTTTACCAATACTGCTCTTTATAGTTCTCCAAAATCCACTTTAGAAATAGAAAATGTAACATTTGCAGATAATAAAGTGATGGGGGCGTCTGGCGCAATTCAGGCATTTGGGGATGTTGTCATAAAAAATTCCCGTTTTGAAAATAATTCAGGGATGTTTTCGCATGGTGGTGCGGTAGGTTTTATTAAAGACCGATCATCAGCAGGAATAAAACAAACGATAGAGAATTCCGTTTTCGAAAATAATAAAAATGATATGGGGGGAGCTATCGGAACCAATGTTGGAACTATGGAAATAAAAGGCAGCACTTTTTCACAAAACAGCGGTGTGTTTGGAGGAGCGATATATATATCTTCAGAAGCTGCAGTAAAAGAATTTAGCAATAGTTCTTTTATCGGTAATCATGCTGATTATTACGGCGGAGCCATTTGTAGCGAAACAGATTTAAGGATTTCTGCTGATAAGGGAGAGAGTCTGTTTTCGGGCAACTATGTCGGAACCGAAGATAATCAAACCAGCAATGCTATTTATATAGAAGATGCTGATTTAAGCTTGTCTGCAACCAACAAAGGTATTGTTACTTTTGAGGATGGGATAACAGGCTCTAATTATAATATCCATATTATGGGAGATGGTCAAGGTGTCGTTAGATTTAACAATTTGGTAGATGACGTAACGAATCTTAATATCTCGGATTCTTCCGTTGTTAACCTTGGTATAAATGCCGACATCCAAACACAAAATATGTTGGTGGCTTCTAATTCTCAAAAGTCTCCGATTCTGAAGGTTGATGTCAAAGTTGACCAAGTCGCGAATACTGTTCATACCGGTGCAATTCATGTTGGAGGAGATGTAGTTGGTAACTATAGCGTTATAGTTAACGCGCTTACTCCAGATGTTTTGAGTAATAAGGATGATGCTATCGTGCCGTTCTTATTTGCTCCGGATGATGAGGTTGGCACTCTTTCTTCGTTCAGTGTTGCTCGTGTAATAGGTTCTCCATATTTATGGGAGGGGGCAGTCAATGCCAAAGGCGAAAACAAAGGTTCAACCTGGTATCTGAATTTGACTGACACTCTTAATCCGGATTATGGTTCCGGTGAAGACAAGCCCGGTGAAGACAAGCCCGGTGAAAACAAGCCCGGTGAAGATAAACCTGACGAAGACAAGCCCTCTAAACCTGTCGCCCGTCCGGTTGCTCCTGAAGTTGTTGTTGGCGTTGGTTTGCATGAGGCCGCAATTGAACAGACCCGAAGCGTTGTCCGCAATGTAAACAATAAGGTTTCTTCAGGCCGCGAATATTGCCCCGGCTGCGGTATGTATTCCGCCGAATGGGACGGCAAACAGCTTCGCAATATCTGGGTGTTGGCTCAGGGAGAAAACGCGACAATAGATAAGCCGGTTAAAATGGATGCCGATATCTGGGGTGTTGAGGCCGGATTTGATGTTCAAAACGATGACCATAATACATTGGGGGTTTTTGCTTCTTACCGTAAGGGGGAATATGATCTGAACGGCAAAATTAAGAACCTGCGCTCGACCGGCGGTTCTGAGCTTGATATCGATAGCTATTTAGCCGGTTTGTACTATCGCTATGACAAAAATATGAACTGGTTGTTTGCCACTGTTTATGGCGGTATCCAGCAAGCAAATGCCAAGACTGACGACGGTATTGCAAAATTGGATACAGACGGCGTTGAATTTGGCGCGGGTGTGGAACTTGGACACACATTTGCCTTGTCCCAAGACCTGACCTTATCTCCGAGTGTTGGTTTGTACTATACGCAAATTAACTTTGACGATGCGAAAGACAATGTTGGCAAAAAGTATAGCTGGGAAGACATCAAACATATTGAAGCTGAGTTCGGCGTAAAATTGGAAAAGCAATTTGAGATGGCTAAAGTTTATGTAAAACCAAGCGTTATCGAAACTTTTACCAGCGATGATACGGTCCGTATCACGGGTCTGAACAAGCTTGGTACCTATGATGACAGCACATTAGGCCGGATTGAAATCGGCGGCCGTTACGGTTTTAACGAGCGCCTCTCAGCTTACTGCTGGGCAAACTATACCTTCGGCAGTGACTATGATGCCACCGCCGTCGGTTTGGGGTTGAATTACGCCTTCTAACATAAAAAGGGCACAAAAGAAAAACCTCCCCGAAAATCGGGGAGGTTTTTTGTGTTCTGACAACAATGCGCTGGATTAGTGTCAGGGCAAAGGATCAAATTCCCATGGAAAGACCAGCCATTTTTCGGCTTTCTTCAAAGCAGCGGGAAAGTCGAGTACGGCAGTCGGATTTTTACAGAACAGAACCACTGCTTTGGCCAAAGGATATTTTTCCTTCAAATAGCGGTAGGTGTTGCCGGAATCGTACAGGTCGTCTACAAACAGAGTTTGTTCATCAATGCAAATTTTCGGCGGTACCAGACATTTTAATTCGGAACGTTTCTCTCCTTCATAACTTGCCAGAGAAATGCTGCTGATCTCACGAATATTCAAAAACTGTGCAAGAATACAAGCCGGTACCAAACCGCCGCGGGCAACGGCAATGATACGTTTGAAACCTTTGCTGGCCAGAAGATAAGCCAGTTTTTTGCATTCGGCATTAATTTCATCGTAACTGATATATTCTTTTTCCGCCATTAATCTTCTCCGTTGAGCCTGAATTGTTCAATGCTTTGGGCCAACCCGGTCCGATCGTTGGTTTCGACAACAATCCCCCAAACCGAACCGCCGCTGCGGCAAACTTCCAGCCGGTTGCCGTTATAACGCTGACACAGGCGGTCGATCGGTGCCTGTTTGTCAAACCCGAGAACGGAATCATAATTGCCGCACATACCGACGTCGGTGATATAAGCAGTGCCGCCGTTGAGGAGATGGGCATCGGCGGTCGGAATATGCGTATGAGTGCCGGCCACAATTGAAACGCGCCCGTCCAGATAATGGCCGAGAGAAAGTTTTTCCGAGGTCGATTCTGCATGAATGTCAACAAATATGGCTGCCACATTGCGACCCAAAGTGTAGTTCCGCAGCAATTTGTCGAGGGCAAAAGCCGGGTTGTCGATATTGTCCATAAATACCCGGCCCAAAACCTGAGTAATCAGTATTTTTTTGCCGTTCAAAAGCTCAAATTCTGCAAAACCACGGCCGGGGGCGTTGTCGGGATAGTTGAGCGGCCGGATGATCCTTTTGCTTTCATCCAAAAAAGGGATAATGTCGCGTTGCTGCCAAACATGATTGCCGGTGGTCAAAAGATCGGCGCCGCGTTCCAAAAACTCGCGGGCGATTCCCGGCGTGACGCCAAACCCGTGAGCCGCATTTTCGACATTGACAATAATCACGTCGGCTTTATATTTTTCCCGCATCAAGGACAGGTTATGTAAAACGGCGTCTCTGCCGGCGCGTCCGACCACGTCTCCGCAATAAACAATTTTCAATGTTCACTCCGTCAATTAAAAAAACTCCGGCTGCCGGAGTTGAAAATTAAAAAAAGAGAGAACCGTCCGGCCGTATAGTTACATTCTGTCTCGAACCGCATCTCAATAAGTGGGCATCATATGACAGGACCACAATCCTGACAGGGACAATTCCCGGGTTAAATACGTTGGCTCGGAAGATCTGCGGAAGTACGAACCGGACAGTCACCTCTCCATAGCTTTATATTATAATGTTTCAATCCGTTTTGCAACAGCTTTTATTGTTTCTCCCACAACCCGAAGCCGTTCGGCAATGAGACGGTCGGCCTCTGCAATCATTTGCTCGGTTTCTGTGGCGGAAATCTGCGGTTCTGCCGGTGCCGGCGTGTTTTTGCGTGCCTCCAGCAGATCGTCGGCGACCAAAATGCCGATCATGGCCAACAGCATGTTTTCGTTTATTTGTCCGCTGATATGCTTAAGCAGCTGGGCTTTCTGTTCCAAAACAGCCGCCAGTTGCAGGATGCGTGCTTCCTGTCCGCTTTCGCAGGCGATCGGATATTCGCGCGAATTGATGGTAATGGTAACCTGTGCCATTTTAATCTGCCGTCTTGTCAAGTTTGTTAATCAAAACGTCTACCCGTTCGACCGTGCGGCGCGCGGTTTCTTTCAAACGGGAAATGTTTTCCTGTTTGGTTTCGAGTGCCGACTGCAGCAAACCGAGCGTTTCTTCAATCTCGGAAAGAACCTGCATGGTGGCCCGAAAATGTGAAATTTGTACATCCATACTAAAATTTCTCTTTCTTTTCTGTGCGGTTGGCTTATAATCTCCCCATAATATCGGTCATTAACTATTTTTTCAAGCAGCAAAAACAAATATGCCAAAATTTATTATCAAAATCAGTCGGCCGGGCGCCGAAGCTCTTCTCGAAGATCCGAATCTTGAATGTTTCGTTTTCTCTTCCGCGTTGCCGGAAGATTATCTGCACATACAGACGGTGCGTGCGGCCCAAGCCGGCAAGATCGCTTTGCTGGAAGGCGAAAACGCCGCAACGCTGTGCCAGCGTCTTAATGCCGACGGAATAATTGCCGATTTGTCGGCTTCCGCAGCCGTAAAAAAGGATATGGCGGCCTTGCGGCGGCAAATCGGTTCGCGTTTTCTGGGAGTAATATGCCGCAATCGCCGCCACGAAGCGATGATTGTCAGTGAAAACGAGCCCGATTTTATTATATTTAAGATTTGGCGCGACGGTGCGGAAAAGACCCGTGAGCTGGCCGAATGGTATCATGAGTTCTTTCTGCTTCAGATGGCAGTCGAACCGGAAGACGAAGATGCCGACGCTTTGGCCTATCCTTGTGATATGGCGATTTTAAGTCCCGAAGCATATAAGATTTTAGTTGCTAAAAAATAAAGATTAGAGTAATTATCGATAAAAATCAAAAATCAAAATTTAAGGAGTGAATAAGAATGAAGCAACAAGCAGTATCGATCAGAATTGGCTGGGTTATCGAATATAAAGGTAAACCGTGGACGATTGTCAAGGCAACGCACATCAAACCGGGCAAAGGCGGTGCGTTTATGCAGGTCGAAATGAAGTCGGTCGAGGAAGGAACCAAGACCAACGAGCGTTTCCGTTCCGAAGATACGGTTGAAAAACTGATGGTTGAAGAAAAGGACTGCCAGTTCCTTTATGAAGATGCGCTTGGGCTCACTTTTATGGATTCGGAAACTTTTGAACAATTTGTTATGCCCGCTGATATCCTCGGCGATGCACGTCCGTTTATGGTTGAAGGCATGACGGTTTATATCAACTTTATCGACGGTCGTCCGGTTGCGGTCGAATTGCCGCAGCAGGTTGTTTGCACCATTGCCGAAACCGAACCGGTGGTCAAGGGACAAACGGCGGCTTCTTCTTATAAGCCGGCAATTTTGGATAACGGCGTCAGAATCATGGTACCGCCGTTTATCAATCAGGGCGAAAAAGTTGTAGTCGGTACTGCCGAAGCCAACTATATTGAAAGAGCCAAATAATGTCATATCTTTCTCCTACACTGACTTTGCTGGTTAATGCGGTTAAGAAGGCTACCTCGTCGCTGGACCGCGATTTCAGCGAAATTGAAAAACTTCAGTCTTCGGTCCGCAATTACCAGACCTTTGTCACCCGTTCGTTTGAAAAAGTTTCTCAAACTCTGCGCAACGAACTGATGCGGATTCGTCCCGATGCGGCGTTTGTCGAAAACAACCAGCCGTTGGGGCGGGGGGCCTGTTTTATGGTCAATCCGATTGACGGCATCGGCAATTTTATTCGCGGCATGCCGTTGTTTGCAACCACGGTTGCTTACTGTGAGAATGGCGAGGTCAAAGCATCGGTTGTTTACAACCGTGCCAGCGATGAATTGTATTTTGCCGAAAAAGGCAACGGCGCTTATAAGGAAGGTTTTCGCAATCATGAGCGTCTGCGCGTTTCGGCCACCAAAGAACCGGCTCAGGCGCTGGTCAGTGCTCAGATCGGTTTCCAGCACGGCAGTGCTGAATATACCGCCGCTTATCGCGATTTGTTTGCCGAAACCGATAATGTTCGCGTTTTGGGTTCGGTATCGCTCGAGATGGCAAATGTTGCCGCCGGTAAATTCGACGCCTGTCTCAGTCTCGGCAATCATCTGAATGCCGTCGCGGCCGGTTTGTTGCTGGTGCGCGAAGCCGGCGGATACGTTTATAACCTGAAACGTGCCGAATTTGCACCCGAAAAAATCGAGCAGGTCATTGTTTCCGATCAAATTGCAGCGACCAACGCTTCGTTGGAAGCTTTGGTTGTCCGCTTGGCCGGATAATAAAAAACGTCGGGGAGGCACGATGCGCAAATTAAGACTGTTGTTGTCGGTTTCCGGTTGCTTTTTGATGTCCGCGGCTGTCGCACAGGAAGTATATGTCGATCTTTCGGTGTTGGATCAAATTGACAGCGGCTCTTCCGAATTCCGTCAATTGCCGTTTGACGCTTTTTCTTTGCAGTCGTTGCCGCATCCGGACGTTGTTCGTCCTCACCATAAACCCAAGCAGAAAGCGGCGCCGAGAACGGTGCCGCTGCAGCCGTCAAAACCGAAGTTTCCGCAAGCGCCGACAACGCCGCCGCCATCCAAACCGGCTGCTGTTGTCAAAGAAACAGCCGCTGATTCGTTGCTGACGCGTTTGTCCGAACCGGCGGTTGGAAAAACAATTCCGGCTGTCTTGCCGGTTGCTGCTCCGGTAACAGAACCGGTTTTAAAAGACGTTGCGGAAACGGCGGTTATGAAAGAAAAACCGGATGTTGCCGGGGAAGAGAACAGGCGGCCTGCCGTTGCGGATTTGCTTCCGCTGCGCCAAGAGAAGGCGCCCGAGCTGCTTGAGCCTTTAATCCCGGTCGGTGAGCCCGTAATTGCGGCCGATACAATCGTATTTATGCCCGGCCGTTCGGATTTGTCTTCAGAGAATTTGGAAAAACTGGCTGAGTTGGCCGATGGTTTTCGACAACCCGGCAGCAATAAAATTATCATTTCCGCTTTCAATTATGATGACGGTGAAAACAGCTTTAAGAGCAAACGGCTGAATTTAAACCGGGCGGTTGCCGTTCGTTCCTATCTGATGACACGCGGTTATACCAACTTCAGTATCCGAATTATAAATACGGACAATCATTTGAGAAAAAATACCGCTGAAGTGACGGAAGAAGCCGACTGATTTGAAATCGGGAAAAAAATTAAAATTAATGCTTGCTTTATTCCAAACTCTAATGTATAAAAGCGGCAACTAGCAATTCGTTATGGAGAAAATAAGATGAAAAAAGGTATTCATCCGGATTATCATGAGATTACTTATGTAATGAGTGACGGCAGCGTCGCCACCACCAGATCGACCTGGGGAAAAGCCGGAGACAAAATGACTTTGGAAATTGATCCGAAATCGCACCCGGCCTGGACCGGCGTTTATCGTCTGGTTGATACCGGCGGTCAGTTGTCCAAGTTTAAGAATAAATTTGGTGCTTTCGGTCTCAAAACTTCCGACAGCGAATAGTATTTTTTAATACTATCTTAAATTTTTTCAATTAACCTGCATTCTATCAACGAATGTGGGTTTTTTGCTCACAAAATCTGTGCGCTGAAAACAAAAAGAAAGGACAAAATAATGACAGCTCCGTTAATGCCTAAGGCAACCGCCGTCTGGCTGGTTGAAAATACAACTTTAACATTTAAACAAATCGGCGATTTTTGCGAACTGCATGAATTGGAAGTACAGGCGATTGCCGACGGTGACGTTGCGTTTAATATTGTCGGTCTCAATCCGGTAACTGCCGGTCAGTTGACCGAAGAGGAAATTGCCCGTTGCGAAAAAAACGCGGCAGCTTCGTTAACGGCGGTTGAACCGGAACGAAACGTCAAAGTCCAAAACAGCAAAAACAAAAAAGTGCTGTCGCCGTCTCAACGCAGCGACAAACCGGCTGCCATTTTGTGGATTCTCCGCAATTGTCCCGAAATTATCGATTCTCAGATTTGTAAACTGATCGGAACCACCAAGCCGACCATTGCCGCCCTGCGTGACGGAACGCATCGTGATATGGCTAATCTGCGTCCCAAAAATCCGGTAGCGATCGGTTTGTGTAAAGAAAAAGATCTTGACGATGCAATTGCGGTTTCGAAAAAGTGGAATGAACAGAAAAGTCAACCGAAGAAAAAGACAGTCAAAAAGAAAAAGGCAACCGGTAAAAAAGTGATGAAATCGGCAGAAAAAGCTGCCGCCAAAAAGAAAGCAGCTTTGAAAAAAGCGGCGGAAAAGGAAAAAGCCGCTGCCAAAAAAGCCGCGGAAAAGAAAAAGGCGGCCGAAAAAAAAGCTGCTGCCAAAAAGAAAGCGACTGAGAAAAAGGTGGCCGAAAAGAAAAAAGCGGCAGCCAAGGCCAAAAAAGCAACCAGAGCCAAAAAGGCCAAACCGGCAGTGGTTGAAGCATAATAAAAAACCCCGGATCTTCCGGGGTTTTTTATTCTTTGTATCTTGGCCGCCCTGTCATTGGCAGTGATCGTTTTAAGGCAAAAAAATCTTGAAATCGTCCGGGGATGCTTATATACTCAGCAATTGTTCAAAATTAGCGGGGAAAACTCAAATGTCAAAAATAAAAGTCAGATTTGCACCGTCGCCGACCGGATATATGCATATCGGCAATACCAGAACAGCTTTATTTAACTGGTTGCTGGCTCAAAAATTGGGTGGCGAATTTATGTTGCGGATTGACGATACCGATAAGGAACGTTCCAAGCCCGAATATGAAACAGCTATCCGCGATGCCCTAAAATGGCTTGGCTTGAACTGGAAAGAGGAAGCACGTCAATCGGCACGTTTTGAACGTTATCGGGAAGTGACGGCCAAATTGATTAAAGACGGGTTGATTTACCCCTGCTTTGAAACGCCCGAAGAGTTGGAACTGATGCGCAAAAGCTTGTTGACCAAAGGATTGCCGCCAATTTATGACCGTCGGGCCTTGTCGTTGAGCGAGGCTCAAATTGCAGCCTATCGGGCCGAAGGACGCAAGCCGCATTATCGTTTCAAGCTGACGGCCGGCGATATTGTTTGGGAAGATATGGTGCGAGGGCGTTGTCACTACCGGGCGGAAAATTTGAGTGACCCGGTTGTTATCCGTGAAGACGGCAGTTATTTATATCACCTGCCGTCGGTGATTGATGATATTGATTTTTCAATCACCCACATTGTTCGTGGTGAAGATCATGTAACCAACACGGCTTCCCAAATCAGAATGTTTGAAGCGGTCGGCGGTGCGGTGCCGGTTTTTGCCCATCTGCCGCTTTTGACCGGAAAAGAAGGAAAACTTTCCAAACGTCTGGGATCAATCGGCGTTGCCGACTTGCGTGCGGAAGGTATAGAAGCGATGGCTATTTGTTCGTACTTGGCCAAATTAGGAACTTCGGAGGCAATCGAGCCCTATGCCGATCTTCGGGTTTTGGCCGAAAGTCTGGATTTTGATAAACTGGGGCGTGCTCAGCCGAAGTTTTGCGAGCAGGATCTGCAGCATTTTAATATCCGGCTGGTACGTAGTTTGGATTACCAGGCAGTACGGGACCGAGTGGAGGTCGACGAAGCTTTTTGGAATGCGGTGCGCGGAAATCTGACAGTGTTGAAAGATATTGAAGTTTGGCAGGCCATCTGTCAAAAACCGGTTATGCCGGTTATTGAGGACAAGTCCCTGTCCGACGCGGCGGCGGCATTATTGCCCCCGGAACCGTGGGATGAAGAGACGTTTAAAAACTGGATTGAACAGATAAAACAGCAGACCGGGCGCAAGGGAAAAGATTTGTTTCATCCTTTGCGCAAAGCCATCACTGCGATGGAAAACGGTCCGGAATTGAAATTTTTACTGCCGTTGATCGGTCGCGAAAGAGTTTATCGCCGCCTGAGCGGACAAAATGCATAGGAGAGGACAGATGCAGGAAATGTATTTACATAACACTCTAACCCGGCGCAAAGAAAAGTTTGTGCCTTTGGATTCCCAAAAGGTGCGTATGTACGTTTGCGGGCCGACGGTCTATGATCGCGCCCATCTCGGCAATGCCAAATCCGCCGTCGTTTTTGACATTTTGAACCGGGTTTTGCGCCAGGTTTACGGCAAGCAAAATGTTGTTTACGTTTCCAACATCACCGATATTGACGACAAGATTCTCAACAAGCATCAGGAAACCGGCAAACCGATCAGCGAAATTACCCGCGAAACCTATCAGTGGTATCTGGATGACATGCATGCGTTGAACGTAGCGGATCCCGATTATCGGCCGCGGGCAACCGAGTTTGTCGGCGAGATGATTGAGCTGGTGAAACTGTTGCTGAAAAACGGTCATGCCTACGAGGCCGAGGGGCATGTTCTGTTTGCTGTCGATTCGATGAAAAATTATGGTTATTTGTCGGGCCGAAGCATGAAAGAAATGCTGGCTGGCGCCCGGATTGATGTTGCCGATTATAAGAAAAATCCGGCCGATTTTATTTTGTGGAAGCCCTCAGAGGCAGGACAGCCGGGCTGGGACAGCCCTTGGGGTTTCGGACGTCCGGGCTGGCATTTGGAATGCTCGGCCATGAGTTCAAAATATCTCGGCAACTCGTTTGACATCCATGGCGGCGGCTCCGATCTGATATTTCCTCATCATGAGAACGAATGCGCTCAGTCAATGTGCGCCCATCCCGATGATTGTTTTGCCCGTTACTGGGTACATGCCGGAATGCTGATGGTTGACGGTGTCAAGATGTCAAAGTCTTTGGGCAACTTCTATACCGTCAACCAACTGATCGGAGAATATCCGGCGGAAGCGCTGCGGCTGCTGTTTATCAGTACCCACTATCATCAGCCGTTTAATTTTACTTTTGACGGTCTGAAACAGGCGAAAACGGTTTTGGATAAGTTTTATAACGCGTTGTTGCGAGTTGCCGGCATTGTTGCCGAAAATGTTACGCCTGACGAACGGGTTGTTGCGGCGCTTTGCGATGATATCAATACGCCGCTGGCAATTTCTTATCTTCACGATATCGTAAACAGTCTTAACAAAGCCGAGACGGATGCCGAAAAGCAGAAATACAAATCCCTGTTGTTGGCTTCGGCCGAAATTCTGGGGCTGCTTTATCAGGATCCCGAAAGCTGGTTTAAGGGCGGCGCGGCGGATTTGATCGGCGAAGATCAGATAAACAAGCTGATTGAAGAACGTGCGTTGGCTAAAAAATCAAAAGATTATGCCAAAGCCGACGAAATCCGCAACCGGTTGAAAAATGCCGGAATTGTTCTGGAAGACACGCCCGCCGGAACCACATGGAAAAAAGCCGACTAGTTGATCAGGCGTTGAACCTGGGCTTTTTCGTTATTATGTTTTATTTGTGAAAAAACGGTATCGGCAAAAGATTTTTTTGCCATATAGGTAATAAACAGAGGCTCTTCAAGTTGCAGTTTTCCGAGTGTTTCTTCCAGAGCCTCAAAGCTTTTGTATATTTTACCGATTAACATGATATCACGCTCGTCGTCCGTATTCTGTATTAACTTTTTTCTGATATCCTGTCCCATTTTTTGTCCTCCTTCACTTATGGAATTGTTTTTAGGTTACAAAACGATTTTATCATAGCCGTCAAATTGCGGTAGTAGGTAAAATTCGGATCGAGTTAACCAAAAATAAGTACACGGATAAGGAGGAATAATTTGCCGCTAATCATTTGTTTTAGTAGGATTCATTTCCAACTCGGTTCAAGGTGCAAATCAGTTTTTGAAAAAAGGCGTATCTTTGCGGATCTGAACCTGAAGTTTTTTTTCTGCATAATTATAAGTAATATAGTGTTGCTCCGACCAGTGCTCAACCATAATATCCACGACTCGGTAATGATGCCTGCGGTCGTAATCCGGCGCAAGGTCGGCAAGGTTATGAATCAAAATTTTTAAATCACTCATAGGGGCCACCTCCTTATTTAGAAATAATATGTACTGTCAATCGGCTAAAACAACCCCACGAACTCATTGTTTTTACTAGACATTGGTTTTATCGTTAATTCAATGTTGAACTATCGGCGAATCTCTTCTAACTTATGGTATGATTTTCGAAAAAGAAAACGGAGTAAAAACAATGGAAGTTAAAACCAACGCAATGAGACTGCTGGACAAGCATAAGGCGTTTTATCGTTCATACCGTTATGACGGCACAATTGCCCTGAGCGGAATTGAAGTAGCGACCGTTCTCGGACAAAATCCGAAGCAAGTGTTCAAAACTTTGGTAACCGTTGGCAAATCACGTCAGAATTATGTGTTTATGATTCCGGTTGCCGAAGAGTTGGATTTAAAAAAAGCTGCCGTGGCAGCCGGGGAAAAAGCGGTGGAAATGGTCAAGTCCAAAGAACTGCTGGGATTAACCGGATATATCCACGGCGGCTGTTCACCGATCGGGATGAAAAAAACTTTCCCGACTTTTATCGACGAAACCGCCGTCGGATTTGCAACCGTTATTTTCAGTGCCGGCAAAATCGGCTTTCAGGTCGAGACTTCGATAACCGAGTTGCAAAAAATCGTTCCTTTGAAAACGGCAGCGCTGACAGTCTGAGGCCTTGCCCTGGCGACTGGGACGTTTAGCGAACAAAATATATTTGACAGATTGACAAAAAACCGATTGGTGCTATAAATAACCGCTGATATACAATTTTTAATATAACAATTTATGCAAGAAAACAAAATTATCGAACAAGCCGCGATAAGCGAGCAGGAAGCACAGCAGGTGTTGGACCAGATCAAAGACATTATTGCCGAAACGGTCCATTGCGAAGAAAAGAAACTTATTCTCAGTGCCCGCTGGAAAAATGACCTCGATGCCGATTCGTTGGACATGGCTTTTGTCCTGATCGCCGTTGACAAAAAACTGGATATGTATGTTAACGATCAGGATGGGTGGAACGCCGATTCTTCGCTGCGCGATACTTGCTGCGGAATCGCCCGCACTCTTAAGCAAATGGGACGTTTATAACGCCGCTTTTTTTCAAGCCCCCGATACCGTCACAAGACGGAATCGGGGTTGTTTTTTGTTATTGGGGCTGTTTGCGGCTGATGGCAATTTTTCGTTTCTTGTTTTGTTCGTCGGGAGACTTGGGAAAAACAATACGCAAAATGCCGTTTTCAAAATCTGCCTGAGCTTCGTCAAGCTTCAGATCCCACGGCAGCGGAATACAACGGCAAAAAGACCCGTAAGAAAATTCAGAAAAATAGCTGTCATGGTTTTCTTCCTGTTGTTCCTGTTTTCTTTCGCCCGAAATGGCGAGGTAACCGTCCGAAGACATTTCCAAATCAATATCGTCTTCCTGGACACCCGGCATTTCAGCGCGAACCACCACTTCATTTTGGTTTTCGGTTATTTCAACTTTGGGCTGGTTGGGTGAAACCGCATTTTTTTCTGCCGAAAAATCAAGCCAGCGGCTAAAGAAGTTGGTAACCAGAGCATTCAGTTCTTTGGGCAGTCCGACTCGACTACGGCCGTGTTCCTGCTCATTTGACAATGGATCAGACATGATAAATCTCCTATGATTCGGTTAAATAAAGCCATATCTTATCAGGTAAGCCGCGTTGTCGCGGTTATCAAGGGGACCTCGTCAAAATATCAGGCCTTTAATGCCCGCAAAGCATTGAGAACGGCAAGCATGGTGACGCCGACGTCGGCAAAAACGGCTCCCCACATGGTCATCAGTCCTGCTGCGCCCAACAACAGGAAAGCGCCTTTGACAGCCAGTGCCAAAATAATGTTTTGACGGACAATGCTCATGGTTTTGCGGGATGCTTTTATCGCTTCGGCAATTCTTTCGGGGTTGTCGTCCATAATGACGGCGTCGGCAGCTTCGACGGCGGCGTCGGAACCCAGTGCTCCCATGGCAATTCCGACGTCGGCGCGGGTAAGAACCGGCGCATCGTTAATGCCGTCGCCGACAAAAATGACGCTTTTAAAACCGCTTTTGCCGATCAGTCTTTCCAGTTCTGCCACTTTTTGTTCCGGCAACAAACCGGCGCGGAAAGTATCAATGCCAAGCTGATGAGTGACATTTTCGGCGGCTTGGCATGTATCGCCGCTCAGCATAACGGTGTCAATTCCCATACGGTGCAGATGTCGGACGGCATTTTCCGCCGTATCTTTGATTTGGTCGGAAATAACCAATGCGCCAAGATAGCGCTGATTTTTGGCCACATAAACAACGGTGCCGCTGACCGATTGCGGCACTGCCGCAATTTTAAACTTTTGCATCATCTTTAAATTTCCGGCCAGAATCTCGTTGTTGTCGTAAGTCAGCCGCACTCCCATCCCGGCAAGCTCTTCCGCTTTCCCGTCTGCCGCAGCCGGATTTGTTGAAGACATTGTCCGACGGATTGACAAGGCAATCGGATGGTTGGAAATGTTTTCGGCTGCAACGGCAGCTTCGAGCAGTTCTCGCTTGTTCACGCCGTGTTGCGGTATAATTCGCGATACTTCGAAAACGCCGCGGGTGAGGGTGCCGGTCTTGTCAAAAACAACAGTTCCGGTACGAGAAAGGGTTTCCAGATAATTACTGCCTTTAATTAAAATACCGTTGCGCGAAGCGCCGCCGATACCGGCAAAGAATGTCAACGGTACCGAAATGACCAGTGCGCAGGGACACGAAATCACCAAAAAGGTCAGGGCCCGCTGCAGCCATTGCGAAAAAGAGGCTTCCGGCATGATCAACGGCGGTAATATTGCCAGCAAAACGGCAGCGCCGACCACGGCGGGGGTATAGTAGCGTGCAAAACGGGTAATAAACTTTTCGGTGCGGGCTTTGCGTGCGTCGGCGTGTTCAACCAGTTCCAAAATTTTGGCTGCCGTCGATTCGCCGAAGCTTTTGTTGACTTCGATTCTCAAAATACCGTTGGTGTTGATGCATCCGCTCAAAGCCGGATCGCCCGGATGCAGAACGCGCGGCAGTGATTCTCCGGTTAAGGCTGAGGTGTCAACGGCAGCTTCGCCGCTGATGACAATGCCGTCCAACGGGATTTTTTCGCCGCTTTTTACAACAATAACCGTACCGACGGCTACCTCTGTGGGAGCTTTTCGGACCAAGTTGCCGTTCTCTTCCACGGTAGCGGAATCGGGGCGGATGTCCATCAGGCCGGCAATGGAACGTTTGGACTTTTCAACGGCTTTGTGCTGAAGATATTCCCCGCTTTGGTAAAGAATCATTACCAAGACCGCTTCCGGGTATTCGCCGATTGCCAAAGCGCCGGCGGTGGCAATCGTCATCAGCGCATTTTCATCCAACCATGCGCCGTGCAATAAATTTTTCAGGGCGAGCCAGATGATGTCATAGCCGGCGGCAAAATAAGCGGCAATGAACAAACCGATCTGCCATGAGGGAGTAAACAGACCGCTGAACGCCGCTGCCGATAAAATCACCGCAGCGGCAATTCGGTAAAGCATATGTCTGTTTTCGGATTGATGATGGTGGCAGCAGCCGCACGGGTTGGCCGGACAATGGTGGTGATGATCGCACATGACGTTATCCTTATTTAAATGGTTGTTCAACTGTATTAATGTTATAATAGTTGAACAATTGTTCAATTGTCAATAACAAAATAATAAAAATGCTTGTACTTCCCAGACGATTTGATTATTCTGACTTTATGAAAACAACCGGAGAAAAGCCAAATGGAAAATAATGTTGCCGACTGTACTGCCCTCAATCCGCAGATTGTCGAAAATATACGTCCGCAAATGCCGGAAGATAACCTGTTGTATGGCCTTTCCGATTTTTTTAAGGTTATGGGCGATCCGACCCGAATTAATATTCTGTGGGCACTGGAAAAACAATCGTTTTGCGTCAGTGATTTGGCGGTTTTGCTGAACATGACCAAGTCCGCAGTTTCTCACCAACTGAAAATTTTGCGCACCGCCAAACTTGTCCGTGCCGACAAAAAAGGCAAAAACGTATACTATTCTCTCAATGACGACCATGTGCGGATCATTTGGGAAAAAGCGCTGGAACATATGTGCGAATAAAACCTTAACGGCTTTGCCGGCAAATCCATTCCATAATCAGCTCGACGATATACTGCTGTTGTTCGGCGGTCAGTTCAATACCGGGAGGGATGTGGTGCCATTTATACAGGCATTGCCGGCAGCAGGTTGCCGTTGCGTGCTGGGCAATAAAAACCGGATGCCCCCGCATCGGTGTTTGCTTGCCGTCGTTGGCTATTTGTGCCGGAGCCAACCGCTTAGCGATAAAATCTTCGGCGTGTTTGCGGATAATTTCCTTTCCTTTTTGCCGAACATATGAGATTTCGGCTGTCCGCAACCGGAAACGGCGACGAAAGTCAGACCGGTTTAAGCGTTCGAATATATCTTCCGTAACCATTTTGATTCCTTTCAACAAATCATAGTCGATGCTGCCGTGGCTGTAAACAGTGTTGTCTTTTGGCAACTTGACATCAATTGATAAACATGGCAGACTACAATTTACAAAATAATTATTAATTATGAAAACTGAAGAAATTAAACAACAGCTGATTAGTGCGATAAAAAAAGAATTTCCTTTGACGGAAATTCTTTTTTTATGGTTGGTACGTCTGTTATCAAAAATAGATTGATTTTGGACAAAAATACATGTATAAAGAATACAAAGTTGGAAAGAATGTGATATGTCTGACAAAATATCTTTTGAAAATTTGATGAAAAAAGTGCAAAATGCCGTCGGTCGTTTGAATGCGTCCAAAACGGCAATTGAAACTTTGTCGCTGGCGATGGCCTTAAACGCCGGCACGGCCAAAGCGGAAAAAACATTGCCGCAAGATCCGAAGGTTGCCAATAACGAACATCTTCTGGACGTTGAAGAGATGAAAGCAGATGCGGCAAACCGTGAAGATACGGCCGATTATCTGGATTATGTGCAAGCGACCGAAAATGACGAATATCAACTGGCCCAAAAAATGGGATTGAAAGCGGCAAAAGATCGCAAAGGTGAGATAAAGATTGTCAGCATGGGGCCGAAAACCCGTATGATCGTCAATGCTAAACACGCCGGCGACCTCAAAGCAGCGTATATTCGCCAGCAACGTGAAGCTTTTTATCGCGAAAATGCCGGCAAAGTTATTATCCGCCGGAAAACGCTTTCCGAAGTGCGTTGTCCGGACGGTGGCGTGCGTTTGGGTGGGTACAGTTTCAGCAGCAAAAGCATCAATCTCAATAAACTGGTGAAAGGCAAAAATGAGACCTTATCGGCTAAAGACGAAGCCATTATCTCCAAGGTGAATCGTGTGATGCCGCGAACCCGGCTTCATGAGCGTGGTCATGAATGCGCCGATCGTCACCATGTCTACGGTCCCGGTATCAGTCCGGAACAACGCGCGATTGTCAATATGAACGACGAAATGGCGGCGGTTGCATCTGAATTGTATCTGTGTATCTGTTATTATCAGCAGAAAATCGAGCAGGGTGTTCCGCCCCAAAAAGCGTTGCAGGTGTTTGATCAGGGTGATATCCATTTTGCTTTTTTCCAGCAGGCAGTTGCGGCGGGAATGGATCCGCTCGGTCCCGAAGGACAAAAACTGATGGTGCAGGGTACCTGCAAAATGTGGACCGAACAATATGCTAAAGGCTATCAGGCTCAGCTGGTTACGGCCGGATTATATAATTTGGATGATAAAGATATCGGCGGCATCGTCGTCGGCGACCGAGTGGAACTGAAAAAACGAATTTGCGACATTTGGGCCGCTGTCGGCAATAATCCGGGGGTCCGGGAGTTGGATCTGCCGTTGTTAAGCGGACTGGAAAAATATGTTGAAATGGATAAAGTCAGCCGTTTGCCCGAAAATATAAAACAGGAAGTACGGCGCAGCCTAGCCGCTAAGATTGAAGATAAAACCGGTCTCAGCGAAGCAGAAATCAAGGCAGTGCGCAATTATCTCAACCGCACGTCTTCTGATGCAGAGCGCCAAAAAGAACTGACCGATTATCTGCAAAACCTCAATGCTGCCGAGTTGTTCAAAGAACAGCAAAAGCCTCAGCCGGCGGTTGCCGAACCGGAAGCTTACGGCCCTCGCCCATGGGGGCGCGACAACTGCCGCTGGTAAATATAGCGCATGAAAAACACGGCTATCACACATTCCTTCGCTATCATTATCAGGACCTGTGGAAACGACGCCGTGATTCAAATACAATAGAGGCATATTATTTATTTTATCCAGAGGAACAGTAACCGTTGTCATATCATAACGTATTTCACGGGACAGCACAGACGGAGAAGTAATCTCATAGGAGCAGGCTACCTCTATATTATTCAATGGAGAAGCATCAATAGGAGATAATAATTCTTTCAATTTTGATGGAATTAAATGGTTAGGAAAAGGCAAGTCATCAATATAATTTATCATTATTTATCCCTATTTTATTTCTGTTATTTTATATGATGCTAACTTTTTCTTATGTGTGTTTCAACCAAATATCGCATTTTACCTCAAGCTTTTCATTGAATCTTAAAATATTATTGGATAACATTTCGCTATGAATTCAGACTATCAAAGCAAATATTGGGCCTTAGAGGTTCAAACATCGGCCAATAATACGGATATTAATAAATTATCCGGTTCTTTGGTAACGTCCAATATTGATCTTAATCCGCATCAGATTGATGCCGCCTTGTTTGCTTTGAAATCTCCTGTTTCTCAAGGGGCCATTCTCGCTGACGAGGTAGGTCTTGGTAAAACCATTGAAGCCGGAATTATCCTGTCGGAGTATTTTTCCCGCAGCAAAAAACATCTGCTGGTAATTGCGCCCGCTTCTTTACGAACACAATGGAAAAACGAACTGGAGGAGAAATTTAATCTTCCGGCCCAAATCGTTGACAGTAGTATCTGGCATCAGCCCCACCGCAAAAAAGGTATCAGTCCATTTGACTTTGAAGGTGTAACTATAGTTTCTTATAATTTCGTTGTACAAGGAACTAAGGATTTTAGCCCGTATCCGTGGGATTTAGTGGTTTTTGATGAAGCACATAAACTTCGGAATTTTTATAAAGGGGATAATAAAACAGCTAATATTATCTATAAAACCTTTGTAAATACGAAGAAACTGCTGTTAACGGCAACGCCGATTCAAAATTCCCTGATGGATATTTTCTCACTAGTGTCTCTCATTGATGCGAATATCTTGGGCAATCAGGATTCTTTTATTGATACCTATTTATATACGGAACGAAAACATCAAGAACTTCGCCAGCGGTTACAATCAGTTCTGCATCGCACACTGCGCAAAGATGTTCTGGAGTATATTCGTTATACGAACCGCGAAGCCATGACCGTAGCTTTTGAACCTACGCCGAAAGAAGAGGAATTATATAATCAGGTTTCATTGTATATTAAACTTCATGCGAAATTTGGGATACAAAGTCATGCCCGTAATTTAGTTATCATGATGATTCGTAAGCTCATGAGTTCCTCTACTGCTGCCGTCAAAGGTACGTTAGAGGGAATAAGAAATAAGGTTTCCATGCTTCAGGGGCTTATGGACAACGGCGAAGATGTGACCGATTTAATAAACATTTACGACATGACATCACAATATGACCCGGAAATTAAGAATTACAACAGGCTTTATAAAGGCCGCGGGAAGATACTTAATCCGATGGAAATAGATCCGGAAGGAAAGTTATTAGACAATTTGATTGCTCTTGCCGACAGTATTAAGGTTGATGGCAAAACTCTGAAGCTGATTTCAGCCATAGAGGAAGGTTTTGCAAAGAAAAAACAGCGGAAAGTCATCATTTTTACCGAAAGTTATCGTACTTTGGAGTATTTGTTTGATTTTCTGACGGAAAACGGCTTTCAGGATAAAATTATCACTTTTAGCGGCAATAATAACTCTCCGCTGCATAATCGGATATACAAGGAATATTGCCGCCGGTATCCCGGAAAAGTAACAGTTTCTAAGGCGACAGACATGCGGCAGGCAATTGTCAATCACTTTCGGGATGATGCAGAAATTATGATTGCAACGGAAGCGGCAGCGGAAGGATTAAACTTACAGTTCTGCTCTCTTTTGATCAATTATGATCTGCCGTGGAACCCGCAGCGAATAGAACAGCGGATCGGACGTGTCCACCGCTATGGGCAGAAACAGGATGTTGTCATCATTAACTTCATTAATAAGAAAAATTTGGCTGATATTCGTTTATACGATATCCTGCAATATAAATTTAAGCTGTTTGATGGCGTTTTCGGAGCCAGCGACGAAATTCTCGGCTCCATGTTTGACGGTGTCGACTTTGAACGAGCCGTCGCGAAAATCTTAGATGAATGCCGGACAGAAGAAGAAATAGCCAAAGCCTTTGACGCTTTACAGGAAATGTTGAATTTTAAGAGGGAACAAGGTATTGAACAGGCAAAACAGCTTGTTTTGGAAAATTTGAATCCGACGTTGCAGGAAAAGCTCCATGTAACTCAGACTCGTGTTGAGACCTTTTTGAGCCGGGACAAGCAGGTTTTCTGGAATCTGACAAAAAATATTCTCAAAATTATTGAACCGGGCTTTTTTATCAATGAGGATACAAAAACTTTCGGACAATTTGAGGCTCAGGTTTTTCCAGATGTTCATTCGGAGATTAATTTTGCCGTCAATTTTTCCCATCGTTTGGATTATACCAAGCGCGATACGACTTATATGTATTACAAGGATAAAAAAGCGCTTCGCCGCCAACCTGCAGCATATAACCCTCAATCTGCATTCGGGAAAAGGGTTCTGACCACTGCACTAGAGCTTAAAACACCACCGGCGCATCTGATTATAAAGACACCCAAGCTAAAATCCGGATTACAGGGGCGTGTCAATGTCAGTCTGTATAGGCAAACGGCTCCGGATATCAACCAACGCCTTATTTGTACTTTTATCAGCCATGAAGGAGAAAAGCTGGATATTTCTCCAGAAACATTTTTTGACAATATTGTAGCTGTGGAGCCAATCCGTGATTATGGTTTTGCCAATTTGTTGGTGTCTTTGCATGATAATGATATAAAATCCGCTGCAGATAACGATAGAAAAGCAACGGCAGAACTTTTAAGGGAGGAAACTGAGAAGTTGAACCGTTGGCAATATGATGAAATTAATGGCATCCGTTTAGGAGCAGCCAAGATAAAAAATAAAATTGATGCCGCGCATAAAAAGTTGCTTACAGAAAAAATAATCAGCAGGAAACTGGCCCTCCGTAAGAAAATTGCCCATTTACAGGAAAAATACGAAATGGATAACTTTGCATCCCTGGACAAGGAAAAAGCAATAAATCTTGCCTATAAGCGCCTTTTAGAAAAGAAAAAGAAGGCTCTTAAGTTTGATTATTCTTCCGAGCTTGTTTTTGATTGTACATTTACCACTTTTTTATAAGATGACCATTTATTTTACTATCCAATTTATCAAAGCAGCTTTTCCAACCTCGATAGCGGTTGAAACGCTAAAATCTTTGATTTTACGGAAGATTGTATCATTTTTCAGAATATCTAAAAATTGATATCCTTGAGCTGTAAGGCGAAAAGTTTGAGAACGATAGGAAATACAGCCATCCTGTTCTCGAAAAGTTCCCAAACTTTCATCATCACAATCCAAACAAAGATTATCATTTAAAATAAACATATGCCCCCAAAACTTATCCCAAAGTAATTTATTGCAAATGTCAAGATCAAGTTTATCTGTTAATTGATCTGTACGAATAAAATGACTTTCATTATCAATCATTACAGTTAAAATCTGTTTCAAGAAATCATAGTCTATTTTCATTTCTATTCTTCATCCTCAAATTCAAAATCTTCATCAGAAAAATCTTCCCGAATTGGTAACGGATAACCGGCAGAGCCCCATTGGCATTTCTTAAGAATTGCCTGAGGGATCTTCTTAATGGTAATATTGTCATAAGCCGTTTTGTTACCGGTGAAAGCGCCGCAGCAGATCAGCAGGTTGCTGTCCCCTAGGGCTTGAGACATCTCTGCCAGCAACTGTTCCTCAACATTCATCGTTGTTGTGAAAATAAAACTCTTTTCGCTGGAATAACCTTGTTTCCAGTAAGTTTCCTTATCTGGAGCGTACTTGTATCCCATCAGCTTGCACATAGCTTCAGCCAACATTTCCGGATTATATTTGTCCGAAATAACCTGCCGCCCATGTTTATCCGTTACAATCAGGGTAGAGCCAAGTTCATAGAATTTAAAACCGCCGCCGCCCTGCCATTTAACTGATTTCGTGATACCACCGGCATCTTCACAATCAATAACTTTCTTCAGTCGCGGCAAACAGTGGGAATAAATGTGGTCTCCCATCTCAATCCCAATCCAGCGCCGCCCCATTTTATGAGCGACCGCAGCTGTTGTACCTGAGCCTAAAAAACTATCAAGGACTAAATCGCCGGGTTTAGTGGCTAAAGTTAAAATACGGTAAAGGAGCCTTTCTGGTTTGGGAGTGGCAAAAATATCAGTAGGGTTAAATTGTTTAACTTCCAATTTTGCATCTTGATTATGCCCTACTTCTTCGTATGACCAAATAGTTAAAGGAGTCATACCCTGTTTAACTTCCGATAAATATCTTTTCAATTGAGGGGCGCCTTTCCCATCTTTCCCAAAATAAAAACGATTTTCTTGTAACATTCTTTTTGCTGTTTCTGCATTAAATCTATAACAACTTCCTTCTGGAGGATAATACTCAACCCCTGTGTTGGGATTAACAATAGCAAAAACTCCTGTTTTCGAAAATGTTTTTACTAATACATTATCAGAACGCCACTTACCTCGTCCATCATTATCATCGTACTTATAATATTTATTTTGTTCATTCGTTCTCGGTAGCAAATTGGGGCGCCATATCATTTTATTTTTCGCATAAACAATAACAAAATCGTGATTGTCAGATAACCATTTTGCATCATTAGCCGGAGAGTATTTTTTTTGCCAAATAACATTACAGACAAAGTTTTTCCTACCAAATATTTCATCACAAAGCACCTTGCAATAGGCTTGCTCATTATCATCTAATGATATCCAAATACTTCCATCATCGGCCAATAGATTTTTCAAAATTTCCAATCGCTCTCGCATTAACGAAAGCCAAATAGAATGCTCATATCCATCATCATAATGTTCAAAAGCATTACCTGTATTATATGGCGGATCTATATAAATACATTTAATTTGGCCTGAATACTTGGCTTCCAGAGCTTTTAATGCCAATAAATTATCACCGTGGATAAGCATGTTGTCAAAAGTCGGAGCAATTTCCGGTTCTTGCTCAAAAAGCTGCCGGTTTATTTTTTCCTGAATCTTAGAATTCGCCGAGTATGATTTTTCCGCATCCTCAATTAAAATCCGCGGTTCGACGTCAACATGCTCATTCTTTCCCGGCCATACCAGCTCTAATTTTTGCAATTTATCTGACATTTATTTCCTCAACACTAGGATATTTTACTTTTTACGCACTATATCGGAGGAAATCTAAAAAGTCAAAAAAACTAAAGAACAATTACAATGAATTTTATTAGTATCTCTCTATTTTATTTTTATCTGTTCTTGACATTTTATCGCTTCTGTATTTTACTCTCATACAGAGGTTCAGCTGAGAAACCGTTACTGGTGGTTTCAACTGCATTACCTCTTTTTTATTTAAAAATTGTTGAAAAATAGCGCGGTAGTATTGACAAATTAAAATAAATGTGTTAAATTACTACACAGTAATAGTAGAAATTTCTTAGTGACTGATGAATTTGAATTTCAAATTCATCAGTCACTAAGAAGATATAGCAATATTACATATTGACAAGAATAATACTAAATGTAATATACAGTTATTGATCATCTACCATGTTGTAGAAGGATTTTCGGGACCGTTCTCTTGAGCGGTCTCCGCTTTTTAAAACCTAGGATCAGGACAAGAGGACATATCTCTCTGAATGCATCTTAATGTACCGTAATAGCTGACACAATACGCTGTGATTAACTCGAAAGATGTTTTTGCTCTATTTTCACCAAGAATAACATAATATTTTTCGTTGGGAAGCCAAAAGAAAATTCTGCGTTGTTTACCTTTAGGAGTAGTACATTCTTTCTCCCAACATACTATTTCTCTGTCAGTATAGTGTAAAAGAACATAAGCACACCAATGTAATCTCCTGATGCGATTAAAATCGGGTGTTCTCTCGGGATCCCCTTCGGTTATCAAATGCCAAAAACACTCATGTTTTCCAGCGTCTTCAGGATTTTGACGGCAGGTTATGGGTTTTCCTAAAACTTCGATTTGTGGTATATATAATTCATCCAAATAAATTCTATACAGATTTTCCAATTCTTCTGTATATTTATTGATGTCAATATCTATTAAATCGGGGAGAACCAGACTCATTGTTGTCCTTCCCAAATCAATAAATTAAATTTTGAGTTAAGATAAGGAGTTTTCCTGTTAAAATTAATTTGTAAACCTTCTTCAATTTTTTTACATAAACTTAATTTCGTTGCATTAGGTGCTGTTTTAATTTCAGGCAGTCTATCCTGATATCCCACAGCCCCAATTAATATATCTGCTAGTTGAATAATTTCAGATTCAAACGAACGAATTTGTTGGATTTTAAGTATTTCACTAGTATTTTTATTTGGATTCAAATTGTTTAAAAATTCTTTTAATTTTGCAACCCGCTCTCCGCCAACTGTATCTTTAATATCCAGATAAATATTATAATTTTTATATGGCTGAATAACCTGCCGAAGCATGGTGTAGTACATTTTATAATACCATTCATTATGGGTTTGATGGAATTTAGCATGAGAGAGACAGCTTTTATCTTTAACTTTTACTGCACGAAAGCGTAAACATTCGTTAGTCAAAAAAATGTCAATGAGTTCATGATAGAAATCTGCTTTTCCCTGAGAAACCTTAACCCATTTAATTTCTCGATATTTAGACATTCCATATTTTTCTTTGAGTTCCTTTATTCTTACGGAAATATCTCTCACCTTGCTGATCGGACAAGATACACCTCCAAGAACCATCGAAGTGTGCTTATCATTTTCTAAATGACAAGATTCGTCACAATAAATATTAATTACAGGTAACTCCATCATTCTCTCACAATACAAATACTGGTTAATTTTTCAAATGTCAGCGTAGCATCAAACAGCATATCGTCAGGGACAAGCAAATATATCCAATTTTTTCCGCGATATCTGGTTTCAAAATCGTTTGCCGTCTGACACCACTGTTTGGCAACTTTTGCCTTGGCCAAGACTGCCGCATCGCTCATTTTATTGCGGGCCTTAGTTTCAACAATGTATTTGGCATCAGTCGTTTCAATAACAAAGTCCGGATAATACCCTTTTACTTCCCGGGTATCAGGGTCAGTATAACGCAGGGTGAAAATTGATTTTGCCCGGTCATCGTTGAGTTTCAGCCATTTAAGGACATCCGGCGTATCTTCCAGGAGACAGGCCAGCTGTCGTTCCGTATCGCTGTCGAATTTCTGTTTAGGAAACAGGCATTTATCAAAGCCTTCAAACACCATTGATTTAATCTTGGTTTTATCCTGAGGCTTATTACGGAAAGAAACTGCCGGAAACTGTTCATTTTCAATAATTTTATAAGTTCTGAGGGATGCATATGCGCTGCCGACAGTGGTCGCAACCTCGCATTCTCCCGGAATCAAGTGCTGTTTCATCTGGGCTAACAGTTCATCGGAGATGTATTGCCCGTTAAAGAACAGGACTTTTTCCAGTTCTTCCTCATCCTCAGCATAACCGCGAAGATACTCAATTACCTGTCCTATAAGGTGGTACAGTAAATCACTCTCAGTATCGTAGTTAACTTCCAGATTGTTTAATAACGGTTCAAGAACATAGTCTTCAAGGTTATCATAGAGCTTTTGAAATTTAGCCACGCCTTTTTCTTCTCTTTTGCCGGAGACAAGGTCTTTTACCAGAATTTTTTGTGTAATTGCCTTTAATTCTGCAAATTTACTAACGTCCGCATCAAAATGTCCGAAAGTAAACCCCGGTTCCTTAAATTTGAAACTGACAATTACTTTTGGAATATCTATATTGAAATTGATAAATTGTTCCACCACGGCATCGACCGTTTTATCAATGTCTACCTGTTCTGTGTCAAACTGCAGGGATGGTTCAGTTGTCTTTGCGGCAAGGACAGCTTTGACTCCTTCTACCAGTTGAGCCTTATTCTCGGGTTTGGCCAATTCCTTGGACGAACTGACTTTTTTCCCGAAATCCTCAATAACATCCAGTGTTGCTGAGGCAATTTCATTGACTTTGTTAGATTTGTAAACATCCAAGGCCGGTTGAATTGGAGCTGTTTCCAGCGTAGCTTTTTTAGCTTCTATGGCAGATTCGCTCGTCTTTTTCTCTGCCGGAGAAACGATTTGTTCGGAAATAATCCGGGTTATTTGCTGTTCCAAAAGGGAAACATTGTCAACAGCCTTGACTTTTCCTGTCGCAGTATCTTCTTCCAATTGTATTTTCTGGAATTCAAACTGCTGGTCTTCCGCTGCTTTGACAATTGCCTGGAATTTGTCATGGGCAATGATATTCAGCCGGTCAATCGCATCAACTCCGGTACATTCGCCAAACGGCAGACGCAATCCGCGACCAATGGACTGTTCCACCAATATCTTGGAATCAGCTGCCTTAAGCGGAATGATTGTGCAAAGGTTATTGACGTCCCAGCCTTCTTTCAGCATATCAACGTGAATGACAACTTCCGTTGGTTCGTCATATTTTTCGACCCGCAGCAGTTTTTCAATCGTTTCATCTTTTTCTGCGCCGCTGGCCTGGGAATCTACTTCAATCACTTTTCCTTTATAACGTCCGTCCTCAAAGTCATCGTTATCTATTAAGGTCTTAAGTTCACGCGCATGTTCAATGTTTCGGGCAATAATAAGCGCAAAAGGTTTGACTTTGCGAACATTGTGGTTGGCCGAATAAACTTCCAACTCAGCCTTAATCGTTTCATGGATTTGTAAACCGTCTTTGATTTTAATTTCATTGATCGCTTCTTCAGTATAACGGTCGGTATCAAAATTGGAACGCCCGACAATGGCCGGTTTCTTCACATATCCGTCACGGATCGCTTCTGCCAATGAATATTCATAAACGATATTCTTAAATCTTTGTCCTTTAGAGCCGGTAGATTTCGGTGTTGCCGTTAACTCCAAGCCTAAAACAGGCTTTAACTCGTTGATAGCTTTCATTCCGGCACTTGCCCGGTACCGGTGTGCTTCGTCCATAACAATGACCAAGTCATCAAGACTGGACAGATAATCAAAATATGACTGTCCGAGGTATTCCGAAAAGGCACGTACTCTGGGGGTTCCGCGGCTATCTTTGTCAGAATTTATTTTTGAAATATTGAAAATATTGATTTTAACCCGCTCTTGATTGGCTTTATCCAACAGGTCGCCAACTTGCAAGTAGGTCTCGCCGGTAATAACCTGCGGCTGGTTCATTACAAATTCCTGAATTCCCGGAAAGACATATTTCGGAGTATTCGGTGTAAAATCGGCAATGAGTTTATTGTAAATAGTCAAGTTGGGAGCCAAAACAAAAAAGTTCTTGATTCCTTTTTCCAAATGTAGATAAGCGATAAACGCTCCCATGAGGCGGGTTTTGCCGACACCGGTTGCCAGAGCAAAACAAACAGAAGGAAATTTTCGTTCAAAATCCTCTATCTTAGGCACAACTTCATGAATGGCTGCCAAGGCTTCCTTGAGGTCGGCATCCGGTTTCAGAGCAATCTTTTGTACAATTTGCTCAAGCAAATCAAGGCTTTTCCTCTGCGGTGTTCGCAAAGAAAGAGCATTTGCAATTATTTTATTGTTTTCGTTCATAGACTTTCATATTAAATTCAGCTAAATTTAATCAATTTTACCGTGATTATTCTGTTTTTCAAGCAGATTCTGGTATTTTCCAGCCGTTTCTCATTGTATAACCATCTCATCCACTATTTCCTTAATAAAATCATATTCTCTCATCAAAAGCAAAAGGTGATAGGCGCTGATCAATGGGAATGACGGATTCTTCAACAGATGTAAATAATGTAAGTCTCGGAGGTGGTCAAAATCGTTATATCGGCGGTATTGGTAAAGATATTGTATCTGGAAGCGGTTATAATACTGTCTATCTCGGAGCCGGTTCTGATGAATATACTGGCGGAAATGACAGATATATTGGAGGCATCGGAAAAGATATTGTTCACGGCGGTGCCGATGATGCAGGTCCCGGAGAAGCGGTTCGTGCCGACGCATCCTCTTTAATAGCATATACCTGAGCGGGGTCTGTGTTGGCTTCCCATTGGCGGTCAGTCAATGCCGGATTGATTTTCCCGTTTTTAGTGAGCGTTATCCGCCCGGATTTGATTGCCTTGCGAACAGCGGTATCGGAGACACCTTTGCGGGCAGCATAAGCTCTGATTGAAATTTCCATGTTTTCATCATTTGTTTATCGCAGTTTATTTTGCTGTATTCATTAGTTTTTCCGGGTTAAATTTTATGAATTCTAAAATTTCGTTAATATCTTTGATTGGCAATCCGGCCATTTCAAGCTCACAAAATATTCCGCATTCGGGAATGTCAATGTTTTGGTGTTTACCTGCATCTGGTTCTAATTCAGCCAGATAGAGTTGTTTGCCACGATCTTTGAGGCAGGTATGTTTTGTTTTTAGTTCCAACTCTGCAGTTTGTCTGAAAATGTCCGGGAAATCTGTCCGTATTTTGTTCCAGTACCCTTTGCCACCTTTAAAACAGCCGATACAGTTGTTGTTATTGTATCCGAGCAGGTACATGGCAGGGATTTCGATCTTGTTAAGCAAAAGCTCCTGCAGACAACGCCGTTTGTTCCACCCTTGTTCAATAAGCGGGAAATAAACTCTTGAGGAATTCTGCTGCTTCCACCGAAAGGCCCGGTTAATTTCTTTTTTATTATACTCAAAGCCAAATATGTGGATTGGTTCAGAGTAATCTTTTTCGATTCTTTGGCGGACTTCCTTCTTTAAATATTTAGTGCAGGGGGCACCCCACGGTGTATTAAAAACTTCAACGGCAGCAATTTCCAAAGGATTCTTAAATTTAGAATGTTGAGCCGTCAGAATTTTTCTGCCATACCAGTTTTCGCAATCTTCAATAAATCGGTGATTGTCTGGATGTGCCGCACCGGTTTCAATATACCAGATATCGACATCATCGCCGTATTTATCAACCGCCAGTTTACAGGTAACTGCTGACGTAACCCCACAACTAAACCAAGCCAAGAATTTCATTGTCATCCTGTAAAAAAGTAAGGCTCCATATTATTTCGGAGCTTTTTCTGTGAGTGTTTCTTCCTTTTCTCTTTCAATTTTGAGGGCATCATAACTTTTGCCGGTTTGTTCATGAACGGCTTTTTTTCGGGAATATTCCTCCCAGCGTTTAATAATAACATCGACATATTTCTCATCGAGTTCAATCATCCGGCAGCGCCGGCCACTTTTTTCACAGGCAATCAGCGTTGAACCGCTGCCACCGAAGGTATCCAAGACAATATCTGTTACCCTGCTGGAATTGCGGATGGCTCTTTCAACCAGTGCGATAGGCTTCATTGTTGGATGCAGTGCGCTTTTCTGCGGTCGGGGAAATTCCCAGACATCTGTTTGGTTGCGTCCGCCATAGCAAGCCGGAGCCGTACCGGGTTTCGCACCCAACAGGATTTCTTCATGCTGTTCTTCGTAAGGATTGCCGAACAAAATCCATTCGTGCTGATGTTGATGCTTGGAACGTGAAAGCGTGAATTTGTCTTTAACCCAGACGATGTAGGCTTCCCATTTGCCGCCCGCAGCCGTAAAGGCTTGGTATAGAGTATGCAACTCCGACCCGCCCATACAAATATAAAAGGAACCAACATTGACTTCTAAGATATTACAGCAGAAATCATACAGAAAAGCAGGGAAACCCTCACCAAGATTGTCGTTTAGAATTGAACGCTCGCCTTCCTTTCCTGCCAGTTTGTCTCGCAAAGCATTGCCGTAATTCACATTATACAGCGGATCGGTGAAAACCATCTGGGCTTTTTCGCCGTCCATAACCTTTTCAACATCTGTCTGACTTGTTGCGTCGCCGCATAACAATCGGTGGTCGCCTAAAATCCAAACATCGCCGCGCCTGGCAACCGGTTTTTCCACAAAATCAGGGACTTCGTTTTCAAACTCGAGGTCTTCATCGTTGGTTTCAAATTCATCACGGTAATTTTCAAGCTCTTTGTTGGAAAAGCCCAAAATATCAATGTTGAAATGTGCATCCTCAAGTTTTCCGAGAATTTCAACGATTTTATCTTCATCCCAACCAGCATTTTCGGCAATTTTATTATCAGCCAGAGACAAAGCCATGCACTGGTTATAGTCAAGATGCGGGAGCCGGATGATCGGAACCGTTTCCAATCCAGCTTTTTTCGCTGCCAACAAGCGCCCATGACCGGCAATAATCATATTGTCGACGCCGACCAGAATAGGATTGACGAAGTCAAACTCTCCGATGGAATTGACAATCTGTCCGACCTGTTCCTTAGAGTGTGTTCTGGCATTCAACTCGAAAGGAATGAGTTCTTCCAGCTTTACATATTCAACTTTTAATTTAACTTTCTCGTTCATTTAAGATACCTGTTGTTGTAAATTCAAGGTTAGACGTAAGAACTGTAAACGCATACGCCGCCACCAGAGGCACCACGCCGTTGCCGCAGGCTCTAACTCTGTCCACCCGGTCGGCCAGCCCATCAGCCATTCGGTAAACCGCGGGTTTAAGGTTCTCCGGGATATTTCGCCAGTCATCAAAGTCATTTGGTCTGGGGGGCCAAAGAGGCAATTTGCTACATGTACGGAATGATCGCGAAGTTTGATCCAGGCAGAGGTTTCCGTTCTGATTTCCATCACGCCGCCTTCGGCATCCGAGGCATTCGGTGTCCGCCATCTCAACGGCTGTTTCCACAACAAAACTTCCTCTTTTAGACGGCTCCGAGAATATCCGGTCTGAACTTTTTTGAGAGATGCGCCATTGGCTTCCGATACCAAAACCGTCGGCCAGAGACGTGCCGTTCTCGCTAATCCCAGACTGCAGTTGTGTCCGCTCTTGATGTATCGGCGCAGAGTACCGTTCTTGGTTTGGACATACTTGTCGTTCGGTGTTATCGTTTCCGCTACTGTTGCATCTGCCGTCATTACGGTAGGCCAAGATAAAGAGGCGCTCACGGCGATGCGGAGCACCGACTTCTTCCGCAGAGAACAAGCCTGCCTTAACTTTATAACCCAGTCTTTGTAGGTCATTGTGGACTTGTTCAAAGCCCAGCTGTAGATGTCCTCCGACATTTTCAAAGAAACAGAGAGCTGGCTCAATTTCGGAAACAATTCTTCGCACGTGGGGCCAGAGATGTCTGGGGTCTTTGTCTCCGAGTTTCTTTCCTGCAACTGAAAACGGCTGGCATGGATATCCGCCAGTGATGAGATCCACTTTTCCACGCCATGGTTTGCCATCGAAGGATTTGATATCTGACCAAAGAGGTGCCGGATCCAAGATTTTTTCTTGCATGCGTTTAACCAGAATTTCGCACGCATAGGCTTCGATCTCCATATAAGCGACTGTTCGGCTAGTTGGCATTGCGAGTTTAAGTCCAAGGTTAAGGCCTCCGACCTCGGAACAGAGTGATAATACTCGGCAGGTAGGTATATCCACAATTCTTGCTTCCTTACATAAAAAAGAGGTTCGCAACTGCGAACCTGTGTTGTTATAGGTTAAATTCCGTTGTATCGCATGCAAAACAAGGGATTGAGCGGAATTAGGTGCGAACCTGTCTTTTTTATAATAATATTCGCGCAAAACCTTGTAATATATGGATTTAGTGCAAATTCGGTGCGAACTTGGTGCGAACCCTTTTTTTAGTCTGTCGGTAGCGACGCGGCGGGGTTCGCGTTACCCGCGTCGAAAAATCTTCCAACAGTACCTTTTTCAACGAAATAAATTAAAAAATGTGTTTTTTCGGCTCTCGGCTCAAATCTAAATGAACAGCCAAACAACACTTTGGGACGGCCTTACTTCCTGACAATATCTGAAACATGCTTTATTGAACGATATTAAAGTTAGTAACCGTCCGGTTTTTCTTGCCCATTCCCGATTTTTATTTTTTAATACGCGACGGAGGCACGAATGAAGCAGTATTCAATTAGGTTTATCGGGCGCAACGCCTATATTTCAGATGCAGATGGCCGCAGCACGCCAATTCTTTCAATAGATTTCAAATCGGTACAGCCTAACAGGTCAAATGGCACGACTTTGGATATAGATCCGTCGCAGCCGATCATTGTCAATACCCAGACACAAAATATCAAGATATCACAGGAAGATACCCTGTTTTTTAGCTTGGACAGCGATGTCAAATAATTCTGCCAAATACCATAAAATCAAAACCTATGGCGACAATGCGCTCATAAAAGTCATCAACGAATACCTGTTTTTCAACGGCAGATTATGTGGAAGGCTTCATTTTTGCCCAGAGCGGAAAAAGTATCAAACGCAAATAAACATTTCGATTGATAAAAAATACCATTCCGCATTGCAAGTAGCTTTTCTTGAAGTTAATGTCCAAATCCGCACCTGCGATTATGCCCTCTGTCTGAGCGGAGAGTTCAATAATGTTGCTGCGGTAGATTCTTTTTTCGATTCTCTATGCCGTATTTATGAATTTTTCTTTATTTTGTCCGTTGAAGATCCCAATCCGGAAGATGCTGACCTTTATGAGGGGACAGCAACGATTGATACCTATCGTTGGCGTTTTCACTTGAGCGCTGAAGATGATTCGTGGCCGTTTCGCCTGCATGGACATCACGGCAATCAGGTTTTAGATATCCGAACCGGAAACGTTTACAATCATAGCCACCGCAAAACTGTTATGCGCAGGCTTAATCCCCAATCGCTCCGTCAAATTCAGGAAAAAGTCCGTCAGCATCCGGATCTGAAAGAGTTCTTATAGTTCACGCATTTTGGCTTCCAATGTCCGCCCAAACTCCCGTTTGGCTGTTTCCAAAACAATTTCAATCATTTTGAAGCGTTTCGGCACATCGGCCTGTTTTCTGAGGAAAAAAAGAAACCGCAAGCCTTTTCCTTTGCGCCGAACTAAAGCCGTCTGACCATCTTGGAGTTTCATTTCAAAGGCATCGGCAATACTGCGTACTGACCGCCGCACCTTAACTTCGCTCAAATTCTGATAGGAAGGGATTGCCAAGTTGCTTCCCTGTGGCTGCCGCAACCCACCGATCTGCTGTAAAGCTGCAAGTCGGGCCATTGTATAAACTTCTGCGGTCTGGCTTTGCTTTGTTGCCGGTTTAACGGCAATGCTGCTGGCAAACCCACCACTTTTCCGGCGAATGGTAAAGGTTTCGTTGATATGATCACGCACTTCGGCTTGGGCAATCTTTGCCACTGCCGTCAGAGAAGCCGCCACGGCAAAGGGAATTTGCCGCGAAGCAATCAGATGCAGCTGCCGTTCCGCAGCGTCATTTATTTGGAGTTCCGTGATGATCATATGAGGGGGATTTTCCTTTTTCGCCGGAGCGGTATCTATACAACGCCCCAATTATACCTGGTTTGATAAACCATTTTTGCGAAAATGTGAAGTAAAAGAATATGTGAAGTACGATTCAAGGAAATCCGGGCCTTTGCAGCCTTCCATCTGAAAAATTTCCGCCTGTCCGTTCCGCCGTAATCCCTTGTAGAATAAGGCTTTGAAGTACACTTCACTTGAAAAGGCAGATTTTTATAAAAAAATCAGCCCAAAATAAATTTTTAGGCTGATTAATTGTTAAAAAATTTTTGAAGTTATTTCTCGAATATTATGCTCGCAGTCTATTCTATAATCTTCTTTGACTTGAACCCGTTGTCCAAGCAAATCTAATCTTCCATAGGGAAGCGTATAGAAGGGGCATCCTCTAGCCGCAGATACTACGCCAGTTGTTCCAAAATCACGAATTTCAACAATTCCTTGTTTAATAGATGAAAAAGTAAACAACTGAGGATGAACCTTTAGAAGATCAGTAATATCTTGCTCTATAGCACTTAGAACTGTTGTAAAAGCGGATGCTGGCCCCATGTATTGGGTTAGTCGATTTTTCAAAATCATATGTACTTTAGGCAATTGTCGCCCCTCATCTTTAAGTTTTTGGGCAAAAGCATATTTTGTGTATATTTCGGATGGTAACTTTAGCCCATAAATTAAAGAAAATGCATTCTGAATTGCACGTCTTGATGAATCATCCGCCATCACAGGAAGGAGCAATTTAGATGTAGCAGCCAAAGCAATTTGGGTATAGATTGAAAAGCTAGGATTTAGGTCGAAATATACAATGTCATATTCATTTTCAATTTTTTTTAAAAAATCATTAATCCAATCGATAATTGCAATCCATGTATTTGTTCCGGGGATTTGGTTATTAGCTAATGTAGAAATAGCATTTGATTGCAATTCCAACATTGGATCACCACACAATAAGTCTATATTTTCTGGTATATTTTTATTGTATTTATATGGTTGAGTTAAAAAGTCTTGAGCTGTAAATGAAGGTGGCGTATATGGAGAAGGAAGACGAAGCTGAAAATAGCCGCCAATGGTTGCACGAGGAGTTGCCCCTTGTCTTTGTAATAAAATATTACTTCCACCTTGGTGTAATCCTCCAAGGAGTAATTCTGAAAGATTTGCTTGAGGACAAACATCAATAACCAAAATTTTTTCAGATGGATTTTCATGTGCGTATTGGCAAATTGTTTGAAAAGCTAAGCTGGTTTTTCCTGTTCCACCTTTATTATTCCAAAATGTGATTCTTTCCATTTATTTTTCCTTTATTATAATGTACTCTGTGTACATTATAATGTACATTTTGTACAATGTCAAGGATAATATGTACATATAGTTAATAAGACAAATATTTGCTTAAAAGAACGCGGTTCTTGGCAAAGAAATCACTTTTCGGATTATTCAGTACCTTGACGATGACATCAATCCCGGCATTGTGCCAGTCAATCAGCGTTCGACTGGTTTTGCCGTATCTTTTGCAGATCAGCCGCCAGGGATAACGTTTGGCCCGCTGCCAGATAATCCACCGCTGGTCTACATTATCCACCAGATAGATCCATTCCAGCACTGCGTCCAAACGGGCAATATCCAGACTGTTGGCTACCAGACGAATGGGTTTCCTATCCATCTGTAACAATTCCATCTCGGTATACCGGATGCCGGGCCAATAGGTTTTATAACCTTGAACCTTTTCTCTCGGCATTTTCTTGAGGGTATAGACGGCGCTCTCAAACCAGTCTTTGACCATCTCCCGTGTCCAAATTAATTCTGCCATGGTGATTTCCTTTGTTGTTCCTGTTTTCCATTCCTGACGATGGTCACGGCAGCCGGTATATATATTTTAAAAAATATATATACCGACCACGCTGTTGTGAATTTCGCCAAATGGTAATGATTGTTTTTCAATAAGTTAAAAGCGATTCCCGAACCAATTTCTAAACACCGGAATCCGTCACGCTCATGACGGAAGCCCACCTGTGTCTTAGCAGTCATTCCGCTATAACCCGCAGTTTTTCGGCATTGCGGATTCCTGACGGCGTATTCCGGCTTTTTACATTTAGGAAAGTATGGTAACGGCGCCGTCATGCGCACCTCCCGGCATCGGGAATACCGAGCCATTTTTTATCGCCATTGCCAGTCTGGCTGGTGCGGCAAATCTGTCCGGAAGCCAACAGCCGTTTGGCCGTATTGCGGATAAAGTCACGGGAGGCATCCTGCAGTTCAAGCGGCAATTTCTCACGATTTTCATAAAGTCCGGAAATGCCCGAAATCGCAAACGGCGTTCCGGCATTCTCCGCTTCGCCGATGGCTTCAATCAGCAGCTTGTCAAATTCTTCCGCCGACAGGGTTTTCGGCATAATCTTGACCGGCACTTCTTCCAACACGGCTCTGGCTCTGCTGCGTATGTAGTTGCGTACCGTCCGATCGGCTCCGAAGTTCGCTTTGACTACCGCGCCTTTGAAACAGTCATTCGGGCGATATTCCTGATCCAGTTCGGCGAAAATCTTCTTTTCTTCAGCGGTATTTGCCCAAAAAGCAATCGCAAACCGTACTCCGTCCACGATTGCGGTTGTGCCGCGAATAGCATCGCGTGCTTCCTGTGGTGTCGTGATTCCATCGTTTTTGCGAATATGGTGGGCAACAATAACAGCGGCATTGGTTGCGGTCGCCAGCGCGGCCAACTGGCCGGTAATATAGCTTGCCGCCCGCGGATCAGCATTCAGATCCAATCCGGCAAACGAGGCCAGCGGATCAAACACCACCAGCGCCAAGTCCGGAATGGCTTTAAGCTGCATTTTGATGCTTTCAAATTCTTCGGTCAGGCAGAATTCGTCGCTGCCACGGCATTTTCGGGCAATTGCAAACGGCCCGCCGGTATTCGGCAGCGGGATAATATGGAGTTTCGCCGGGTCAATCCGTCCGTTCAGTCCACCCGGCATCAATTTGTAGATACGGCGGTGAATTTCGTCGGCAGTGTCCTCTCCGGCAAAGATGACCGCGCTGCCGGTTGTTGTAACCGTGTTGCCAAAGGCCTTCAGGCTCATTCCGGTCTTGTCCTGACAGATTTTGAGCGCCAAATCCAATAACAGCATACCCTTGCCGGTGTCTCCCATTGCTGAAAGCAACCCGACCACGCCGCGCGGAATTGTGTTTTTGACCACAAATTGCAGTTCTGGTGGCTCAGCGGCGAACATTGCGCCGGTAAAATCGGCGATTTTCAAGCGTCCGTTTGCTTCTGTCTTTTCCTGCGGTTTATAAATTTCCGCTTTGGCCAGAAATCCGGCAATGTCAAATTTCTCCGCCACCGCATCCGCCACATCCCATTTGGCAGGCTTATCCGGCGTCGGCGGGGTAATTTTGAGCGAGGAGACAGGCAGCTTCAGCAAAGCTTCCGCCACATTGTCGGCATCTTTCCGTCCCGGTACGTCGTTGTCCGGCCAAAGAGTAACTTCTTTGCCTTTGAGCGGCGAAATGTCGGTTTTCTCAATCCGGGTATTGGCGCCGCCCATCAGCGTCGTTGCTGAAAATCCGGCTGCCACCAGCACATCGGCGCATTTTTCGCCCTCAACCAGAATAATTTTGTCGGTCTTCATAAGCTGCGGCAGGCGGTAAAGCGGCCGCGGTGACGGAAATTCGGTCTTGCCGGTTGCCTCGTTCCACGGCAGAAACTCTTTGCGGCCGTCTGTATATTCATAGCGATAGATATAACAGCTTATATCGCCATCGGCGTTAAGGTAAACATGCCGCCGGTTCGGGCTGCCGCGTTTTTCCTTAGTTCCGGGGACTTCACAGCCGTTAATGCCGTAATATCCGGCAATGTCCTTGAGAATATTGCCAAAACCGGAGATACCACGGTTAATTCCCCATAAAGAGAAAACGTCGCCGCCCTCGGCCGTGGCAAAATCATACCACAAGCCGCGTTTCGCACCGGCAAGGCAGATTTTCAAGCTGTCGCCGGGTGTGCCGCCAATATCTCCGATTTCAAAATATCCTTTGCTGCCGCGTCCTTTCGGATACCATTGCGGCAGCCAGATTTCCAAATCCCGCAGGACTCTTTTTTTCAAGAGCCCGCTGTCATAATAAAATTGCATCGGCTTATCCCCCTCGATAAACTTTAGCGTTCGCGGATTTTGAGGTTATATTTCTTTAGCAGTTTCAGAACCTGATCAATGCTTTTCGGCCCAAAACCGGGAATATAGAGCAAATCTCGTTTTAAGCGTTTTAGTAAATCCGCAACGGTAATAATTTTGTTTTCCGCCAACCGATTAACAGCAACTTTGCCTAATTCGGCAAAAGAGGACAACGGCCGTTCATGCAGGTTTTCGGTATCAGTCATTGACAGTTTCCCTTTTGACCAGAGTAATGACCGTACATCCGGGGCGGATGTTTCCGGCTGTATTCAGGCTCTTGCGGGCTTCATCGCTGAGCGAACAATACTTTTTCTCTGAAATCGTATAGTCGATATCCATGTAGTCTTCCGGGTTGCCGCCGTTGGCCGCAATGTGTTTGGCATATTCTTTGAGTTTGTCTTTCTGCCATTCCAGTACCAATGGCCGGTCTTCCGTTACAATGTATTCGTTGTCGGAGAAGCTGATTTCACCATAGGGGCGGTTAGTTTTTGTGCGCTCCTCATTAATCTGGGTGTTGTATTTTAGCATTAACGCGCCATTCAGCCACTTGCGTACATTATCCGCCAGCGCGATCAGTGTTTCCACTTCCTTTTGCATCTCTGCCAGCTCTGCTGCGGGGAGTTCAGCCAGTTCGCCGATCGGCTTTGAGGCTATTTCATAAATAATGTTTGTCGGTTGCATCATAAGCTCCATAATTGTTAGAAGTTACAATGCCATTCTTAACGTTTCTGCCATTTTCCACGATGTAGGGAGTAGTAAAGCTGATGCCCCACTGCAGATTTCTTAACTTATTGCTGTTATATATTATTTTTTAATAAATATTGACGGCTTATATAAGCAAATTCGATTAATCTAAGGCCTTATTTAAAATTAGTCGAAAAGTTTTTGTGCATTTCAATCAAAAACCTTATAAAAATTCAAAGTTTTTGCGTGTTTTAATCAAAAATTTTTATGCTGGCGGATTATAAATACCCAACCGGAATGATATTGACGTCATCGGTCAGCGGCAGATGTGTCGGTGCCATACAGACAACGGCACCGCTTCCTCTTTTTTGCCGGAGGTCTTCGATAACATTAAAAGCCTTAATGTCTCCCTTGTCCGGGTTGCTTTTTTTCTTAATCTCCACCGGATACAGCGTGCCGTTTTCATGGAGCAGCACGTCAATTTCTCGTTTGTCTTTGTCGCGATAATAGTAGATATCCGGTTGCTTGCCGTTATGCCAATAGCTTTTGATGATTTCAGAAACGACATAGGTCTCAAACATATTGCCGCCCATTGCGCCGCTTTCCAGAACTTCCGGCGTTTTCCAGCCGGTCAGGTAACAGGCAAGTCCTGTATCCATAAAATAGACTTTCGGCGTTTTGATGAAACGATTGCCGACATTGTTATAATATGGACGCAGAATATAAACAAGCCCAGAAGTTTGCAAAATGGAAAGCCAGGACTTTATTGTCGGTTGTGAAACGCCGACGTCGTTTGCCAGTTCACTGTAATTCAGCATCTCTCCGGTTCTGGCCGCCAGCGCTCGCATAAATTTCACAAAATCAAGCTCATTGCCCACCGCGCTTAGCGCTTTAATATCGCGTTCAATATAGGTTTGCATATAAGATTCGTAAAAGACTGCCCAATAATCGCTGTCTGCCGGATAAAGCTTCGGATATGAACCTTTCCAAATCAGTTCGTAAATTTTTAACAAATCTGTTTCAGTCGCACTCTGTACTTTTGTTTTGATGTATTCTTCCGTCGGCAGAAAGGGAGGAACATCAGGATGCCCATTTTTTTCGTCCTGAGACAAACCTTCCAATTGCAAAATACCAACCCGTCCGGCTAAACTTTCTGAGACGTTTTTCATCAGATGAAACTGTTGCGAACCGGTCAGCCAATACATACCGCTCTTTTTTTCTTTATCTACGCTGGCCTTAATGTAAGGAAACAATTCCGGAGCATACTGGATCTCGTCAATCAGCACCGGCGCAGGATAACGCTGCAGAAATAACATCGGATCATTTTTCGCCAGTTCTCTGTTCTCCAGAGTATCTAGTGACACATAAGTCCGAGGCTGGGTTTTGCAGTTTTGCAAAACCGTTGTCTTACCGACCTGACGCGGTCCGGTAACTAACACTACCGAAAAAAACTTGTTGGCTTTCTCAATGCTTTTTTCTATAGTTCTTTTAATATACATAACAAACTCCGACTAATACAAGGTATTATTTTAGATTAGTCGGAATTTTATAAAAGTCAAGGTTTATTAATATTAAGAATCGCAGCCATTCTTTACTCCAAATACAGGCGGTATAAATTCGTTGTGGTCTCACCAATCAAATGTGCATCTGTGAAATTAAGAAAAACAGATATATCTATATTTTTTGCTATCATGCCGATGGTTCAAGACAATATGTGTCTGAACAAAACATCTTAAATGACTTGGCATCTATCCTCAACCGCATTCATTTGCCGGATAATATTGTGGCAGAATTAAAAGAAGAACTTAAAAAAGCCAAAGCCAATGAACGAAAATACTGCAAAGATGCTGTTGTAAAACTAAAAAAAGAACAAAAAAACTTAAAGGACAAACTTGACCACTTGTTTGATTTAAGGCTTGATGGCGAACTTGACAGAGAAACATTTGATGCCAAACGAAACGAGCTTCAGTTAAAGGTAAACAGAGTAAAAGATAAGATTCTTGCTCACGAAAAAGCAGATGAAAGCTTCAATAATACTCTTTTAGAACTTTTAGACATTGCAACAGAATCTGGATATTTGTTCTCCCGTTCTCAAAATATAGAACTTAAAAGGTTCTTATTAAAGTTTGTTTTCAAGAACTTATGGCTCACTGAAGGTAAGCTAACCTATGAACTAAACTTCCCATTTGAGTTGTTTGAAGAGAAAAATGTTAAGAGAACCAATCAGAACCTGTTAGAACTCGTGAAACCATTGGAAATTAAAGGATATGCAAAACTTTCTAACCAAACAGCCGGAAATGATAATATGGATTTATTAGAACTCCAATTTTCAGATAAAAAACAACGGGTTAGACCTGAAAATCTAACCCGAGTACTAATTGGTGAGCCCGACGGGATTCGAACCCATGACCCTTTGATTAAAAGTCAAATGCTCTACCGACTGAGCTACGGGCCCTCATCAATAACGAAGCAAGGTATAATAGATAAAAAACAGTTAGTCAATAAAAAAAATTCAAAAAAATTAAAAATTGTAAAAAATAGTTTATTTGTTAAAAATTGTATGTTATCATCCATTTCAAATTTGATTATTAAACTTTGTTTTTAAGGATTTGGGATATGTCAGATAGTAAGAATTCACAGCAGGCCGGACGTTATGATATGCTGCAGAATGCTGCCGGAGAGATACTGATCATTATCGAATACCGCGAGGGAGGCCCGGAAAATCCGCGTCTGGTCTATGACGGCGGCGAACAGGCCCTGTTATATCGCAGCCGCGAAAGCGCTTTCATGCTGAATTCTATTGCTGCCGAAGCACGGATGCCGCTGAAATCGGTTAACGAAGTGTTGATGGTCGAAATTGAAAATGACGATGTGGCCCGCGAATACAAAGTTCCGGTCCGTGTGGTTAAAAACCTGCAGGCGTTGGCATAAAACGGGCGGTGATAAACGATAATTTGGATGAGGGCTTTAAAAGCCCTTATTTCTTGTTATTATGTACAGCTGTAGTATAAAAAGACGGAAGAATATATGCTGGTAAATTTGCTCTTTTTGATTTTAGGTGCCGGACTGGTTTCGGAACTGGTTCCGAAAAACCGGCTGCCGGTTTTATGGTCGTTATTTTCTTCCGCGGCGGTCATGTATTTCATTTACCGGCTTTATCTGCTGGGGGCAGCCCCCGACTTTCGGCTGGTTTATCCGTGGCTCAAAATTCCTAATCTGTCGATAAATCTCGAAATTACGATTAATGCTCACAATATTTATCTGGTGTCGGCATTGTTGGTTTTGGCCTTGTTGGTATTGATGCAAAACACTTTTGGTTCCGAAACTGCCAAAAATGCTTTAAACGGTCTGGTGCTGCTTAATTTGTTGTCTGCCCTGATGCTTGTTTTTGCGGCAAACTATATTCAAATGCTGGTGGCGGTGGGGGTTTCCGATGTGCTGGTGTTCAGTATTATTAATAAAGTCGAAGCCAAAAAAAGGTATATTTATGCCAACTTTTTAGCTGATATCGGCTTGGTAAGCATTTTTGCGGTTATTTTGGGGCAAAGCGGCAATATTGAGCTCGGACCGTTGGCCGATTATGCACGACTCGGTCATCATAAAGACTTTGTGGCCATTATGCTGCTGTTGTGCATTTTTATTAAAACCGGTCTGTTTTTGTTTCAGGGAACTTATGTCGGCCTTCGGTTGCTGGGTTTTAACCGCCTGAATTTAATTGTATTTACCGCCACACCGCTAACCGGCTATCTGTTGTTGTTAAAAACCGAGTCGCTTTTGACGATTTCAGCCTATTCGTACCCGTTATTGAAAATATTTGCGCTGGCTTCGATTTTGTGGGGTGTTTACGGAGCGCTGATTATTGATAATCTCCGTCAGAAGGCGGTTTATTTTGCTCTGATGTTTTGGGGACTGGTATATGCTTTTGCGGCTTTTGGCAGCCGGCTGGCTTCTTTGGATTTTGCCATGCTTCTGATGGCGGCGTTTTTGTTCAGCCAAATTTTATTGTTGATTAGCGTTGCTGCCTCAAATGAAAACATGGTGTCGGAAATGGGCGGTTTTATCAAAAACCTCAAATTCACTTTTTTGCTCATTGTCGCGATTTTATCGGCTTATTTCAGTGCACTGTTGATGTTGCAGCCGGACAACCTCTGGTTGGTGTGGGGTTATATTGTATTGTTTGGTCTCGTGTCTTCTCAGATTATCGGTCAGATTTTGCTTGGAGAAAGTCATGCTGACGAACGGGTGCAGGCGATGCTGCATAATCCTCCGGCATTGATGTGGCTGCCGGCGGCGTGCATGGCTGCCGGAATGGGGTATTATTTTCGGATTGCACCGTTTTATTTGGTTCCGGTGTTGAGCGGCTGGCTGTTGTTATTTGCGGTGCGCCCCCTGCGTCAACTGGACCGCTGGTATGAGAGTGATATCGTACAGGAAGCAGATTATATGAATGCGCTTTACGAATGGCTGATTATTACACCGGTAAAGGTTATCGGTCGGGTCTTGTGGTTGACGGTGGACTTCATTTTTATTGAAAGAACCATCATCAATTCGGTTCAAAACGCACTGAGATTTATGATTTTTATCTTCCGTCGCATCCATTCTGGGACTTTGGGTGGGGCAGTTTTGTTTGTTCTGCTGGGATTTGCGGTGATCTGGTGGAGTTGGCGTTATGGAGGCTGACAAATGGAAAATCTGAGTTCACTGGTAAATGCCGTCATTATGGTGCCGTTGTTGGGTGCGCTGTTTGCTTCGCTTTCGCGCGAGGGCGCCCGTAAAACGGCGGGAAATGCTCTCGCGGTCGGTATCTTTACCGTTCTTTCCAATCTGGTGGTCTTGTGGCGTACTGCATTGCAGGTTGACGTCAGCAAAGACGGCTGGCAGGTGGTGGAAAAATTTAACTGGCTCGAAAATCCGAAAATTGAGTTGGTCTTTGGCATAGATATTTTTTCCCTGATGCTGATCGCCGCCGTTCATTTGGCGGTTTTGCTGGGTATGATCGGGGTTCGTCACAATACCTACCGTCAAAAGGCTTTGATCGTCTTTTCGCTGATGTTTCTCAGCATGATCAGCGGTTATTTTCTGGCATCCGATTTCTTTTCTTTTTATATCTTTTTTGAGGCAATGCTGTTGCCGTTGTTCATGTTGATCGGGATATTCGGCGATATCAAAAAACAGCCGGTGCTGTATCGGTTTTTTCTCTATAATCTGCTGGGTGCGGTATTTTTGTTTATTGCGCTGGTGGTTTTATACAATTATCAGAACGTCAGTATCCGTGAAGTCAGCCGGATTGTTTTGGGACAACGATGGGAAGTGTTGGTGTGGGGTTCCATTTTTATTGCTTTTTTGTCGCGGATTCCGGTTTGGCCGTTTCATTATTGGATCGCTTCGGTAAACGTCAACATCTCCAACCCGCTGGTCTTTATCATTGCCAACCTTATTCCATTGAGCGGTGTTTACGGTCTGGTACGCTTTTTTCCGGTTAATGCGCCGGAAGCGCTGGATCCCTACCTGCTGGTTTTGGAAGTCATCAGTATCGTAACCATGCTGATGATTGCGCTGATCGGGTTTGCCAAGCGTGATATCCAATACAAAATATTTGCCTACATGACGGTTTATTACATTATGTATCTGCTGGGGGCCTTATTGCCGACTGATGCCCTGTTGATGAATATTGGCTTTTCGCTCTTTTCTTATCTGATCATTATGGCAGCGCTGGAAGTGATGGTTGCCCATATTGATAACGAACGTCAATGCAACGAGATCAGCGAATGCGGCATTTTATGCAACATTCGCCGTACGTCGTGGGTGTTCTCTTTTTTGATTTTGGCCGCCATCGGTATGCCGTTGTCATCAATGTTTTTAAATAATATGGTAATTTTTGCCGGATTGTTGAAATTTAATATCCAAATGGCTGTTTGTATTTTGTTGGCGATTATCTTAAGTTCGGTCAGTTTGCTGCAACAGTTGTTTTATCTTAAGTATCCGCCCGACACCGAAGAAGCCTTGCCGGTTTTGAACGGCGAATGCACGGCGGCTGATATTTCGCCGCGGATTTTTGCGGTAATGCTGTTGACGGCGGCGCTGTTGATTTTGTCATTCGTCAATCCGTTGTGGTTTATCGGTTAGGAGAAAAATATGCTGGTTAATTATATTGCTTTGTTGCCGGAAGTTGTTTTAATCCTCGGAATGATCTTGAGCTTGGCGGTACGCGGGTTGCGCCGCGGCAACACGCCGAGAACCTTTTTTACGATGGCCAAATGGACAATTGTCGTAACAATGATACTGACAGCGGTTTTTTATAATCAAAACGCCGGCACATATTTCAGCAACAATAATTATACAACCTTGTTTAAAGTGATTATCTGCATTTTCACCTTGTGGTGGAGCTCGTTGTCGCTGAAACGTTTTCAAAGCCGTAACATCTCCAGCTTTGCTTTTTACTTTTTGATATTGTTCTATCTGCTCTGCTTTTCGCTGGCCATTTCCGCCCGTTCTCTGTGGGTGCTGGCCGCGGCCTTAATTCCTTGTCAACTACTCAATTATCCTCTGTTGAAAATTGATGCCGAAGAACAGTTTTATCCGCGCTTTCGCCGTTATCTGCTGTTTGCCTTTCTGTTTTCGGCCGCTCTGGCCGCCGGCGTCACCGCATTGCAGCATTATGCGGGTATGGTCGATTATGCCGGGTTGGAAGATTTTCTGAACCAAACGCCTTCTCCGGGATGGCAGATTGAAGTTTCGTTTGTGCTGATAATGATATTTTTCTTGTTTGCGCTGGGGGTGGCGCCGTTTCATTTTTGGTTTGCCGAAGTGGTCTCAGGCGCTATTTTGCCGGTGGGCGGCTATTTGACGGTAGTACCGGTGTTTGCTTATTTTGCCTGCCTGATCAATTTGATTGTCAACGTTTTTTATCCCCTTTATGACTGGTTTATGCCGGCATTGCTGGTGTTTGGCGTATTGTCGGTCTTTATCGGTGCGATCGGTGCTAACAGCGAAGATAACCTGCGTCGTATCTTTGCCTATGCCAGTCTTTATTATACCGGTGTTCTGATTATTGCGGCGGCGGATGTCAATGATCAGAGCCTGCTCGGCGCTTTTATCTATCTGTTGGTATATATCATGGCGATTTTTGGTGTGTATACGGTGTTTTTCGGTTGTCGCAGCAAGGGAGAATATTTGCGGGAATTGAGCGAAATCCGCGGACTTTCGACTCAGCGGCCGTTTGTGGCCGCCGCGTTGCTGGTGTATATGATTTCTCTGATCGGCACGCCGCCGCTTTTGGGTTTTTTAGGCAAACTGTCGGTAATCAATGCTCTGGTGACCGGAGGCAGCTATGGTTTGATGGCAGTGATTGCGTTTTCGATGCTGATTTTGGTCTATGCCTATCTCAAAATCATCACCGTTATCTATTTTGAGCCGCGCAACATTAGCTTTGACAGAGTCGACAAAGGGGTGTATATATACTTGGCGGTTAATATACTGCTGATCGCAATCACTGTGTTAAATCCCAAATATCTGATGCACGATGTTGAAATGATGCTGGTGGCAATTTTGTAATTGAGGAGCCCCGGAGATGTGGCAATGTTTTGAATATGACGAGCTGGAAAGCACCAACGACGAAGCAATACGTTTGTCTGCCGCGGCTGCCGGGTGCTGTTTGGCGGTTACGGCTGAAAGACAGACTGCCGGTCGCGGGCGCCGCGGGCGCAACTGGCAGAGTTTGGAAGGCAATTTATTTTTATCGATGGCACTGCCTTTTGATCTGGCAAACTGCGGCGCTTTGGTACTCATTTCCGGGTTGGCGCTTTTGCAGGCGGTAAAAGAACTTGATCCGGCGGCCGATGTCGTTCTTAAATGGCCCAACGATGTCTTGTTAACCGGTGCTAAAATATCAGGTATTCTGTTAGAAAAAGGTGTCGGTGATTATATGATTATCGGGATCGGCGTCAATTTGAAAGCCGCACCGGAGAACGGAACCCTTTACCGGGTGACCAGCCTGCTGCAGGCCGGAATAGTTACCGATCGCCGGACATTTATGGAGAAATATCTTAACTGCTTTGACGGATTGTACGCCTTATGGACACAAAAAGGAACCGAAGCGGTTGCCGCATTATGGCAGTCTTATGCCAAAGGGATCGGCGACCGAATTTGCGTACGTACCGCCAAAGAAGAAAAAAGCGGCATTTTTACCGGTCTTGACGATCAGGGGATGCTGATTTTGCAAACGCCCGCCGGCCGGGAAGTTATCAGTGCCGGAGATGTATTTTTTGAAGATGAAAGAAAAAGAGAAAATGATTAATAAATTTGAAAAAGAGGGACTGTATTTTATAACCCTCGGCGGTGCCGACGAAATCGGCATGAATATGTATATATATGCCCACAACGGCAAGTTCATTATGGTGGATGCCGGTTACGGTTTTTTGAACGATAACTATCCCGGAATGGATCTTTGTTTTGCCGATGCTTCGTTCTTTGCCAACTATGCTGAGGATTTTGAAGGAATTTTTATTACCCACGCTCACGAAGACCATTTCGGTGCGGTGGCTCAGGTATGGCCGCTGCTGAAATGCCCGGTTTACGGCAGCGAGTTTGCGTTGGGACTGATTCGCAACCGTCTGCGGGAGTGCAAACTGGACGGACAGGTGCCGCTTAATCCGATGGCGGGACATCAGACAATAAAAACGGCAAATTTTTCGGTTGAATTTGTACCGGTGGTCCATTCGGTGCCCGAGACGGCGGCGTTGGTGATTAAGGCCGCCGATAAAACGGTGGTCCATGCGACCGACTGGCGTTTTGATGACAGCGCGTTGAAAATTCTGCAAACTGATTATGAAAGTTTGGAAAATGCCGGAAAGCACGGCGTGGATATGTTTGTCTGCGATTCGACCAACATTGAAGTCGAAACCGCTTTGCCGAGTGAATTTGAGGTGCGGCAATGCCTGATGAAATTGATTCCGGGTTTGAAAAAAACAGTTGTGGCGACTTGTTTTGCCTCTAACCTGACCCGTTTGGAAAGTCTCATTTTGGCTGCAGATGCCGCCGGACGGACGCCGATTTTGATTGGTCGTAGTTTGCTTAACAATATGAAAGTAGCCAAAGAAATCGGATACTTCAAGGAGATGCCGCGTTGCTACGATATTAAAGAGGCGGTTGACATTCCTTCGGACAATGCGCTTTATATCTGTACCGGATCACAGGCCAATTATCGTTCCGCCCTGACTTCAATTGTCAACAACCAGAGTCGCTACGTTAAATTAGGCAAAGGGGATACGGTGATTTTCTCGTCCAAAATTATTCCCGGCAACGAAGAAAAAATCAGTGAAATGCAGGAAAAACTGATTGCTCAGGGGGTCAATGTGATTACCGACCGCGATGAACTGGTTCATACCTCCGGCCATGGCAGCAAAGAAGAAATTTGCAAAATGTATCAGATTCTGAAACCGCGGCTGGTGCTGCCCGTTCACGGTGACAAGAAGTTTATTCGCGAACATAAGCGTTTTGCGACCGAATGCGGCATTAAGCAAGTCATGAGCATGGAAAACGGCGATGTACTGCAACTTAAAGGAGACCAGGCCAAAATTGTCGGCACTATTCCGACCGATACGCTGGCGGTGGACCGGACGGAGATTGTGTCACTCAATTCCGAGGTGGTTAAACGGCGCAAGCAGATTGCCTATAACGGCAGTGTGTTTATCAGTGTTATTTTCGGTGAAAAGTGGGAATTGATTGCGTTGCGAATATCTTCGAAAGACATTTTGGAACCTGATGCGTTTGCCGCCCTGCGTGATCAAATTGTTGAAGACGTTTCGGAGGCTTTGCCCGATGTAGTGGCAGGACTGCACTATAGAGAAACGGCAATTCTCGACTATATCCGGGTGCAGGTACGGCGCAAAATCGAAAAAGCGACCGAGATGAAACCGGTCACCTTTATTCACTTTTATAAGCTGCCGCTGGTGGAAGAAAAAGTGGAGCTGGAAGACGACGTTGACGCCGGTCAGCCGCTGATTATTTATCCTTCGCCCGAAATAGAAGGCTGAGTCCAAGTTAAACGGTGGGGCAGCTTTGTTCCACCGGCAGATAAACCGCAAAGGTGGTTCCGTCGGCGGTTGTGGATGTTACGCGCATATTCCCGCGGTGGCGGATCAGGATGTGTTTGGCGATGGCCAGTCCCAGGCCCGAGCCTTTAATATTTTTGTTCTTATGGGTCTGCATGCGGTAAAATCGTTCGGTCAGACGGGAGATATACTGGTCGGATATCTTTTCGCCGAAGTTGTGAACGGCGATCACGACCGCCCTGCCGCCGGCGACTTCATAGCTCTTGGAAGGCGGCACGGTTTCGGCAGTGTGGACCGATACGGTGATGGCGGTATTTTCTTCGCCGTATTTGATGGCGTTGTCGCACAAGTTTTGCACCAACTGCCTTATTTGCCCGTAGTCAGCAGTTATTTCCGGCAGGTCGGGTGCAATGTTCAATTCAAATTTGACATTGCGTGCGCGTGCTTTCAGCATCAGGGCGTTGGTAACGTCTTCGGCAATCGGGGCAAGGCTGATTTTTTCTTCCGGCGCCTGGTCTTGTGTCATTTCGATTTTGGAAAGCGAGAGCAGGTTTTCGATCAGCATTGACATGTAAGCGGCTTGCTCGCTCATGATTTTAAGAAAAGTATCGCGGGCGTTTTCATCGTCTCTGGCCGAGGTCTGAAGGGTTTCGATAAAGCCGGAAATAACCGACAGCGGCGTACGCAGTTCATGACTGGCGTTGGCCACAAAGTCGGACTGCATTTTTTCGATTTTGGTGGCTTTGGCAAAATCATACAGCGAAATCACAGCAACCGCGCGTCCTTTGGAAATCCACGGCAGCTGTTTAATATGAGCATACAGTTTTTGCATGTTTTCCTGATTGCCGGCTTTGTTGCCGCGGTCGACGTAAAAAATCAGGTTTTCTGATTCGCTTTCCGAGCGCAGCACTCTTCCGACCGCATTGATAAAATTGTTGGAGGAGAAAATAGTTTCCACTTTGCAATCGGTAATGTTGTCGCCGAGCAGATTGCGGGCGGAAATGTTGGCACCGAGAATGTTGCCGGAACGGTCAATCATTAAAATCGGATCGGGCAGGGTATCGAGGACGGCGGTGTCGGATATTGTCTGTGCTTCCAGTTTTTCGGCCTTTTCGGTCCAAAAACGGTGCATTTCGTTAACGGCGGTTACAATTTGCCGGGTATCGCTTTCGGTAAGGTCAAAATCCTGATCGGCAACGTTTTCTTCTTTGGAGAGGCGAAAAATGTATTTGCGGATCTGTTGTAGTTCAAAAGTGAGCGGAAACAGCCACACGATGTTAAATAAGATAATTGAGGCATAGGCCATCACTGCAATGCTTGCCGGCAGCAGTTTCAGGGCCACCAGCATGATAAATACCATTGCCGGCGGCATCGACAGCGCCAGAATGCGGTTGGCGAAGTTGGTATCCTTTTCAATTTCGAAAAGCTTGCTCCGGCGCTTGTGAAACATGGTAATAATCCTTGAAGTGTGTTAAAAAAAGATAGACTACTGATAATAGTAATATATAATACAATACGTTTAAATTTGTTAAATATCGAATGGTAAAAGCAGACTATGACAGAAGGAAAAACACCCGTCTTGACGCCGATGATGGCACAGTACCTTGAGACCAAAAAAGCCTACCCGGGCTATCTCCTGTTTTATCGTATGGGCGATTTTTATGAAATGTTTTTTGACGATGCGGTAGAGGCCTCCAAAGCGCTGGATATTGCCCTGACCAAACGCGGCAAACTCGAAGGCGAAGACGTGCCGATGTGCGGGGTGCCCTTTCATGCTTACGAAGCCTATTTGGCGCGGCTGATAAAACACGGTTTCAAAGTGGCGATTTGCGAACAGATGGAAGATCCCAAAGAGGCCAAAAAACGCGGCGCCAAATCGGTGGTGCGCCGGGATGTAATCCGTCTGGTTACCGCCGGTACGCTGACCGAAGATAATCTGCTCGATTCGCGCCGCAACAATTTTTTGCTCAGTTTGGCCAAAACCGGCGAAATACTGGGCGTTTCGTGGCTTGATTTGTCGACCGGAGATTTCTTTTTGGAAGAAGTCTCGCTGAAGAACAAACCTGAAGCCGTCGTGGTCAGCGGGTTGCTGTCACGCCTGAATCCGGTAGAAATCCTGATATCTGATAATTATCTGCAATCGCCGAAGCTGTTTGAACTTTTTAACGAATACCGCAAAAAGTTGTCGGTGTTGCCGCAGGCGCGCTTTAACGCCGAGAACGCCCGCCGCAATCTGCTGCGACTGTTTAAGGTAGAAACCCTGGATGCTTTCGGCAGTTTCAGTCGCGCTGAAATCACCGCTGCCGGCGTCTTGATGGATTATGTCGAAACTACTCAGAAGGGACAAATGCCGCGGGTGGAAAAGCCGGTCAAAATCTATGAACAGCAGGTGATGGAAATCGACGGGGCCACTCGCCGCAGCCTGGAATTGCTGGAATCGTCTTCCGGTGATAAAAACGGTTCGTTGCTGGCGGTGCTTGATCGTACCGTTACCGGCGCCGGGGCGCGGATGCTGGCCGGACGCATTGCCAGCCCGCTGGTTGATACCGCCGAAATTACCGAACGTTTGAATGTGGTGGAATTTTTTATGAACGAAGATTTTGTTCGTCAGGATCTTCGCCTGCTGCTAAAGTCCTGTCCCGATATTGAACGGGCGGTTTCCCGCCTCAGCCTGGAACGGGGCGGTCCGCGCGATCTGGCAGCGCTCAAGGCTACGTTGGCAGCGGTGCCGAAAATGAAAAATATTCTGGCTGCCAAGTCGAAGAGTAATCTTGACGGTGCGCTCCCCGAAGCGCTTAAAAAAATTGTGTCGCGATTGGGGCATCACGAAAATCTGGTTGACGAGCTGGAACGAGCGCTGGAAGACGAACTGCCGCTGTTGTCGCGGGACGGCGGTTTTATTCGCGAAGGCTATTATCCGCCGCTGGATGAAATCAAAAGACTGAAAAACAACAGCCAACAGGTAATATTGCAGTTGCAGGAAAAATATGCCGCTGCGACCGGAATTGCGAATTTGAAAATCAAGTATAACAATTTGATCGGCTATTTTGTGGAAGTTCCGGTGAAGTTTGCAACTCAGATGCTGGAGAACAAAGATTTTATTCATCGCCAGTCGGTTTTGAATGCGGTGCGTTTTACGACGGTGGAACTGACCGAAGTTGAAAATGAAATTCGCGGAGCCGGAGAAAAATCGCTTGCCACCGAGCTGGAACTGTTTAACAAGCTGGTCACCGAGATCCGCATTGCTGCCGATGACATATCCCGTACCGCCAAAGCGTTGGCAGAACTTGACGTCGGTGCCGCTTTGGCCGATTTGGCTGCAGAAAAAAATTATTGCCGTCCGGTGGTTGACGACTCTTTTTGTTTTGAAATTGCCGAAGGACGTCATCCGGTGGTGGAGGCATCGCTGTCCCGGGAACACGGTGCGGCTTTTGTCGGCAACGATTGCCGTTTGGGCGGAGACAACAGCAATATTTGGCTGATTACCGGTCCCAACATGGCCGGTAAGTCGACTTTTTTGCGTCAGAATGCAATTATTGCGGTAATGGCACAGATCGGTTCGTATGTTCCGGCTAAAAGCGCGCATATCGGTGTGGTCGGAAAGTTGTTTTCCCGTGTCGGCGCTTCCGACGATTTGGCGCGCGGGCGTTCCACTTTTATGGTGGAAATGGTGGAAACCGCCAGTATCTTAAACCGGGCGGATGAACGCTCGCTGGTAATCTTGGACGAAATTGGACGCGGGACCGCCACCTTTGACGGTTTGTCAATTGCCTGGGCGGTGGTGGAACATCTGCACGAGGTCAATCGCTGCCGGGCGCTTTTTGCCACCCATTATCATGAACTGACTTCTCTTGTGGACAAACTGCATAAAATGTCGTTGCATTGTATGCGGATTAAAGAGTTTAATGATGAAGTAATTTTTTTGCATGAAGTCATTGACGGCGCTGCCGACCGTTCTTACGGTATCCACGTCGCTAAATTGGCCGGGTTGCCGGCGGTTGTGTTAAAACGGGCCGAACAGGTTTTGGCCTCATTGGAAAACGACAAGAAGAACACAAATATTAAGGTGCTGGCCGATGATCTGCCGTTGTTTGCCAACCTGAAAAAAGAGGAAGAACACAAAGCGCCGTCGCCGGTTGAGAAAGCTCTGGCAGAAGTTTGCCCCGATAATCTGACACCGCGGGAAGCACTGGATGAGCTTTATCGTCTAAAAGACTTGTTGGGAGAAATGTAATGCCCTTTACCGCAAACCAGATCCGGTCTTTAGCGGTTGCCGTTGTTCGTTACGAAGGGAAAGTCCTGGCTGTCCGGGGAATTGACCATGTGAAAAACGAAGAATTTTTCCGCTTGCCCGGCGGCGGAATCGAATTTGGGGAAACAGCCGAACAAACGTTGCAACGTGAGTTTGCCGAAGAGTTCGGTGTTGAGATCAAAGTCGGACGTCGGCTCGGTGTGGCAGAAAATATTTTTTGTTACGAGGGAAAAAACGGTCACGAAATCATTTTTGTTTTCGAAGCCTTTCTTGCTGACGAAAAACTGTATTCCCCGACAGGCCTGCCTTTTATTGAGCCGGGTACGGAAGATCCCGCCGCCCGATGGGTGATGCTGGCGCCGGAAACGCGGCTTTATCCCGAAGCCGTTCGGCAACTGAATTTTTAAACACATTATATAAGGAGAAATAAAAAAATGTTCAAATTTATCTGTTCGCTGTTGGTCACACTGGGAATCAGCGCGGTTGCCGCTGATGCTGCCGAAACCGCCAAGCCCTACGCCGATGTTAAAGATCCGGAAAATACCCTGCTGTTAAAATTAAAAGACGGGGATGTTCTCATTCAAATGTTTCCCGAAGACGCGCCCCGCCATGTGGCACGAATTAAACAACTGGTTCGGGAAGGCTTTTACGACGGCCTGAAATTTCATCGCGTCATTGACGGCTTTATGGCCCAGACCGGCGACCCGCGCGGTAACGGCACCGGCGGCAGCGGCAAAAACCTGAAGGCCGAATTTAACAATCGCCCGCACAAACGCGGTGCGGTTTCGATGGCACGGGCTGCGAGTCCCGATTCGGCGGACAGCCAGTTTTTCATCTGTTTTGACGATTCCCGTTTTCTTGACCGCCAGTATACGGTTTGGGGACAGGTCATTTCGGGAATGCAGGCCGTTGATAAAATCAAGCGCGGCACCGGTCCCAACGGCACAGTTTACAGCCCGGACAAGATTGTTTCGATGAACGTAGTCGCCGATTTGCAGAAATAAAAAGCAAGATTACGGTCAAATGAAGAAGAAGCGGTTGGGTGAAATTTTTCATACCGCTTCTTTCGTTTTTATGTTGGTATCATAAAAAGCAATGAAATCAATAAGATGGTTTGCGGTACTATAATACCAGCAATTAAAATATTGAAAAACACTGCTTTTTTATGTTGACAAGCGTCAAACTTTCGCTATATTGACGAGGAATTTAATAACCATCTTTAACAAAGAGAGAAAATATGAACACTTATGCAACCAAGCCATCGGACATTGAAAGAAAATGGTATGTCGTTGACGCCAGCGGTGTTGTATTGGGCAGACTTTCGGCCGAAATTGCCAAGATTTTGCGCGGCAAACACAAACCGAGTTTTGTTCCGAACCTGGACTGCGGCGACTATGTTATCGTTATCAATGCCGACAAAGTTAAACTGACCGGCAAAAAACTGACCGATAAAGTTTATTATCGCCACACCGGCTGGATCGGCGGTATCAAAGAAACGACTCCGGCTAAAATTCTTGCCGGTAAGTTCCCGGGCCGCGTTATCGAAAAAGCGGTTGAAAGAATGATTTCCCGCAATCCTCTGGGCCGTCAGCAGATGACTAAGCTGAAGGTATATGCCGGCGCCGAACACCCGCATACAGCCCAAAACCCGATCGTTCTGGACATTGCTTCCCAGAATCCGAAAAATAAAAGGAGTCCGTTATAATGGCTAAATTAGAATCTTTGAAAGACATTAAAGTATCTGCTGCCGAAACCGCGGCGGAAGTTCGTAAGCCGAAACGCGACAAATTCGGACGTTCTTATGCCACCGGCAAAAGAAAAGATGCGGTTGCCCGTGTATGGGTTAAACCGGGTAAAGGCAACATCACGGTTAACAGCAAAACGTTGGACGAATATTTTGCCCGTCCGGTTTTGAAAATGATTATCAATCAGCCGTTCGAAGTTACCAACCGCGTTAACGAATTTGACGTTGTATGCACTGTCAGCGGCGGTGGTCTTTCCGGCCAGGCCGGTGCAATCAAGCACGGCATTTCCAAAGCCCTGAACGATTACGAACCGGAACTGCGTTCGGTCCTGAAAGCCGCCGGCTTCCTGACCCGTGACGACAGAACCGTCGAACGTAAAAAATACGGCAAAGCTAAAGCCCGTCGTTCTTACCAGTTCTCAAAACGTTAATTGGTATCAACTGTTTATGCAGTATTTTCAATGGGTTGCAAGAAATTGTAACCCATTTTTTATGGTTCGGGCGTAATACGACCGGCGTAAGCAGGCAGATGCAGACATTCCAGCCCAGCCGTCAGGCCTGCGTAGTCGTTGGGCTGGGCGAACGTCGTTCGCAATGGTTAATACCACCGGTATCAGCCGGTGAAGCTTTATGCTCTATGCCATAGATGGTTTCTGCAAACGGCTCTTTTGTGTTTGGTAGCAGGCAAAAGGATGCTGTGTCCGATTTGATTCATGTGTATAACTTTGTGAACAAAACGATTCCCTAATTGCAATTTGTTCCGACTCCCGCTAACGTTTGCTTAATGAATGTTAATAAAAGGTTAAGGAAATGGATTCAAGTCAGGAGATGATTGTAACCGAAGATGGTGACGTGACGATTACCGCCGGGTCGGAACTGGTGGAGGCGTCTCATCATGCCGGACAAGAGTTTTTATGGGGATATTACTTCTGTATTGAAAACAATTCGGACCAGAAGATTACTCTGCTTGGTAAAAATTGGAATATTACCGACGACAGCGGTCGTTGTTTTTGCGATGACTCCGAAGGTTTCAGCGGCGAGATCCCCGAGTTGGAACCGGGTGAATATTTTGAATTCAGTGCTACCGCGCCGCTTAAGGCTGCCCACGCTGTTTTCTATGGCAGTTGCAAAATTTTGAAAGGTGCTGCCAAAATTGCCGAAAGTATCCGTTTGCCGGTATTGCAATTTGATGCCGGACACCGATGTGCCGCTCCGGTTTTGCACTGATTAATTTTAACGAAAAAAGGCCGTATGATTACGGTCTTTTTTATTGCCTGTGGTTTACAGGATTTTTCGGTGTTTTCTGCTGCCGCGTATGGTCAAAATGCCTGCTTTGCCGTTGATCCGAGATCCTAAGTTCGCAGGAATTTTTTTCCGTGCCGGGAAGTCATCGTTTTTTTAGGTCCTGGAGATGTTTGATCATTGCAGAGCCGCAAAAATAAAACCCGGTCTAGGAACCGGGTTTTATTGACCGCAAAACAATTGACTGATTATTCGTAGTCTTGAATATACTGAGAATTCTCAATATACATGTTGAGATATTTGTTGATATTCATCTGCATGCGGGCGTTGAACTCTTCAAACAGTTTTTCAACCATGTTGTTCCAGTATCTTTCCTTGTCTTCAATGGAAGTGTCAACCGGAATGGTGAGCTCGCGCCATGCTTCCAGCGAAGTTTCGGCGCTGGAGAATTTGTAAGGGTCGTTGACTCTCAAAACCACCGACAGTTTGGCGCGGTATTTGAGACTGTCTTTTTCGAACAGTTTGTCGGATTTAACCACTTCTTCGGTTACGCTGGCGTCTTTAATAACGAAGGTAGCCTGTTTGTCAGAAGAGAAATCAACTGCTTTCAACCGGTCGTTTGCCCAAAGTTTGGCTGTTTTTTCGATCGAAACCGGAAACAGATGTTCAACGTTGGGGCGGGTAAAAGAAGGCGTGAATTCGGAAATGACTTCTACTTTGTTGACTTTCAGGTTGACAATGCCGTCGCTGTTAAAACGTGGTTCGTTGTATTTCTGAGGAACCGCCTCATTGTCAGAAGCGCAGGCGGCAAGCGTAGAAATCAGGGCCAAAGCGCAGAACATAGAAAGAATATTTTTAATCATTGGTTTAATCCATAGTTGTTAATACGGTTTATGCTTGTAAATTCTATTTTATTGTTTAACATGCCGTCTGTAAAAATCAAGTGAAAATAGGTTTTTGTAATGGAAAATGATGAAAAAAGGCCGGTAACGCCCCCAAAAAAACGAAAAATGACACCGGTGCGACTGAAGAATATAGCCCTTTATTATCTGCAGCGGTTTGATTCTTCGGCCGACAATCTCCGTCAGGTTCTGACCCGCCGGGTTCGCGACAACGCGAGACAGACGCCGGATTTAGACATGCATCGGGCCGCAGAGTGGATTGAAGAAATAATCACGGAGTTTGAACGCGTCGGTTATCTTAATGACCGCCGTTATGCCGAATTTAAAATTGCCGGTTATCTGGCGGCCGGAAAACCGGAACGTTATATCCGCATTAAAATGCGGCAGAAAGGCGTGGACGAAGCTTTGGTGAACGAAATTCTGGCAGATTCGGAAATTGATGAAGAAAGCGCCGCGGTTAATTTTGCCCGTAAGAAGAAAATCGGTCCGTTTCGTGCCGATGAGGAAAGCCGCCGCGTCTGCCGGCAAAAAGACCTGGCGGCCATGATTCGCGCCGGTTTTGATTACGAAACCGCCAAACAGGTCATCGGCGGTGAATTTTATGAGGAGAGCATATAAAATATTTGTAAAATTATATTTCTTACGTTATTATAAAAAGCCGGTAGGGCAACGCTTGCAAGGGTAAGAAATGGCATCGGACGAAGAAAAAATAGCCGCACTGAAAGCAATCAGGGACAAAGCCAGGGCCTCCCGCCAGGGAATGGCCGAAGACGGTGCTTTTGCTGTCTGTGACCAAGATGACGATGATTTGTTCCGCCCCGCACGCGCGATACGGCATGACGGCGCTTTTTATTCGGAAGATGAAGATTATGACGATCCTGCGTACGAAGACGATGAGCCGCCTTACCGGGAAAATGAATTTGACGACGCCGACAATTATGACGACGATTCCGTGCCTTACGATGACAATGACGCCGATTTTTACAATGAGGACGATGAAGCGTTTCCGTTTGATGACGATGAGGAAGAAATAACTTCGGAAAGCGAGGAAAACGGCGACGATCTGCCGCTGCCGCCCGATGACGACGATGACGGCGAGCCGGATCCGTGGCGGGCCGTTTTTCGCGATCCTGAAGATGATTTGCCGATTCTCAATATTGAATTTAACGGCAAAAACCTTGAAAACGGCGAGTTTGATCACGAAGACCTTTCCAACGCCAATTTTTCGGCTGCCAACCTGTCCGGTGTAAACTTTTCGGGTTCCGATTTGCGCGGCGCCGATTTTTCGGGTGCCAACCTGACCGATACCAATCTTTCCGGTGCCGACCTGACCGGTGCCATTTTTGCCGGCGCTCAGCTGATCGGTACCAACTTTACCGGCGCAATAATGAATAATGTGGTGTTGACTGATGTTTATTTCCAGGACGCCATTCTGCTTGATATCACCATTGACGATATCAGTTTGGAAGAATTGCAGGAACTGGTGGAGTATCTGGCACAATACTATCCGCATAAGCTGAATCTGACCAAAATCAATTTAACGATGCTGGATTTGCGCAAGATTGATCTGAGCAAAGTCAGCTTGCGCGGGGTTGATTTTACCGGCGTCGATTTTACCGGTGTTAACATTGCGGAACTTGATTTGAGCGAATGTATCATTACGCCGGAACAAATTGCTCAGGCGCTCGGACGGGTGCCGACGGCGATGGAACTGAAGAAAATTCTTGCCCCGAAGAAAAAAGTGCGCAAGGGTGGCAAGGGAATCGACTTTACCGACTTTTTTCTTAACGATGCCCGTAATTTCGGTGTTTACAATGTATCGGGTTTTAAGGGAATGGATGTACAGAATTTAGTGAAACTGGGACAAAAGGCGTTTAAGCGCAAGGAAAAAGCACCGGTAAAAGACGAAGAAGCGTTGGAACATATCCGTCAGCAGAACAAGGCCAACAAAGAGGAATTGCGCAATGTGATCGAAGAACGCAAGCGCCGGGTGCTGGAGGCCAAGCGGCGGCAAAAAGAAATGCCGGAAATGTTTAACGGCCATGACCGCGGCGGTTATCAGCGATAGGAAACAAGATGGAAGACACGCTTTTTTCACATAATGTCAAACGGCCGCTTGCCGACCGTTTGCGCCCCCAAACCCTCGCGGAAGTCGTGGGACAGAATCATGTGGTCGGTTCCGATGCGCCGCTGGGGCGGATGGTTGCGTCGCGCAAAATCACCTCCTTTATTCTTTGGGGGCCTCCCGGTTGTGGCAAGACCACAATTGCCCGGCTGATTGCGGAACATACTAACTTGTATTTTGAACAGATATCGGCGGTTTTTTCCGGTGTGGCCGATTTGAAAAGAGTGTTTCAATACGCGCAGGAACGGCGGGTTGCTCAAGGCAAGGGAACCTTGTTGTTTGTCGATGAAATTCATCGTTTTAACAAGTCGCAGCAGGACGGTTTTTTGCCCTATGTTGAAGACGGAACGATCATTCTGGTCGGTGCCACCACTGAAAATCCGTCTTTTGAACTGAACGCAGCTTTGCTTTCGCGCTGCCAGGTATTTGTTCTCAATCGTTTAAATTCTGACGATTTTGAGGAACTGTTGCGCCGGGCGGAAAAAGAAACCGGACGCAAACTGCCGGTAGACGACGAAGCGCGTGAATTAATGAAGGCAACTGCGGACGGGGACGGCCGTTATATTCTCAATTTGGCGGAAAGCGTGTTGAATTATGCCAAAGAGGGCGAAATTTTCGATAAGGAGAGTCTGCTAAAGATTATTCGTTCGCGGGCGCCGGTGTATGATAAAGGGCGCGACGGTCACTACAATCTGATTTCGGCGGTTCACAAGTCGTTGCGCGGTTCCGACGTTGATGCGGCGCTGTACTGGGTGGCGCGGATGATTACTGCCGGCGAGGATCCGAAATACATTTTCCGTCGATTAACCCGTTTTGCGGTGGAAGATGTGTCGATGGCGGATCCCAACGCGGTTCAGCAGGCGATTGCCTGTTGGGACACTTACAAACGTCTGGGCTCGCCGGAAGGTGATCTGGCCCTGATGCAACTGACGGTTTATCTGGCAACCGCGCCTAAATCGGCCGGCGTCTATAAGGCGATGCATCAGGCGCTTGATCTGGCCAAAAAGACCGGCTCGCTGATGCCGCCGAAACATATTTTAAATGCGCCGACCAAGCTGATGAAAGAACTGGGATACAATCAGGGCTATGTTTACGATCAGGATTTGGACGACGGTTTTTCGGGGCAGAATTATTTTCCCGACGGAATTCGTCGTCAAAAACTGTATCGTCCGGTAGAACGCGGCTTTGAGCGGGAAGTGAAAAAAAGAGTGGAGTATTTTGAAAAACTCCGTCAGGAAAAAAACAGAAACAAACAACAGGAGGAATAGATGCTGGAACTTGCCGAAGATGAACAACAGGTTTTTACCGAACAAATGATTGCCCAGGCTCTGGAAGGAAAAACACCGTCGCAGAATCCGACCTTTTATGCGCTGATCGGTGCCCCCGGTTCGGGAAAGTCAACACTGGCGGCACAGATTGACAATGCCGTCGTCATTTCCTCCGACCATATTATTGCAGAATATGCCAAAACGTTGGGCATTGATATTCGCGAGGATTTTTGCGATTCCGAAATCGGCCGCTTTGCCACCAAAGTGTCAAACGAAATCTATAAAGCGGCGGTGCGGCAGCAAATGGATATTGTTTATGATACCTCGGTGTTGCAAAATAGCGTAAAAATGTTGGAACATGTTCCAAAGTTTGGTTATACAACCAAACTTAAAGTCATGTTGGTTGATGAATATCAGGCAGCGCTGAATGTCGTTGAACGCAAAATGAATAACGATGAAGCATACGGAAAACATCGTGCCCTGAGGGAAAAATTCGGCTATCCGACCGGCAATCCGTTGGGGGTTAAGCCGAGTGTGTCACTCAATGTTTCGGCAGCGGTAATGGATTTTGTACAGAAGGCGGCAGATGCCGGCCTGCCGATGGAAATTTATGAGTTTGGCAAAAAAGAGCCTTCGTTCAAAACCGGAGACGATTTTGACCGTTTTGTGGAAAATCTTGAACTGGCACCGATGGAACAGCATTTAGAACGGTGCGAAAAGCTGAAACGGCGCGCCGATCACGCCGGGAGAGAAGACGACTTCATGCAGTTGATGGCGCTAAAAAGGGAAATGATGGAAAGAAAATAATACATGTCTGTAGAATTGATAAAAGTGAAGCCGGCTGATGACGGTATGCGGCTTAACCGCTGGTTTTTAAAATATTATCCCAACCTTACGCTCGGGCGGTTGCAAAAGCTGCTGCGAACCAAACAGATTAAGGTTGACGGCAAACGCGCCGAGGCCGGGTTAAAGCTGATGGCGGGACAGGAAGTGCGGGTGCCGCCGCTCAAAGATGACGAAGCGTTGCCGCAAAAAAGCGCCGAACTGTCGGCCAGGGAAATCGATTTTATTCGCAGCCTGGTTATTTTTAAGGACGAGAACCTGATTGCGATTAACAAACCTTCCGGGCTGGCGGTGCAGGGCGGAACCAACACCAGCTTCCATGTTGATGGTTTGCTTGACGGACTGAAATTTGATAATGAAGAACGTCCCAAGCTGGTTCACCGGATTGATAAAGACACCAGCGGCGTTTTGCTGTTGGCGCGCCATCGCAAGGCGGCCGATCTGCTGACCGGTGCCTTTCGTGAACGCCGGTTGAAAAAAACTTATCTGGCGCTGGTCAGCGGCTGTCCTTGCCCTTCCGAGGGCGAAATCAAAGCGCCATTGGAAAAAGCAGGCGAAAAAATGGTGGTCGGTTCCGGGGGGCAGAGCGCCCGCACTTTATACCGGGTGCTGGACAACGTCGGAGAGCGTTTTGCGTTGATTGAGGCGTCGCCGTTGACCGGAAGGACGCACCAAATCCGGGCTCATCTCGAGTCGGTCGGGTGTCCGATTATCGGTGATGACCGCTATTTTGGCAGTGAACGCAAAAAATTTAATCTTTTTGCCGACAAATTGCACTTGCATGCATACAAAATTGATTTATCAGCCATATATAATAAGAACATTGTGATTGCCGCGCCGCTTCCGGCTCATTTTAAAGCCAGCCTGGAAGCGGCCGGGCTGGTGTTTAAATCCTGAAAAGATGATAGATGAGGAGCCGAAGATGCGTTTTTTGAAATGGTTGTTGGGAATTGTGGTTCTGGTGGTTTTGATTGCCGGTGTCGGGGGATATTTTTTCCTTAAGAATTTTGATTTAAATAAATATAAGTCCTATGCGGCAAAAATTGTTTATGAACATACCGGTCGCAAACTGGATGTCAAAGGCGACGCCAGTTTGGGGATATCATTGATTCCGACCTTGATCATCAATGACGTTACGTTGTCGAATCCTTCCTGGGCCAAAAATTCGCAAATGGCGGAGATCGGTTCGCTGGAACTGAAATTTTCGTTGCTGCCGCTGTTGAAAAAGCAGATTGTAATAGATAAGGCGGTTTTGAACGGCGCGCGGATATATTTGGAAACCGCTGCCGACGGCAAAAACAATTGGACGTTTGAACCGGTTCAGCCGGCGCAACCGGCCAAAACCGCCTCAGTTTCCGGCGGCTGGCTGATCAAAGAGGCATATGCCGAAGAAAAAGCAACGCCGGCACCGGCATTTTTAAGCTCGCTGTCCGACGTGATTGCGCGTGAAGTTGCGGTTAATGACAGCACGGTTCAATATTTGGCTGCCGGTTCGGCGCCGCTCAAATTGCAGGTTAAAAGTCTTACTTTTTCGGCCGAAGGAATTCAGGCGCCGATGAACATCACCTGGGATGCGGTCTTTAACGGCATGGATATCAAGGGACGCGGCAATACCGGTTCGCTGTCCGGCTTGTTCAGTTCCGATCAGGCGTGGCCGGCCGATATAGAAGTGGCGGCGCTTAATGTCAAAGCATCGATCAATGCCCAGCTTTATGATCTGTTAAATGATCTGCGGGCCGATTTTAAACTCAATGTTTACAATCCGGCCGGCAATTTTAATGCGCCGGAAACCACTTTGATCGGTGACGGAAAAGCCGATCTCAAGAAAGTGTCGTTGAATATTTCCTCTCTCAATGTCGTCAACAATGTCATCAAGGGGACCGTCAGCGCCGATATTGCGGGAAAAGTGCCGTATATCAAAGCTGATTTGAAAAGCCCGTCAATCAGTCTGCCGTCGTTTAACCCTCAAAGTCCGACGGCGTTTGTGCTGCCGCCGCTGATCAAAACCGCTGCCGCCAGCGACATGATACCCAACGATAAGATTCCTTATCAGTTGCTCAGGACTGTTAACGGTGATTTGAAACTCAGTGTCGGCAAACTGATTGTCAACAATGACATTACCGCCGACGATGTCAAACTGACGGCAGTGCTGAAAAACGGCGTGCTGAACGTCAATCCCTTACAGATGAAGTTCGGTCCCGGTATGGTGGATCTTAATACAACTGTCAATGCGGCAACGCAGTCAGTAACCTTAAAACTGGACAGCCGCAACCTGATTTTGCAGACGCTGCATAAAAAGCTCTTGGCAGACGGCAATAATTTCGGTTTTATAAGCGGCGGCCAAAGCGATATTCACGCTGATCTGAGCGGGCGCGGCGCCACTTATCGTGCGGTGGCTGATTCTCTTAACGGCAATCTGGTTGCCATTGTTGAAAAATCGGTTTTGCAAAGCGGAAAATTGCGGATTTTGACCAATAACTTTGTGACCCAGCTGCTCGGCATTCTTAAAATAGATACCTCAAAGGTAGAAAAGGTACAGTTGAAATGTGCGGTGGTTCGCGCTGACTTTAAGGATGGAAAAATCGATTTTCCGAAAGGAATTGCCGTCGATTCGGACAAGTTGAATCTGGTCGGCAGCGGTATGGTTAATCTGCGTGACGATAAATTGAAATTGAACGTCAATGCTTATCGAAGCGGTATGACCGATATCAGCATTCTTCAGGCATTGAGTAATTTGGTGCAGATCGGCGGAACTCTGCAAAATCCTAAGATTTCGCTTGATCAAGGCGGTGCTCTCCGGACAATTGCCGGTGTTGCGGCAGGGCCAGCCTATGCCGGTGCCCAGTTATTGCTTGATAAAGATACCGCCCCATGCTATACCGCGTTAAAAGGAACCGCTTATCAGGATCGTTTTCCCAAGCCGTCGGGTGTAACCGGTGCTGCGCAAGGCACATATCAGGGAGCGACCGGGTTGGTCGGGGACGGTGTTACGGCAGCTAAAGATACTGCCAAAGCATTGGAAAACAATGCCCGTCAGCTGATTAAGAACTTGTTAAAATAATTAAGTTATATAGACAAGGTGTAAAAAAACAGGAAACTTAAAATGACTGCAGAAAAACTTAAACAGGCGGTTGGTGAAATCAAGACCCGCCGCAAAGATATTATTGACAAACTGGTTCAGTTTGCTTCCACCGATTCGCTTTTGTTTTGGGCCAACAATGACGATTTGGTCAAAAAACAGGAACAATTGTGGAGTCCGGTACTGAGTTGGGCAAACCGGGAGTTTAATTCCCAGTATACGGCAACCCGCGGTTTGGAAGTGCCGGAACAGGATGAGTTTTCTCAGGCAAATCTTAAATGTTTTATGGAAAATCTTTCCGATAAAGAGCTTGCCGCGTTTTATCTGGCCTCGGTTAACATGAAGTCGGAATTGTTGGCGGCGGCACTGGTGAAAGGGCATATCAGTGCCGAACAGGCGTTTGACGCCGCTTATCTGGAAGAACTTTGGCAATCGGAACACTGGGGAAAGGAAAGCGCTTCCGAGCAGAAACGCCAATGCCTGAAACAAGAGTTGCGCGATATTGAGCAGTTTTTGCGCTGATGAAAATTAAAACCGTTTATTTGAAAATCCGGGGCCGGGTGCAGGGCGTCGGTTACCGCCGATGGGCCAAACAGATGGCGGTTTCAGTCGGTGCAATATCCGGCTGGGTGCGCAACGTCGGGGATGGCGGCGTTGAGATTTTCATGCGCGGAGACGAAGACGCCTTGGACCGCATGATTGTTGCCTGTCAACGCGGACCGTGGGCGGCACGCGTGGATGACATTACTTTCATGCCGCCGGTCGTCAGCGGTTTTTTGCCGGACATTACAGACGGAAAATTTGAGATCATTTAAAACTTATTGCCGATAGAAGAAGCCGTTTGCTGCACATATCTTGTGACAAAGGAGATATAGAATGGAAAAAAACGGCGAAAATATCTTTATTGCTTATAAAAAAGCGGCCGAAGCGGTCGAAAAACTTGATTTGTGGCAAGATAAAATGACCGCCTGGCAGATGGTGGCCGATTTTTGCCGCGACAAAGACAATTGTGCTCTCGAAAACAAACCGGCGCGTGATACGGTTTTGTTCTGGACCTATAACAATATGGCCGCCCTGGCGGCCGAAAACAATCCCGACGTTTCTCTGGCGGTTGAATACTATCAAAATTCGCTTGCTTGGGCGCAACGTCCCTATGACCGGATTGTGGTTTATCGTAAAATAGCCGATCTTTACAAACAGGCGGGAGAGGTTTCGGCGTGGCTGGATACTGTCAAAAAAATCATCCAAAACGAGGAAGACATTGCCGAAATTACCGCACTGATCGAGTTGGCGCGGCAGAGCAGTAACCCGACGGTAAAAAAATCGTATCTCAAAAAAGCCTGGGCGCGTGCCGAATGCAGTTCGGCCGCCGAGGGGCGCGAATGCCGGATGATTTCCGAATTGTTGGACGGCGCTGCCCGGGAAATGAGAACTTCCCGTTATCAGCGTTCTTCTTATCCGGGGCCCGATTACGAACGGCGGGTTTGAAGGAAATTGCGATACAGTCAAAAATGAGTGCCGGTCAGTCGGAGCAGAGTTGTTCAAACTCTTCTTTTTTGCGGTTAAGCATCCGAGCATTGTCTTCTTTTAGGTCAGCCGGTTTGCGGGCAATCGTGTATTGCGGCAGTTTCCGGCGCAGTTCGGCAGCGTCTGTGCCGAAAGCTGCAGCGGGAATGCGAATTTTTTTGCCTTGTCCGGCCGATACCCTCGAGGTAATTTCGCCGCTTTCGGCATCTTGAAATTGCGAAAGCGTAAGACGGATGTTTTCCAGTGAACCGGGAAGCAGAAACTCGATGAATTCGCCGCAATTGATATAATTGCGTACTTCAAAAATAATATCATCGCCCTGCCAGTCGACAATTGAACCGGCAAACAGCCAATCGCCGAGCGTACGTGTGTATTCATAGTTTTGGCTGAGGGCGGTCAGATGCCCCTCGTAGAAACCCAGACAGTATCCCCGATTTTGCAAAGTGTGCAATTCCTGCATATAAAGATCGGGAGACCAGTTTTGCGGATCGCGGCGCCAGGCGTCGATAGCCTGCCGGTAACTGCGGGCGGTGATTGCAGCATAATATTCGGTTTTGTTGCGGCCTTCGATTTTGAGCGAATGCATGCCGATCTCAAGCAGGCTGTCCAGTCGCGGCATCAGACAAAGGTCTTTTGAATTCATGATGTAGGCGCCGTGTTCATCTTCGACGATCTCGTAAAGTTCGCCGGGACGAAATTCTTCTTGAACCAGATATTCAAACATATCTTTATTTTCGGGTGTGATTTCCAGATCTTTAATCGTACCGTCCTTTAACCGCAGATGCAATTGATAATGCCAGCGGCAGCAATGGGCGCATTTGCCCTGGTTGGCGCTTCGGTCGGCCAAAAAGTTGGAAATCAGGCAGCGTCCGGAATAAGACATGCACATGGCACCATGAACAAAGGTCTCCAACATGATGTCGGGGCATTGCGCGCGGATTTGTTTCATTTCTTCAAACGAAACTTCCCGTCCCAGCACACAGAGATCGGCGCCGAGCGACTGCCAGAATTTAACCGTTTGATATGAACAGATGTTGGCCTGAGTGGAAACAAAGCGCTTCAGTTCCGGCGCATGTTCCTTCAGATAGAGAAAAACGCCCGGGTCGGCAATCAGAACGCCGTCGGGGTTCAGCCGCCTCAAGGTATCGACGAAATGCGGCAGTTTTTCGATATCTTTGTTGTGGGTGTAAAGATTGAGAGTCAGATAAATCTTTTTGCCGTGGGCATGTACAAATTCAATTCCCTCTTCAATGTCTTCAAGTGAAAATTGCGATTGAGTACGCAGGCTCATGTCCGGCGTTCCGGCATAAACGGCATCGGCGCCGTATAGGATTGCGGTTTTCAGTTTGACCAGTGAACCGGCCGGCAAAAGAAGTTCGGTTTGCATTTTATTTTTTTACCTCTATTTTGGTGGTGTAAACGTCCATTTCCCCCAGCGGGGTTTCTTTAATCTTGATGCGGGCAATAAACGGTGCCGTGGTCTTTGGGTCGCGCAAAATCCAAAAATAAACCGGTCGTTCGGAAGAAAGTTGCCACAGCAAATCATCGCCGTCTTCGCCCAACTTGTTGATATACATCGAACACTTGGCAGCGCTGCCGGAGAACGGAGAATTGTCATCGGCTTTCAGCTCTTCAGTCCCTTCGTCGCGAAAGATAACATTGTAGCGTTTTTTGCCGTCAAAAATCCGCATCTCGGAGTCGCAAAAACGTACTTCGTTGTAATGTTTGGCGATGGCGGCCAACACGGTTTGCAGGTTGGTGGTGTTTTTGTTGTCGGCGCTGACTTCAATCGTTTTCTTTTTTTGTTTGCCGTTTTTGGTGCTGATGCTGTAAACCGGTTGTCCGTTCCGGTCATAGATCATTTCTTTGCTGCGTTTGGAAAAACGCGATTTGGATTTGTAGCGGTAGGCGGCTGTCTCCAGGTGTCCGTTTTCGATCCGGCCGCCGGTAAAATATTGCGCCTCAAACGGATAGAGAAGATTAAAAGTGCCGTTGGTGCGTACGGTTGAATGGACGGCATATTCATGCGGCAGCAGCACATACTCAAATTCGGCGGTGCTGGCGTTGAAAGGGCCGATGAATGCCGTGAAATCGTGTTTGACGCTGAGGGCGCGGGCATCAGCAGCCATCGCGGCGAAGAAGGTTATGACCAGAAATTTTTTTATCAATTTTATGGCTTTCTTAAATTTTTTTTGTTATATTGCCGGGCTGAATAATTACTCTTTAATATAAGGATTTTTACAAAATGTCAAAGAAAGTTTTGGTTCTGATGGGTGGCTTTTCGGCCGAACGAGAAGTCAGTCTGATTACCGGGCGGGGCGCGGCGGAAGCTTTGCGCCGGACCGGCTATCAGGTGACCGAGCATGATTTGACCGATACTGCGGTTTTGGTGGAGGAATTGAAACGGCTGCAACCGGATGTCGTGTTCAACGCCTTGCACGGCAACTGGGGTGAAGACGGCGAAATTCAGGGACTGCTCGATTTAATGCAAATTCCCTATACCCATTCCGGCCTCAGGGCCTCGGCGGTAGGGATGGACAAAGACCTCACCAAATGGATTTGCCAATCCTGCGGCATTAAAGTGCCGTTTGGCGAAAAGACCACTTTGCGCGCTTTCAAACAAAACGGAACCATGATTGCGATGCCTTATGTGATCAAACCGGTCAGTGACGGATCAAGCGTCGGCGTTTACATTATCCGTACCCCGGACGATTTGCAGCAAGTCGACTATCAGGACGAAGACCGTGAAATTCTGATCGAAAAATATATCGAAGGCAAAGAGCTTACGGTGAGTGTTCTGCGCGGAAAAGCTCTGACGGTAACCGAAATGCGGCCGAAAAGCGGTTTTTATGACTATCGGGCCAAATATACCGATGGTGTGACCGACCATATTATTCCTGCCGAAATTCCGGAAGCCGCTTACAATACGGCGTTGCGCTATGCCGAAAAATTGCATAAAGCGCTCGGTTGTAATACGGTTTCGCGCACCGACATGCGGTATAATGAGCATGACGGCGTGGTGGTTTTGGAAATTAACACCAACCCCGGTATGACTCCGTTGTCGCTGGTACCGGAACAATTTAAATATACCGGCGGCAGCTATGAAGATTTGTGCCGCATTCTGGTAGAGGAGGCCCGGTGTCGCAAAATATCCCGATTGTGATCGGCGGCCCGACCGCTTCCGGAAAATCGCAACTGGCGATTGATCTGGCACTGGAATTGAACGGCGTGGTGATCAATGCCGACGCCAGTCAGGTATATAAGTCGATACCGGTCATTGCGGCATCGCCTTCCGTCGAAGACAAACAAAAAGTGCCGCATCGCCTGTATGAGTATCTTGATGATGAAGTAAACGGCAATGTGGTGACCTGGTTGGAAGACGCGACGACTGAGATTTGCAAGGCCCGACAGCAAGGAAAAACCCCGATCATTGTTGGCGGCGGTGGCCTTTATCTCAATAATCTCATCAACGGAACAACACCGATTCCCGAAACAAATCCGGAAATTCGCGCCGAAGCGTTGCGTATTTTGGAGCAAAACGGGGTGGCGGAATTGTACAGGCTTTTGGCGGCAGTTGATCCGGCCGGTGCGGCGATGGTCAAACCGGCCGACACCACCCGAGTTCGCCGCGCTTATGAAATTTTTCACAGCACCGGAATTTCTATCGCCGACTGGTTTACTCGTCCGATGATCAAAAAGCTTCCCGATACCCGCTTTTTCGTTATCAAATTGATGCCGTTGAAAGCCGATCTCGATTTCCGTTGCAATCTGCGTTTTGGCATCATGATGGCAAACGGCGCTTTGGAAGAAGTACGTCATTTGCTGAAAAAAAATGTTTCGCCCGATCTTCCGGTGATGAAGGCGCAGGGTGTTCCCGATCTGGCAGCGTTTCTGCGCGGTGAAATCTCGCAGCAGGAGGCGGTGGAGAACGCCAAGCTTCATACCCGTCAATATGCCAAGCGACAGCTCACCTGGTTTCGCAACAAGCTGGAAGCCGATATTACCCTCAACGGTTGTTACAGTAGCGACGACAATTTTATAAATGATGTTAAAAAGCAATATAAAATGTTGCACAAATAAGCGTAATGATATAAAAAACAAGATAATTACGAAGAAAACTCCGGAGAGAAAATACAATGTGGCAAAAGATTATGGGCTTATTTTCGTCTGACATGGCGATAGATTTGGGAACAGCCAACACTTTGGTGTATGTCAAAGGGAAGGGGATCGTGCTGAACGAACCCTCGGTTGTCGCCATTGAGGAAATACGCGGCAAAAAACAGGTTTTGGCCGTCGGAAACGAAGCCAAACAAATGCTGGGGCGTACCCCCGGTAACATTCAGGCTATTCGTCCGTTGCGCGACGGTGTGATTGCCGATTTTGAAATTGCCGAAGAAATGATCAAATATTTTATCCGCAAAGTTCACAACCGTCGTTCGTTTGCTTCGCCGATGGTCATCATCTGTGTGCCTTCGGGGTCTACGGCAGTTGAACGGCGTGCGATTCAGGAGTCTGCCGAAGCGGCGGGAGCTATCAAAGTTCGCCTGATCGAAGAACCGATGGCGGCGGCAATCGGTGCCGGACTACCGGTGACGGAGCCGACCGGAAGCATGGTTGTTGACATCGGCGGCGGCACCACCGAGGTGGCGGTTATTTCGCTCGGCGGTATTGTCTATGCCCGTTCAGTCAGAGTCGGCGGCGACAAAATGGATGATGCGATTATTTCTTACATTCGCCGCAACCATAATCTGCTGGTCGGTGAAAGTTCGGCCGAAAGAATCAAAAAGGAAATCGGTTCGGCTTGTTCGCCTGAGGAAGGTGAAGGGCGCAGCATTGAAATTCGCGGTCGCGATCTGATGAACGGGGTGCCGAAGGAAATTACGATTACCGAACGTCAGATTGCGGAGGGACTTGCCGATCCGGTTGCCCAAATCGTTGAAGCGGTTAAGGTTGCGTTGGAAAATACGGCGCCGGAACTGGCAGCCGATATTGTCGACAAGGGGATTGTTCTGACTGGGGGCGGTGGTTTGCTGTCTAACCTCGATCAGGTTTTGCGCAATGCTACCGGCTTGCCCGTTTCGATTGCCGAAAATCCGTTGGCCTGCGTGGTCAAGGGAACCGGCAGTGCTCTGGACAATCTGCCCAAGTTTAAGAATGTGCTGTCGACAATGTACTGAACTGTTTGAAAAAACACAAAAACCCCGGAGTTCTCCGGGGTTTTTTATGGCTGAACATGATGTTATCTGGCAGCCGTCTATTGAGTGTCACTCCGGAATTGGGCAGACATCTTAAAAGCATTATTCTTGCGGGGATGTTTCTTCTTCTGTTTCAATGCCGAAACTGTCATCCACCCAAATACTGTCGTTGGAGTTCATTTTTTGCAAAGCAGCGGTAACAGCGGCGTTTTCCGGTGCTTTGCCGGTTTCGGCAATTGCTTTCAAATCCTCAGCATAATCTTGGCGGATCTTTTGATAGGCTGCGGTTTGTCCAAGCGTATCGTCAAATTTTTCGTTGCTGCGGTGCGGAAGCATTCTTTCCTTGTCAATAATCTCATCATCCATCGGTCGTACCTGGAGTAAATTGACGTGTACTTTTTCCGCCGGTGTCTGTTCATCGACAACATGATATTCGGGTTCGGGGGCAGGGGCAGACGGCGACACGGTCGGTGCCGGAATAACGTAATTGATATCTTCTTCCGCTTCGGTTTCGACAATTTGAGGACGAACCGGAAACGGCGGCAGTTTTTCGCGGCGGTTAAGTTCTTTTGACGGAATAAAAAATCCGGGCCGTACCGTCTTGCGGACATATTCGGCTCTTGCCGCGGTAGCAGCCATCAGGGCAAAAACAAGGCAGAGTGTAAAATTTTTCATTGTCATAACCTAATCTTAACTAATCTTACTTTACTCTAACATACATGAAAAATTTATATTTGACATCAATATTTTGCATTTGTGCATCTCTCTCCCCGGTTTGGGCGGCGGAAAACGCGGCCCCGGCGGCGGCAGATCCCTGTGCCGAGTTTCGGTATAAGACCCGGCTCAATCTAACCACGTCTTACGGTAAATTGAAATATAACCTCGATTATGACCGTCAGGCACTGACCCGTCTCGGACAACAATACGGATTGATTGAACCCGGAATGTTTGCCTCCGGCCTTTCGCTGATCGGAATCGACTGGTCGGTTACGTTAAATACGGTAACGCGGGTGGCGGCCGACGACAGTATTTGTATTTTGCCGATGAGTTTGGACGTGTTTGTCGGATTTCAGGATCCGACTATATATATTGACCGCACGTTAAATCAAGAAAGCTGTTCCTATCAGTTGGTTCTGCGTCACGAACATCAGCATCAGCAGGTTGCCGTTGCAGCGCTTGAGTATTTTTTGCCACATGTTCGTGCCGAGATAAATGCCCGTCTGGATGAAGTCGGTCCCTCTAATGTTGCTTCGTTATCCCGAACCGATGCCGCAACCGCGCAAATGAACCGGAAGTATATTGCCCTGATCGAACCCTTGGTTGATAAATTTAAGGCAACGTTGCTGCACGAGCAGAAAAAACTTGATAATCGGCAAAATTATAAATTTGAAAGCAGCATTTGCCGAAACAAAACACCGGTACAGAAATAAAATCTAACTATTGCCATATCAGTGAGTATAGGAAGCTTCGATCAGTTGCGCCCGTTTCTCGTCAAGGTCATAGTTGGCTTTAACGTTGAGTTGCGGGGCAATTGCCGAAATTATTTCACCGGCCGTCGGTACTGTGTTCCAGCCCGAAGTAGCAAAGCCGAAAGTCTCTTTAGAAGCTTTGGGCTCGTCCATCATTACAAACAAAGCGTATTTCGGATGCGAAACCGGGAAAGTGGCGACAAACGATGTCATAACTTTCTTGTCGACATAATGGCCGTTGACGAGTTTGTTGGCGGTTCCGGTTTTGCCGGCAACCTCATAACCGAGAACGTTGGCGCGTCTTCCCGAACCTTTGGTAACCACCCCGCGCAACAGTTTGCGCATCGCCGCCGAGGTTTTGGCGGAAAGAACCCGCCGGCCTTCATCGGTATGGTCGATTTTTAACAGGGTTGGCGTATGATAAATGCCGCCGTTGACGACCGCCGCAAAAGCAGAAATAATGTGCAGCGGTGTTACCGAAACGCCATATCCGTAGGATACAGTGGCGCTGGTTGCTTCGCCCCAATGGCGGGGGACACTGGGGGTTGCTTTTTCGGTCACTTCGAAAGAACCGATCGGGTCAAACAGTCCCATATTGCGCAAAAAGCTTTTTTGTTCCTGTTTGCCGACTTTAAGTGCAATTTGCGCCGAACCGATGTTGGAAGAGTAGATCAGAATTTCCTGCAGGTCAAGCCAACGGTTTTCGCCGCGATAATCTTTAATGATATTATATTTGAGCTTGAGAGGCTTAGTGGCGTCAAAACGATCGGAGAGTTTGACTTTTCCGCTTTCCAGTCCCAACGCGGCGTTAAAGATTTTGAACACCGAGCCGGGTTCATAAAGGCCTTTGGTGGGAAAATTGAACTGGGCGCGTTCGTCCGGCTGCATGTTGAGGTTGGGATCAAAGTCGGGCAATGACAACATGGCAATGATCTCTCCGGTGTTAACGTTCATCAAAATGGCCGAAGCGCCGATGGCATTGAATTTCTTAACAGCGGCAGCAAGTTTTTGGCGGATGGTGTCCTGAACGCCGGAGTCAATCGTCAGTTGCAGCGGAACGTCAGAACTGGTCAGGCGTTCGTCAAGTTGTTTTTCAATACCCGAAATGCCGATGTTGTCGATATTGGTTTTGCCCAAAATGTGCGAAAACAGATTTTTGTGCGGATAGACGCGTTTTTCAACGTCTTCAAAACCGAGACCCTGGATTCCGAGAGCATAAATCTGATAACGCTGAGCCAGAGACAAATTGCGCTTGATGTAAACAAAATTGCCTTTCTTTTCCAACTGAGCCAGAATATCCTCGTACAGCATATCGGGAATAAATTCGCTGAGTTTGGCGGCAACTTTTTCTTTGTCTTTGATTTTTCGCGGATGGGCAAACAGATTTGCCGTCGGCAGCGATGTGGCAATGATGGTCCCGTTGCGGTCAGTGATGTCGGCGCGTGCAATCGGATTTTCGATTTTTAGCTGCGGCAATTCGCTCTCGCCCCGTTCATCCCGCGGCGTAATGCCGCTGATGCAGATGCTGAGGGTGCGCAGGGCAATGATAACATAAATCAGAATAAATGACGAAATGGCCAGCAGCATTCGGGTTTTGCAGCTTGACAGCGGATCTTGTTCGATATTGTAGTTGGAAAAGGCAAAACCCCGGTTGACTTTGATTTCTTCACCCGGCAGATAAAATTTGTTTTTGTCTTTTTTGGCCCACAGTTTCATTGTTCCGATCAGTCCCGCTTAGCGCTGAGCTTTGGCCAACCGGCGCAGTTCTTTGTTTTTGACTGCCATGTCGTTAAGGTTTTTGCGGGCCAGTATTTTGCGGCTGGGTTCATAGTCAAACGGCAAAGAGGCGTAGCTGATAATCTGCTCGGCTTTAATCGGCGTGAGGTCGCTGTGACGACTGGCCAGGTTGCGCAGTCGTTCCGGATTGTTAAGATGGCTCCATTCGGCTTTCAGAATATGAATGGTTTTAATGTCTTCGCTGATGGTACGGTTGATACGGGCCAGTTCTTTTTCCAGATCCTGTACCCGGTTTTTCATAATGAAAGTAGCGAAAATAACGGCAGTTAATACAGTCAAGGCAGCCCATAGGCAGATAGCGGCAGATTTGGTTGTATTCATTACTCTGTCTCCTTATGACTTTTAATGGCATAACGCAGTTTGGCGGAGTGGGCGCGGGAGTTGGCGGAAATTTCCGCCTCACCCGGTAATATGGCTTTGGAACAGAAAGAAAATTCGGCAGTTTCTTGGGGCGTGGTATCGGGCAGATAACGGGAAACACCGCCGGTTTTGCCGGATTTTTGTTTAAAGAAGTTTTTAACGATGCGGTCTTCCAACGAATGAAAGGTGACCACCGCCATCCGACTCCCCGGACGAAGAGTTTTCAACCCGTTGGCCAAACCGCTTTGCAACTCGCCCAACTCATTGTTAACCGCGATTCTCAGGGCTTGAAAGGTGCGGGTGGCCGGATCGGGCTGTCCCGGTTTTTTGAAAATGACTTTATAAATGATTTCCGCCAGTTGCCGGGTTGTTTCTATCGGCTGTTGTTGCCGTGCTTCGACGATTCTGGCTGCAATTTGACGCGATTTGCGCTCTTCGCCGAATTGATAAATCAGGTCGGCCAGTTCTTTTTCGCCGTATGTGTTGACGATATCTGCCGCCGACAATCCGGAACAGGACATCCGCATGTCCAAAGCAGCATCTTTGCTGTAGGAAAAGCCGCGTTCGGCCTGATCAATCTGCATCGAAGAAACACCGATGTCAAAGACAATGCCGTCAATTTCTTCGGTAACCAGCGTGTCAATGGCGCCGAAACAGCCGGGACGGAAGTCAAACCGCGTGCCGTAATTCTGTTTTAATTCGGTGGCACGAGCGGCCACGTTGGGATCGCGGTCAATCGCAATAACCCGGCAGTTTGCCGCCCGAAGCAGGGCTTCGCTGTAACCGCCGTTGCCGAAAGTGGCGTCAACATAGGTTTCGCCGTCTTTCGGAGCCAGCGCTGCCAGAACTTCGTTTAACATCACCGGAATATGTTTGGGATTATTCATCGCGGCCTCCGTTTGGTCGCAGCGAGGGACGGTTTTTCAAAACCTCGGCCCGGATCCGGGCTTCTTCTTTTTCCCAGTTTTGCGGATTCCAGATCTGAAACTTGCGTCCTTTGCCGACAAACACGGCCGTATCGGTGATATCGGCATGTTTAAGCAGCTTTTCGGAAAGACAGATTCTTCCGGTGCTGTCAAAGGTGAAACGGCGGGCATCGCCGAAAATCAGGTTGGTGAGGTCGTCTTGGGTTTGGGAGAAAAAGTCGAGCGACGTTTCCATTTCGGCGGCAAGTTTTTCCAACAACTCTTCGGTGCAGCCTTCAATGCAGGGAGAAGTCAGACTGCGGTAACAAACAATTTCGGTTGATAATTCTTTAACGATTGTGCGGTAGTCTGACGGCAAAGAGACGCGTCCTTTGGCGTCTACTTTGTTGTTTATGGTGTCCATAAACAGAAATGTCTTTCTCACCGTCATCGTTGTGTTTTTTCCCTGTTTTTTTATTTTTATGGTATAGCATGGGATTTTTTGGGAATCAATGGGAAAATTTAGGGATTTGTTAACTGTTCTGTCTTTGTTCTGCTGCGCGAACATCAAGGCCGGCCGCGAGCTGTTATCAACCAAGAGTTTGCGTTTTATGACAAAAAAATAATTTTTATTTAAACATTTTTTATTATCTGCATTTGTCGGCGCATCGGGGTGTGGATAAAAGGGTTGAACGACTCTTCTCGCTGTTTTTTTGAAGGGAATAAAAACGGGCAGACGGACAAAAATGAACCGTGGAACAATTTTTCGTCATCATTTGTCTCAACGGCTGTTCCGGTTTGTTTTTGAGGGGAACTGCCAAATTTCGCTTGCTTTTATGTTGCGATAAGATTAACTTCTATTCCATGGCGGTCGGATAGCCGCGTCACGGAAGGTAAAATCCGCTGATGAGGAAAGTCCGGGCTTCATGGAAACAAGACACCGGATAACGTCCGGCTGGAGAAATCCAAGGGAAAGTACCGCAGAAAATTACCGCCGGGGTGCGCTCCGGTAAGGTTGAAAAGGCGAGGTAAGAGCTCACCGCAAAACCGGTAACGGTTTTGGCAAAGGCAAACCCTGTCTGAAGCAAGACCAAGTTAGGAGGGCTGTTCGACAGAACGGTTATAAGGAGCGTTTCCACTCTTCTCCAGAGGTAGGTCGCACTGAGCAGGTCCGGCAACGGACTGCCAAGATGAATGGCTATCAATCCAAGCCTTTGCCGCAAGGCAAAGATAGCAGGATACAGAACCCGGCTTACAGACTGCCTGTTTTTTTTAATGTTCGTTTTGAGGAGCATATCATGCAGCAGCATACAATCGGACAAGCATTTGAACTGGAAGGCATCGGCCTGCATTCGGGGCTGCCGTCCAAACTGACGTTTAAGCCTTTGCCCAAGAACAGCGGTATCATTTTTAAGCGCTGCGACCTGCCGTCACAGCCCGATATACCCGCTTTGTGGTCAAATGTGGTCGACACCCGCAACTGCACCTGTCTCGGCGACGGTGATAAAAATGTTGTCGGCACGATCGAACATCTGATGAGCGCTTTGTATGTCCGCGGTATCGACAATCTGCTGGTTGAAGTCTCCAACCCCGAACTGCCGATTATGGACGGCAGCGCGGCGGCGTTGTATGATGCTTTGATGAAGATTCCGTTGAAAGAACAAGACGCGCCGCGTCGTTACCTTAAGGTCAAAAAGGAAGTTTCCTACAGTGACGGCAAAGGCAACACAGTGACCTTGAAACCTTACGAAAAAGGCCTCAAAATTGATTTTGAAATCGAATTTCCTTCCAAGATTGTCGGCCGTCAGGTTTTTTCGGGTGAGATTACGCCGGAACTCTATGCCGCGGAAATTGCGCCGTGCCGTACGTTCTGTGAAAAATATCAGGTCGATTACCTGCAGTCAATCGGCTTGATCAAAGGCGGCAGCCTGGATAATGCCGTGGTGTTGGACGGCGATACGGTGCTCAATCCCGGCGGCCTGCGCCATCAACACGAATGCGTCAATCACAAGGTGTTGGATGCGGTGGGCGATTTGTACACTTCCGGATATCCGATTTTAGGCCAGCTTGAGGCCAGCAAAACCGGACATTTTCACAATAATCAGATTTTAAAAGTTTTGTTTAGCGATCAGTCAAATTATGAAATGGTGTAACAGTATGAAAAAGTTTAGTTTATTGCCTATGCTGCTTGGTTCTCTTTTGTTGTTCGGTTGTGCTTCCGACGAAGTCGATCTTGAGAAAATGACAGCGGAACAACTGTATAACCAGGCGCGCGACTATCTTGACGAAACCCGTTACAAAAAAGCGGCGGAAACTTTTGAAAAAGTGGAGCTGGAATATCCATACTCCCGTTGGGCCACCGATGCCAAAATCATGGGCGCCTATGCTTATTACAAAAACGAAAACTATGACGATGCCGTAATGGCGCTGGACCGCTTTATCCGTTTTCATCCCGGCAACCAAAACATTGCCTATGCCTATTATCTGAAAGCGATGTGCTATTATGACCAAATTTCCGATGTTAACCGCGAGCAGGGCGAAACCCGCCAGGCCTTAGAAGCGTTTCGTCAGTTGGAAGCGCGTTTTCCCGACAGCGAATATGCCGCCGATGCCCGTCAGAAAATGATTTTGGCGCGTGACAATCTGGCCGGCAAAGAAATGGAAATCGGTCGCTACTATCTCAACCGCAAAAATTATCTTTCGGCTCTCAATCGTTTTTCGGCGGTGGTAAACCACTATCGGCAGACCGGTTATATTGAAGAGGCGCTTTATCGTCAAACCGAAATTTATACGATTCTCGGGTTGCACGGCGAGGCGGCTGCGGCCTATCAGGTTCTGGCCTACAATTATCCGAAGGGTGCCTGGACGGCCAAAGCCGAAAAGATTGTTAAAGACGGGAAATAATGATGCTCAATTCATTGTCCATCCGCAATGTGGTGCTTATTGACAGGCTGGATCTGGAGTTTTCGGCCGGCTTAAGCATTCTTACCGGCGAAACCGGTGCCGGCAAGTCGATTTTGCTCGATTCGCTGGGGTTGGTTCTGGGCGGCCGTGCTGAAACGGCGTTGATCCGGAGCGGGGAAGACAAGCTGAGCGTTACGGCGTCTTTTTCATTGCCGCCGCCGGAGCATCCCCTGTATGTGCTGGCCGAACAATATGATGTGGATTTGGATGAAGAAATTGTCATTAAACGAACCCTTGACCGCAACGGCAAAGGAAAAATATTCATTAATGATCAGCCGGTGTCGGTTAAAATCCTGAAAGAATTCGGGCGCCATTTGGTTGAAGTTCACGGCCAGTTTGATAATCAGGGGCTGCTTAACCCGGCGTCGCATCGTGATATTTTGGACGGTTATGGTAAATACGGCGTTTTGAAAGATGCTGTCCGCGAAAAGTATCTTCTTTATCGCCGGGCGGTTGAAGAACGCCGGGCTTTTGAAGCAAACCTCAATCAGGCCAAAACCGATGAAGACAATTTGCGCTGCTGGGTGGACGAGCTGGAAAAGCTAAAGCCGGTTGCAGGCGAAGAGGCGGAACTTGCCACCCGTCGTACCGAGATGATGAATGCCGAAAAGATTCTCGAAAATCTCAATATTGCCTATGCCAGTCTTTCTCAGGGCACTGATATTCTGTCGGCAGTCCGCCGTGCTCAGGCAGCAATTGAACGGGCCAACCGGCTGGTGGACGGCCGTTATGATGCGGTTGCCGAAGCATTGGAACAGACTCTGATCAATGCCGACGAAAGCATCCGTCAGATCGAAGATGCCAGTTCGTCGATCAGTCTCAGCCAAAATGAAATCGACGATATTGAACAACGTTTGTTTGCGCTGAGGGCAGCGGCGCGCAAACACCAGGTGGCAATTGACGAATTGCCGGCGGTTCTGGAGAAAATGCGGCAGCAGTTAGACCGTATTGAACTGGGAGAAGACGGTCTGAACGACTGTCTGAAAAAGGAACAGCAACGGCGTCTGGAATATATTGCCGCGGCGGAAGGCCTGAGCGAAAAACGCCGTCAGGCCGCGGCGGCGCTGGATTGGAAAGTGATGGAAGAATTGCCGCCGCTCAAGATGGAAAAAGCGCGTTTTGTAACGCTGGTGGAACGGCTGGCGGAAAATGCGTGGAACGAGAACGGTATTGATGCCGTGACCTTTACGGTTTCAACCAACCCCAACTCCCCTCAGGGACCGCTCAACAAGATCGCTTCCGGCGGCGAACTGGCCAGGTTTATGCTGGCATTAAAAGTCAATTTGGCCGATGCCGGCGCCAACCTGACAATGATTTTTGATGAAGTCGATTCCGGCGTCGGCGGTGCAACCGCTCAGGCAGTCGGCGAGCGTCTGGCCCGTTTGGCATCAACAGTGCAGGTTTTGATTGTAACGCATTCGCCGCAGGTGGCCGCATGCGGAAATCATCATTTCAAAGTGGAGAAAAAGACCGCTGATAACGTGACCACCACCTATGTTTATGAGTTGGACCGGGCGGCGCGTTTTGAAGAAATTGCACGGATGCTGGCGGGCGAACATGTTACCGATGAAGCGCGAGCGGCGGCGCGTGTTTTGCTGACGGCATAAGCCGGTTTGTAAAGCTTTTCTATATTCTTGTCTTGTGTCCTAAAAAAAGAATTAATTTTTCACTTGTCAAAAAACAACTGTTTCTTTAATATCAACCCTGCATCCGGGAGACCGGGTGCGGAGTGTCACAACTCCTTATGAGAAAAGAACGACTCCTATAAGAGGGAGCCGGGGATATAAGGCTATGCACGAATAACCCGGACTGTTCTCATACAGTTGTGAACTCCCTCACCTTGAAAATTTCAAGGTGAGTTTTGTTTTAAACCAAAAGTAAATAAGCAAAACAGGGGAGTGTTGATTGAAGAAAAGCTTGCCAAAAGAAAATCTTTTCTTTAATATCAACCCTGCATCCGGGAGGCCGGGTGCGGAGTGTAGCAACTCCTTATCAACGAAAAAGAACGACTCCTATAAGAGGGAGCCGGGGATATAAGGCTATGCACGAATAAC